>JBLHNG010000712.1:0-4657 GCA_047621685.1 Myxococcota bacterium | reverse complement strand
CTGAAGATCCCGACCGCCTCGACACGGTGCTCGACCTTCACGTCGCAGTCCGCCTGCTCACCCGGTGGTCGAGAGACCCCGACACCGCCCGTGTCGAGCGGGACTGGGACGTGGTGCGGCAGAACCGGGGCCGGGGTCGGGCGCGGCTTCGGGCGGTGCTGTCTGGTGGGTCACCCCAGCGCCTCGCCGCTCCCCTGCTGTCCGCCCCGGCCCTCGCCGACCGCACCCGCTACGCCATCGGTCGGTACTGTCGGGACTGGGCCTGGATCCAGCTCTCCCGGCACTTCCCCTTTCACAACCACCCCATCGACGCCCTCTGCAACATCGCCGTGCACCCGCCGTTCTCCGATGACGACCGGGCCGCGATGCGAACCTGGGTGCTGCTGGTGATCTTCAAGGGGCGGCTGGGTCACCTGGAGCGCTGGGTTCCCACCGGCAGCACCGGTGATCGGGACGCCACCTGGGGACGGCTCCAGAAGGAGCTCACCCCGCGGCTGAGAGATGAGGACAGCAGCGGAAAGGCACCGCGCGGTCTGCCGAGACTCCGGGCAGAGCTGGCCGACCTGCTGCCCGGGCTGCTGACCGGCTGGAAGCCCACCCTCGCCCGGCTCGCCGCGCTCTCTGGCACCACCCCGCTCATCCCTCGCTTCAACGCCATCCTCAACACCATCCACTGGCACACCGACATCCCTCGCCCCGGTGGGCACTACTTCACGAAGTACTGCGCCGCCGCCGCTCAAGCGCTGGATCACATCCGTGCCCAGGAGGAGCTGTAGTGACTCCCCTACGACGCGCCCTCCTGGCACACGACCTCCTCGACCCCGACGACGCCCACGAGCTTCGGCAGCGCCTCGCCGCCCAGCGACCGAAGGCCCGCCGGACCACACGCACCGCGGCTCCGACCCAACGTTCGACCTGGCGCATCCCGCCCCCGGCGATGGGCTGGCCCGCCCGACTCCGCAGCCCCTCAGTGCTCGGCGGCACGCAGCAAGAGGCTACACAGCAGGTCCGCATCGGCGACCGGTTCCAGATCCACATCGACGACCTCCCCGATGCCGACCAGCAGATCCTGGTGGTGCTCCAGCGCATCGGTCTGGCGGACTGGACCGTGCTCTCCCCGGTGTCCGACAGCCGGCTGCACACCCTGAGCAGCTGTCGGCTGTCCCCAGAGGGCGCCCGAAAGATCGATCTGCTTGCCCGGGGACCAGTCGGACGGCAGCGCTGGGCGGTGGCCCTGCTGCCTGCTCCCATCGATGTCGACTTCACCTTGCCCGCCCCGCAGCGATGGTCTGGTGTTCAACGCCTCATCTCTCAGGGAGGCGTGCGGATCTCTGCCGTGGATGTCGATGTCATCGGCACAGGTGGCCCGAGCGCGCTGGCGACGCCCTGATCCGAGACCGGATCGGCTGGCATACTGCACGAACAACCGTCAACATTCGGACATCTTGAGCGACAAACCAGTCATACCTTCGGAGACGGAGACGCTGTCACTGCCCCTGCTGGCTGGGGATGTAGACGCCACGTTCGCATCCACCGATCCCCAGAACAGCTTCAGCCCCACTCCGCTGCAGCCATCCGACCTCGCGCCGACCATCGGCAGCGAGGTGGCGGGGCGCTACATCCTGACGTCCCTGCTCGGGGAGGGCGGCTTCGGCTCGGTGTGGCTCGCCAAGATCAAGGGCACCAGGCAGCACGTTGCGCTCAAGCTGGTCGGCGCCCTGTCCCCCCGGGCGCTCGCCACGGCCCGTCGGGAGGTCGCCGCGCTGCGGTGGGCACAGCTCCCCGGGGTGGTCCGGATGCTGGACGACGGCAGCGAGGGCGCGGACTACTTCATCGCCATGGAGCGCGCAGAGGGCGTGCCGTTCCCCGGCTTTGAGGGCGCGAAGCCGTGGTCGATGATCGAGGCTACGGCTCGGCAGCTCCTGGAGATCCTCGCCCGACTGCACCTCGCCGGGCTGATCCACCGCGATCTCAAGCCAGCCAACGTCTTCGTCGATCCCCTCGGTCGGCCCACCGTCATCGACCTCGGCATCGCGTCGGGCCTCGCGCTCCGCTCACAGACCGCCGGCTACACCCCCGCCTATGCCGCACCAGAGCAGCGACTCGGGCAGGACTGCGACGCCCGGACCGACCTCTACGCCGTCGGCGCGATGCTGTTCCAGGCACTCACCGGCCGCCTCCCCCACCTCGATCCCCACCGCTGGACCGGGGAGTCGGCCCCGCCGGTCCGCGTCCTCGCCCCGAGGGTGCCCGAGGCCGTCGGCGCAGTGATCGATCGCATGCTCTCTCCGAAGATCGAAGACCGCCCCGCGTCCGCCCACGCGGTCCTTCACGCCCTCGGCGGACAGCTCCCGCTGCTCCAGGGCGGCGGCGGGCTCGGACTGCCCAACACCCCCCAGACCGCCGAGGATCTCCGCTCACTGTTCCACGGCCCCGACCACTTCCTCCACCTCCGCGAGGATGCCGCCGATGAGCTGTGGGCGCGCACCGCCGGTGATCCCGAGGCGGTCGAGGCAGAGCTTGGTGCATGGCTTCGGGCCGGGCTGGGACACTGGGAGGACGGCGCGGTCCGCATCGATCGGGTGGCGATCGAGCGCCTCCAGGCTGGCCTGCGGCTGTCCCTGACCGGCCCGGTTCTCCCAGAGGCCCCCGACGAAGCCGCGCTCCTCGGACTCATCGAGCTGGCGTGGCCCTCAGCAAGCCGCGATCTGCTCGACAGCGCCTCGCCCCTTCCGTCAGCTCGACTCGACGACGCCCTCACTGGCCTGCTCGATGACGGGCGGGTCTGGCGTCGGGCCGATGGTCGGCTGAGCTGCCGGATCCGCATCCAGCCCGCCGCGGAGTGGTCCGCCGAGGCCCGCCGCGACACCCACAGCACCCTGGCAGAGCACAGCGCCCCTGCCGACCGCCTCCGCCACCTCATCGCCGCCGACGCCGACCACACCACCCTCCTCGACGAAGCCCGCCGCCTCGCCCGGCAGCGCATCGAGGACGGCGCGCTGCACCGGGTCCTCTCCCCCCTGGAGCTGGGCCTCACCCTCGCCCGCCGCCTGGAAGATGCCGCCGCCGAGGTCGATCTGCTGAGCCTGTGGGCGAAGTGGGCGCTGGCCCAGGATGCCCAGGATCCGATCAACCGCGCCCTCTACGAGATCGAGCGAACCGCGCCCATCCCCGATGCGCTGGAGCCGGTTCACGAGCTGCTCAAGGCCTACCAGTACGCCCTCGATCGACAGGGGGTTCGAGCGCTGGAGCTGCTGGAGCGGGTCTCCCCGTTCGCGGATGAGCGCATGGAGATCTGGCGGGTGACGGCAATGGTTGCTGCGACCCGACGGCTCCGGATCGGCGCGAAGGAAGCGGAGGCCGCGCTGCTGGAGGAGCTTGGGGGCTGGGCGGCACTGGGATCGGAGGAGCGTCAGGGAAAGCTGTATGGCTGGCAGGGAAACCTTGCGTATCGCCAGGGCCGCTATCGGGAGGCTGCGAGGCTGCACCAGCAGGCCGCGGGGCTGAAGCGGGAGCGGTTCGCTCAGGTCTCCTCCATGCTGAACAGCGCCAGCGCGCTGCTGGAAGCGCTGGACTTTGAGGCTGCCAGGCTGCAAGCGACTCAAACCGCACAGGCCGCGCGAGCCATCCGACATGTCCAATTCGAAGCCCTGGCGACCTGGCTCGCTCGTTCTTCTGACTATCGGCTCGGCAACTACACCTGCCCGGACCTAAACATTGTGGAGGCTGCATCCTCAATCAGCACCTACACCCATGGTCTGTTTGCCATGGGTGAGGCCAGCCAGGCGTGGCGCTGTGGCGACCTCACCTTGACCCGAGCCCTGGCCCGAGCCGCTCACAACGCGTTCCCACAGCGTCCCCAAAAGCTCCTCCTTCGAGCACTGGAGCTGGCCGCTGGAGCATCCGCTGAGCCCGAAGAACTGGATGAGTTGTTCACCGCTCAGGCGAACCTCACCCCGGACTTCTCCGTTCAAATCATCGCCCTGCTTCGCTGCGTCGATGATCGCCCGATCTGGCGCACAGCAGCCCAGCACATTGCCATGAACCTCCCCCAGGAGGCTCACGAACTCTGCCTGGATCTCCTCTCTGTCAGCGAGTGCATCCATCCCCACCCCCCTGGGAGCCTCCCATGAAGTATGAGTGCAGCGCGGACTATTGTCTGCCGATCCCCCTGCTGGAAGAGACCGATCTCTCTATTCAGGATCGCACGCTCACAGTCCCGATCAACCGCGCCCAGATGCGCTCGATCAGCCCCGCCGCGACCAGCCCGACGTCGAACGGCAGCGTCGCCCAGCTCAAGAAGTTCGATCAGTTCTGGGAAGGTACAGACAGCATCACCGTGCCCGGATCGGGGTCCGAGGTCGGCCGCCTGTTCGCCTCGTCGAACACCACGAGCAACCCCAGCGCCGGCCCCGAGACCATTGACACCTGGGTGGAAGACTGGGTGATCACCGACTGGGCGGCATTCAACGCCGGCCCGCCGCCGACAACCACCATCACCTACAGCGACACCCCTGGCACCGTCGATGAGTACATCCTCGGCCAGCCCGCCGGGACCAACATCCGGCGCATGACCCTGACCTTCCAGTACCAGGACACCCTGCCTGCTGCCGTGAACATCCCCCCGCAGCTCCACACCAGGCGCAAGATCTTCAAG
>JBLHNG010000711.1:0-4666 GCA_047621685.1 Myxococcota bacterium | reverse complement strand
CAGCCCTCAGCAGCGTCCTTGAGCTTCCGATCACCCGCTGGTCGGGCACAGTCGGCGCGCTGTTTTCACAGGGCGAGCAGGATCGGCTGACCAACCTCGGGGTGACGCTCAGCTACCTCAAGGGCCGCCGCATCATCGAGGTCCGCAGCGAGCCCGGCAAGGCCCTCCCAGCGCTCAAGCCCTCCGAGATCCCCGTCAGCCTGTGCATCGACCCGCTGCTGACCACCCGGCGACGGATCCACGCCCCGCCGCGCCCCGGTCAGCTCTTCGCCGCCCCCCGGGGAACCAACCCCGGCGAGCAGCTCGTTCGCACCGGGCTGACCGGCACCCGGCTGAGAGACTGGCGGCTGTCGGAGACCGAGCCGGGCTGCGTCGTCCAGATCGGACGGGGCACCTGCCGCGACGTCGAGCTGCTCGCCAAGGGTGTCGTCGATCGGGTCCAGCGAGCCCGTGGTGTTGAGCTGAGCCTGCGAATTCCTGTCATCGGAGCACGATCATGAGCCCCATCGTCGGTGTCCTCAAGGGAGGCATGTCCTCCGAACGCACAGTCTCCCTCCAGAGCGGTGCTGCTGTCGCAGCGGCCCTGCGAAGTCGCGGTCACACCGTCGTCGAGATCGACGTCGGTCCCGACCTCCCCGAGCGCCTCCGGGCGGAACACATCGACATCGCCTGGATTGCGCTGCATGGTGCGTTTGGTGAGGACGGCTGTGTTCAGGGCCTCCTGGAGATCATGCGCATCCCCTACACCGGCTCCAGCATGGCGGCCTCTGCGGTCGCCATGGACAAGATCAGCACCAAGCGCATGCTGGCGGATGTCCCGGTCATGCACCTGCCGGGAGACCGGGTGTGGCGCGATGGCGACGGCATCTCCGACGACCTCACCTACCCCGTCGTCGCCAAGACCCCCAGCGGCGGCTCGACCATCGGCGTCTACATCTGCCGTGACGCCGGAGAGCTGGAGGGGGCGCTGGTGCAGTGCATCGAGTGGGGCGCAGAGGTGCTGCTGGAGGACATGATCGTCGGCGAGGAGATCACCGTGGCAGTGCTCGACGGGGTGCCCCTCCCGCCGGTCTCCATCCGACCGGTCGATGGGTTCTTCGACTTCGAGGCCAAGTACACCAAGGGGCAGACCGAGTACATCGTGCCCGCCCCCATCGCGGACGCCGTCACGAAGTCCGCCAGCGATCAGGCCGTGGCCTCCTACCAGACCCTCGGGCTGTCCGGGATCGCGCGCGCCGACTTCATCGTCGACGCCGACGGGATTCCCTGGTTTCTTGAGATCAACACCATCCCCGGCATGACCGCCACCAGCCTCAGTCCGATGGCCGCCAAAGCGAAAGGAATCAGCTTTGAGGAGCTGGTCGAGCGTCTGATGAAGTCCGCCCGGCTCCACCTCCAGCCCGCTCCGAGTTGAGGTTGAGCCCTGCGGCGTTGCTCCAGATCAACCTTAGAGTGATCGTTTGCCCTGTCTGCATCAATTCAACTCTGAGCCTGGGTACTGAACAAAGTTACAGTACCATCTTCCCCCCTCTCCGTTCAGGGATCCAGGCCAGCGTGAAGTTCCGATCTTTTCAGTATCAGACGCCGACATGCGCGGATCACTGCGAACAAAAAAAAGTACGTCTTGCCTTGTCAAGGGGACGCTGAGCGTTGTATTTTGCTTAGTAGATGGACTGCCCTTGGCAGCGATCCAATTCTCCAATAAAACACTGCGGCGTGACAGCGGGCCTCTCCCACCTCCTCTCTACGGGATCGCTCTCCTGATCCTCCCTCCACAAGCTCTGCTCCTGTGAATCCTCTCCTCGATCGACCTCCCTCACTGTTGCGACGCATCCTCCGGGTGTTGGTCTGGGGTTTGTCTGGCGGTGCGCTAACCACCATCGCCGGACTTGCCCTCCACCACATCACCCAGGATGCTGACTTTCAGGTCTATGAGGTTCGCTTTGAGGGACACACCCACAGCACTCCCTCGCAGCTCCGTCACCTCGCAGATGTCCGCACGCAGCAGCACCTCCTCACCGTCGATCTTGATCGCGCGGTTGTTGGGGTCTCGCAGCACCCCTGGGTTCGCAGCGCCAACGCTCGCCTGAGCTTCCCCTCGACCGTCATCATCTCGGTGACCGAGCACGAGCCACGACTGCTCCTGGCACTCACTGACCTCTGGTACGTCAGCGAAGACGGCCAGCCCTTCCGCCGCGCCCTCGGAAACGATCTCGACTACCCGGTGCTCACCGGCATCGCGCCCGAATTCGCCGAGGAGCACCCTGAGCTGACCAGCGCCATCATCGGCCGCTCCCTCTCTCTCCTCGACAGCACCGACCAGCCGCCGCTCTATGGTTCCGACAACATCAGCGAGATCCAGTTCAACACCCGGGTCGGCTTCTCCCTCGTCCTCCGCAGCGGGACCGAGATCATCCTCGGCTTCTCTGACCCCGAGGAGCGCCTGAGCCGGCTCACCCCGATGGTCGACTCCGGCCTCGACCTGAACACCCCTCAGCGCATCGATCTGGTGGCTGACCGGGTCGCGACCGCAGGCCCGCTGCACGAGCCCCCCGCTGAGCTCGCGCCTCCTGCTGAGCTTGAGTTGTTTTAAATCTGCCTTCTGCTTTTGACCCAGCTTCCTTGACCCAGTTTCCTTGAACACCCAGCCCTTTCAAACACCCAAACCTCGCGAACGCAGCTTCACGCACAGCCCGCAGAAGCCCAGGAGCCGAAAATGAACATCGAATTGGTGGAGAACGAGCTCCCGAAGGCCCAGATCAGGGTCATCGGTGTCGGCGGTGGCGGCGGAAACGCTGTCAACAACATGATCATGAGTGGCATGACCGGCGTCGAATTCGTCGCAGTCAACACCGACGCACAGGACCTCGAGCGCTCCCTCGCTCCCCGTCGCTTCCAGCTCGGCGGCCAGCTCACCAAGGGACTCGGCGCTGGCGCCAACCCCGAGGTCGGCCGCGAGGCTGCCCTTGAGGATCGCGACCGCCTCGCAGAGCTGGTGGTCAGCTGCGACATGGTGTTCATCACCGCTGGCATGGGTGGCGGCACCGGCACCGGCGCAGCCCCGGTCATCGCACAGGTCGCCAAGGAAATCGGCGCCCTGACCGTCGCGGTGGTCACCCGTCCGTTCCACTTCGAGGGCCGTCGCCGTCGCAAGCAGGCTGACGAGGGAATCGAGAGCCTGCGCCAGTGCGTGGACACTCTCATCACCATCCCCAACCAGCGCCTCATCTCGATGGCCACTGAGCGGACCACCATGAAGGAGGCCTTTCAGATGGCCGACCGGGTGCTCTACCAGGCCGTCAAGGGTGTCTCTGACCTCATCAACTTCCAGGGAATCGTCAACGTCGACTTCGCCGATGTTCGCACCATCATGGCGAACAAGGGCGTGGCGCTGATGGGTGTCGGCGTCGGTGCTGGCGAGCACCGCATTGTTGAGGCCGCTCAGAAGGCGATCAACTCCCCCCTGCTCGATGATGTCTCGATCGCCGGCGCCACCAGCGTCCTGATCAACATCACCGGCAACTCCGACCTCACCATGTTCGAGATCAACGAAGCCTCGACCATGATCCAAGAGGAGGCCCACGAAGACGCCAACGTCATCTGGGGTTGGGTCATCGACGAGACGATGGAAGACGAGGCCCGGGTCACTGTCATCGCCACCGGCTTCGAGGAAGCCTGGCTCCAGGCTGCGCCCCCGGTCGAGCGTCGGGTCCGCGAGGCCATGCACGGCAACGGCGGTCGGGGTGGATTCCGCGGGAACACGCCGAGCTCTTCGGGCTCGATGGTCTCAGGACTGAACCCGGACGACTACGACATTCCGACGTTCTTCCGGAACTCGGACTGAGAACGTGATGCTTTGATGCCACGCATCATTGCAAGCGTTTTTAGTGACGAATGAACCCCCGCCGAGTTGGCGGGGGTTCTTTTGTTGTTGGGATTTGGTTTGAAGCTGCAGGGTGGTCCCCGCCATTGAGTGTCGGTAGCCGGTCGGGTGGGGGTGACAGGGGAGCGGGGACTGGAGGTGAGCGTAGCCGCGGAGCGGGCACTCAACGCAAGGAGTGCAGCCCCCTCGAACGAGCGTCATGAGCAGCCCGTAGGGCGCGCAGTGGGGCGAAGTGGCCAGAAAAAGAATGGCGCCGACGATGGCGAACCTCAACCATCCGGTGAGGGAGCACCCGCCGTCATCCCATCGCCCAGTCGCTGCGCAGCCGGAGGCAAGCAGAACAGGGCAGGCAACATCAATGACACCGACTCTCGCATTGTCGGAGTGAGGTGGTGCTTGCGACGTTGGCTTCTCCATACTCCATCGATGCGAGAGTCACTGACAATGATGTTGCCTACCTGCACTGCTCGCCCTTCGGTCTTAGCAGCGACGGGGCCTGCGACTCCGAAGGGTGCTCCCTCACCGGATGGTTGAGGTCACTCAACGTCGGCGCCATGCTTTTCCTGGCCACTCCGCACCACCGCTGGCCTGACGGCCCGCTTGTGGGGCTTCGTTCGAGGGGGCTGCGCTCCCTCCATTCGCCGCCTTACGTCGGCTCTCTCCAGTCCCCGCTCCCCTGTACTACCCGCCCAGCGGACCCAGCCTGACACCCGCAGCACCTCGCACGTCGGCTCACTCACCGACCCGTCCGACAGACCTCAGAGCGCCGGGTGGACATCATCC
>JBLHNG010000710.1:0-4667 GCA_047621685.1 Myxococcota bacterium | reverse complement strand
GAAGACCGCCGGCATCCAGACCATCATCTCGATCACGGTGGCAAACCGCGCCCGGGCCAGCCTCCCACCAGCCAGCCCGTTCTGGGCGGTGACCACCATCACGTCTCGACCCGACGCGGCCAGCAGCGTGTCCAGCGCCGCCTCAGCGTCTCCGAGCTTGGTCGCCAGGAGGACCACATCGCCGTCTCGCCAGTCCACTGCTGCGGGGTGGGTGACCACCGTGGCTGTGACGAGGATGTCCGTCGATGGAGTCCGCAGGGTGAGCCCTTCCGCAGCCATCTTCGCGGCGTGGGCGCCCCGGGCGATGAGCACCGTCTCCACACCCGAAGCAGCCAGCAGTCCGCCGATTCCAGCACCGATCCCGCCCGCGCCAAGCACGACAACCCGCATCGTCATGCCTGGAGGGCTTCCAGCTCCGCACCGCTCATCGCCAGCAGCTCCCGCGGGGGCAGCGGCTTCTTGCCGGAGAGCTGCTGAAAGAACTCATGGTGGAAGTAGTACGGACGGAGCACTGCGGGCACCGCGGCCTCGACCCGCTCGTGGTAGGTCGGCAGCAGGTACCAGGGCACGCTGAAGTTGGCGTGGTGCTCGAAGTGGTAGTTGATGCAGAACGGACTGGTCAGCCACTGGAGCGGGTAGAAGTAGGTCCGACTCTGGAGGATGGGCCAGGGCTCATCGCTCAGTCCGCCGCCGTGCTCCTGAGCCTTCTTGGTCAGGTTCAGCGCAGAGAGGACCTGCAGGGCGATGTACATCACCCCCAGCGTCGGCAGCCCGCCCAGCAGGTAGCCCGCCGCCAGAAACGGCCCCCAGAACATCGCGCCGCCCAGCAGTCGCTTCAGGGAGAAGCCGTACTGGTTGGACGGGTTGAACATCAAAAACGAACCTGGGACCATCAGCTTGAGGTAGCTCTTGAAGAGCTTTGGGCCGGTGTAGGTGTTGATCGCCTGGCGGTCTTGATGGGTGTTGGGGTGGAGGTGGTGGACTCGGTGCCCCTTCTCCCAGTGAACGAGGTAGTCGGTGAAGAATATGCGCCCGGCGATGCGCCCGATCAGGCGATTGACGGCCTTCTGTCGGGCCCGATTCCGGGAGACATACAGCATGTCGTGACTGCACTCGTGGATGATCAGCACGAAGTGGCCGAAGAAGAGGCAGCCCAGGAGTGGGCCAAACACCGGAACATAAACCAGTGTTGGTAGTACGCTTCCGAGGGCGATAATTCCGAAGATCCCACCCCACAATCCGCTCACGGCCAGCAGGTTGATGATGTTGTGGCGGAGCGGAGGCTGCTTGATTGCATTGAGGTCCCGCCCCAGCCCCGGAAGCTTCCTGGTCCAGTCTGGAACCTGCGTCAGTTCAGGCGCATTTTCATGAGCAATCATCGCGGCCCCCATATCCTTCCCTTTCTATACGCGGGACAAATCCACAGGGATCACCACCTGCACTTCAAGACACCGCGACTGCCTGATATCCACACCTCAGCGGGACACATCGCAATATGATGGCGGCGTGGCTCCTCCAGTTGTCATCCCCCGATCGCGCGGACACCTCATCGTCTCCGGCTGCGGAGGACTTCTGGCCTTTGGCATGCTCTGCATCATCTTTTTGGCGATCCTGGAGGGGGAGGAGCCACTGGGGACCTGGCTGTGCATGGCGACGGTTGCTGGTGGCATCGGCCTGCTGAGCGCCTGGATCGGCAGCCAGGCGGTGACCCGGGTGGAGGTCTATGGCTCCCGACTGGAGCTGACGTTCACCGGAGATCGCAGCATGAGGATCGAGCTGTCGGAGCTGCGCGACATTCTCCAGCAGAGCTACGCCCTCAGCGCTGAGTGAGGGTCTCAAGGGCAGGTGGCGGGACTGCTGCCTCACTCAGGTCGTGCCCCTCCGCAGCCAGGGCGGCCTGTCGGCGCTCGGCGCTCTGGCGGATTCGCTCCGACAGCCACTGCCACTCCGCTGCCTTCATCCCCGACAGCCCCGGGACAGATCGGCCGCCGATCTGCGCGTGCTCTCGCCACTTCCGCGCCGGAGTCATGTCTGTGATCGACTCCAGGGGGATGGAGATCCGGTTGCTGCGGTGGGTCACTGTCAGGGCTGCCTGATCGATGCTCACCACCGGTGCTGTGCCCGCGAGGGCCTTGAGGATGAGGAGGCAGAACAGCACGAACCCGGCCAGCCTGGAGCCTGCATGCGCTGGATGATCACAGAGAACACCATCCACCCCGCACCCGCGAACCCACCGAGGACTGTGAGCGCGCCACCAATGGAGACCACCGTCTCCAGACTCACCGAGCCCGAGAGCACCATCACCAGACCCCCGACAGAGAGCAGGGCGTACATCGACCAGTAGATCGCCGCGATGAGATGCTGCTCGCCGGGCACCTGGATGGCAACCCCCGACAGCACCTCCTCCACTTTCAGCCGACCGCTCTCGCTCATGCTCCCTCCATTATCCGCCAATCACCACACCTTACGTCCGACACTATCCGCTGCACGTCGAATCTGACTATGCTCCCGATATGAAGAACCTCACCGTCCTGCTGCTCCTGTCCGCCTGCACGCCCGCCACGGTGTTCGAAGGCGACACCGCGACGTCCTCCGACTCCGGAATCGACACGGTCGACACCAGCGACACCGACGACACCAGCGACACCAGCGACACCAGCGACACCGACACTGAGGCGCACCCCGACGGCATCACCGTCGAGCCCCACGATGACGTCGAGACGGTGCTGGTGGTGACCTGGCCCCAGGAGAGCGACGCGGAGCTGTCCTGGATCGAGTACAGCTTCGAGGACACGGTGATGTCCACCCCGCCCGTCGCCCGGAGCACCGGCGAGCAGTCTGCGGTGCTGCTCGGCATCCCGGCCACCACCGAGGTCACGCTGACCATCTACTCTCAGACCGGCGCAGACACGACCGCTTTAGAGCCCGCCATCGGAGAGACCGGCGACCTGCCCAGCGACCTGCCTGAGCCCACCCTGGTCACCTACGATCCCGACCTCGCCTCTCCAGAGGGCTGGGCGCTGATCAGCGTGGACAACTCCGAACCGGAGCAGTGGTACAGCGCGCCGTTCTTCGTGCTCATCCTCGACCGACAGTCCCGGGTGGTCTGGTACCACGAGGTCCCTGAGCGTCGGGTCTCGATGTTCCCCCAGGTATCCCTCGACGGCACCCACCTCGTGTTCGACGAAGGCACCGCCTACTTCGCCACCGCCAACGATCCCCAGATCCGTCGGGTGTCCCTCGACTTCTCCTACAACGAGCTGATCGATGTGGATGGTCTGACCTATGGATTCACCGAGGTCGAGGGCGGCGGCTTCATCCGGGACCAGGGCGGCGGGGGCAGCTACAGCCTCATCGAGCAGGATGCTGATGGGTCTCAGCGCACCATCTGGGACTGCAATCCCTGGCTGGTCGCCAACTACGGCAACGGCCAGTGCTACACCAACGCCGTCAACTACAGCCCGGTGACCAACACCATCCTCTGGAGCCTGCCCTACCACGACACGGTCCTGGAGATCGATCGGGACAGCGGCGACGTGCTCCGGGTGTTCGGCGAGATCGCCCCCACCCACGACACCGTGCCCATCGAGTCGCTGTTCGACTTCCAGCACTACCCCAACTACACCCCCGACGGCACCTTCATGGCCTCCATGCACATCGAGGGCACTGGCGACCAGCAGCGGGCCCGGGAGTATGAGGTCAACGACGTCACCGGGGAGCTGACCGAGATCTGGGCATACGGCGAAGACATCGACGACGAGTATGCCTACTACTCCGGCGAAGCCTACCGGCTGGCCAACGGCAACACCCTGATGAACTACGGCACCGGGGGCGCGGCCCGAGAGGTCACCTACGACAAGGCCGTGGTCTGGGACATCGCCTTCCCAGACCGCATGCTCACCGGCCACCTCTCCCTCATCGACGACCTCTACGCCCTGCTCGGGCCGGAGTAGCACCACTCGGCAGAAGTCGCTCAGCAGGGAGTCAGTCGCAGTCGCCGGAGAGCTGGTAGTTGATGGAGACCTCCGAGCCGGAGTCCGGGAAGGTCTCCTCCGTAAACAGCACGGCGTTGGTGACCTCAGAGTAGGACCAGCCCTCAGACAGCGTCAGCCCATCGATCTTGACGGAGATGGAGTAGGGCGCCGGGTTGTCGGAGAGCACGAAGGCGTTGAAGTCACCGCGCACCGCCTCGGCGATCTTGACCCAGTGGTCCTCCCAGGAGGTGTCGCAGTAGTCGAGGAAGTACCCACCGGTCAGCACGGTGGCGTTGTAGGGCTCGGTGTACCGTTCGCAGGTTCCACCGCCAGCACCACCTGGATCCCCGCCGATGGCGTGGAAGATGATGTCGGCCGGGTCGTCCTTGTAGGTGTAGTAGTTGCTGAGGTGAGACTCTGCGGTGCCGCCGGACTGCTCGGTGTCGTGGTTGATGGCGATGAGCGAGAGCCGCGAGTTCTGCCAGCTGCCGCTCTCGTCAAACAGCCAGTCCGCCTGCTGCTCCAGCCCGAGGGCGAGGGTGGTGAACTGAGCGTCGTTGTCTCCCATGCCGTTGGTCATCATCTCACCGACCAGCTCGACCGCCTCTGAAGCGGTGTAGGTGTGGTCGATGTAGGGAACATCACCGGAGACAATGCCGCCGCTCGGCAGCATGAACGCCACCCGGAAGGGAA
>JBLHNG010000709.1:0-4671 GCA_047621685.1 Myxococcota bacterium | reverse complement strand
AGGCGTCTCCCCCGAGCAGTCCATCGCCGCAGCGATCATCATCCGGGTCGCCACCCTCTGGCTCGGTGTGGGCCTTGGTGCTGTCGCGCTGTTTAAGGTCTCCGCGATGCTCGGCGGCGAGATCACGCTCGGTGACAAGTCGGATGACAGCGAGACGTCTTCAGACGAGGGCACCTGAGTGCGTGAGGCGTTTGGGCGATGGGTGGTTCGCCGTCGGGGTGTCGCCCTGACGATCATCCTGGCGCTGACGCTGCTCTCTGCGCTGGGCATCTACCGGCGGGTGTCCGTCGAGATTCCGATCGACTTCACCCCCCAGGCCATCTTCATCGACCGGGGACCGATGATCGATCGCCTCCGGGAGATCGAGCAGGTGTTTGGCCGCGAGGACAACGACCTCCTGCTCATCCTCGCCGGCCCACAGCTCTCCACGGCGGGTGAGGCCCTGGTGGCGCTGCATGAGGCGATGGAGGCCGACGACGACGTCGAGCAGGTCTCCTCGCTGTACAACACCCCGCTCATTGAGCAGGTGGACGGCCAGCTCCTCATCCGACCCGCCCTCGAAGATCGAAGTCTCGGCGAGGCCCTCACTGAAGTCTCCACCGATCCGCTCCTCAGCCGCATGATGGTCTCCGAGGATGGCCAGACCACCGTCCTGCGGGTTCGGATTCGCTCAGACATCACCCGGGTTGCCCAGCTGGAGCCGGTGGTCACCCGTCTCGTGGCGCATGCACGCGCGGTGCCGCTGCCGCACGGCGTGACCCTCCATCCCACCGGGGTGCCGTTCGTTCGCGCCGAGGTCGTCTCGCTGATGCTCGGCGATCTGGTTCGCTACGTGCCGCTGACCACGGTGCTGTTCGCGATCACCATCTGCCTGCTGTTCCGGCGAATTCTCACCGGCCTCGGCCCCCTCGTCTCGGTGCTCGGGGCGATCATCTGGGCGATGGGGGTCCTTCTGAGTGCGGGGGTGACGCTAAACATCCTCTCGATCCTCGTCCCGGTCCTGGTCCTCATCATCGGGGTCGCCGACGGCATCCATCTCGTCAGCCGCTACCGAGAGGAGCTGATCCGCGACGGGGATCCCGAGCAGGCGATGGGGCGGACCATGCAGCACATGGTGGTGGCCTGCTTCCTGACCACCTTCACCACCGCTGCCGGCTTCTTCTCCCTGCTCATCGCGGACACCCAGGTCATTCGGGACTTCGGCATGCAGGCCGGCATCGCGGTGATGGTCACCTGGGTCGGGGTGATGCTGTTCCTGCCGACCTGGATGGCGTTCGTGCCCACACACCGGGTCGGCGCACCACCCACCGAGCGCTCCACCGTCGAGCGTCGGGTGTTCGGCCGCCTCTCTGCCCTGGTCGCCGCCCGCCCACGCACCATCATCCTCATCTCCCTGATCGCCACGGCCCTCGCAGGGGTGATCGGCAGCGGGGTGCGCCCGAATTCGCATCTCCTGGAGATGTACCGCCCCGGTCACCCCACCTTCACCTCCATCAACCTCGCTGAGGAGCAGCTCTCCGGTGTGGTGCCGATCTTCATCCACATCGAGGCCACCGACGGCGATCTGCTCGACCCCGAAGACCTCTCCCGAATCGCCACGTTAGAGGCCGAGCTGCTGGCCGAGGCGCCGGTGCGGTGGACCGCCTCGATCGCCGGATACGTCGCCAGCATCCACACCGCCCTGACCGGAGAAGATGCGCTGCCCGACAGCCGGGAGGCCGCTGCCCAGGAGCTGCTGCTGGCGGAGATGTCCGGTGAGCTTCCCCTGAGCGCTGTGGTGTCCGAGGACTACACGCAGGCCCGGATCATCGCCCTGTGTGCGGATGCCGGAGGGCCATCGTTCGTCGCCCTGCACGACGATCTTCAGGCCCGTGCTGAGGCCATCTTCCCCGACGCCCGGGTCGATGTCACCGGCGACGGGTTCATCGCCAGCATCGGCATCGGCGGGCTGATCACCGACCTGCTCTCCAGCGTCGGCATGGTCTTCGCGGTGATCCTGGTGGTGATGTGGATGCTGCTGCGCAGCGCCAGACTCGCGCTGATATCTGCGGTGCCCAACCTCGTGCCGCTGGTGTTCACCCTCGCCGCGCTGGGGCTGATGGGCGCGGACCTCCAGACCAGCAACATCGTCTCGTTCACCGTAGCGATCGGCCTCGCGGTCGACGACTCCATCCACTTCCTGGTGCGATACCGCCAGGAGTGCGCCGCTGGCTCCCCGGATCCGATCGGGCGAACCTACCTCGGTGCTGGGCACGCCATCGTGCTCACCAGTCTCCTGCTGGTCTCCGGCTTCGGAGTGCTCGCCTCCAGCGACCTGACCACCACCCGGCACTTCGGCATCCTCTCCTCGGTGACGATGATCGCAGCGGTGTTCGCGGACCTGTTCCTGCTGCCGGCGATGCTCCACCTGCTGAAGAAGCCGGGGGCGTCCTCCGGGGACTGACGGAAGTCACTGACGGAAGTCACCGTCAGACGTCCGTCACTGTCACTGCCCCCAACAGTAACTTCAGCACCTTAGGTGCGGATCACTTCTTGCTTACCTCCAGTCCATCTGGAGAACCCATGCCTGATCCCGCCATCACCGCCCACCTGCGCATCCTCGACAATCTCCAGGCGGTCGTCCACCGCCTCATCGTCGACCTGGTCCGACAGCAGGCTCTTCCCCCCGCATTCACCCTCGCCTGCCGCGCCTGGCTCCTCAGCCAGCTGCGTGCCCTCACCCTCCAGCAGCAGGCCATCGTCGCCAGCGGGGGGCTCGGTCGCCGGGTCGCGATGTACGACGACATCCTCTACGCCCTGTGCCAGGATCGCGATCTCATCGCCTACCGCTCCTCAGAGCCTGATCCTGCGATGCTGCTGCGGGTGATGAGCGATCGACTCGATGTGATCTCCCACATCCTGCTCGACTTCACCCCGCCCCCTGGCAAGCCGCTGCCCAGCCCTGCTGCGGCCGGACTGAGCCACCTCCTCCAGCAGGAGGCCGGTCCGCTGAGCGTCCCCGGGGCGCTGGCTGGGCTCATCGGCTGGTGGACCCACCTCAGAAGCGGCACCATCGAGCTGGATCTGCGCACCCACAGCCTGTCCCTCAACGTCGAGGGCGCCCCGCTTCTCGTCAACGCCCTCATCGAAGCAGGCTCCCCGCTCGGTCACCTCGGCGGCGACATTCACGTCACCTGGGGCCATGCCCGTGGCGTCGCTCCCCGCAGCGGATCACCAGAGGTTCGACTCTGTGATTCAGCGGACAAGGCTCGGTTTGTACGGTTGCTTCAGCAGGTACATACAATGACAGCCCGCCCCACACCGGCTACTTTCTAGATCTGGAGAAAATGATGTTTGTGCTCTCCCTTGTTGCCCTTGTCGCGGCCCAGGACTGCGAAGACACCACCGCTCTGGCCCTTGAAGCCCGCCTCCTGATGCTGGAAGGTCGGCTGGAGGATGCCGATGATCGCCTCGACCGCTCGCAGCGTGCTTTGGGCTGCGGTGATGCCCCTCGCACAGCAGACCTCTCTGAGTTCTACCTCAGCCTCGCCACCCGGCGATTTCTCGACAACGATCCCATCGCCGCCGACATCGCGTTTGTCGCCGCCCACCGCACGGACCCAACCCGCTGGGATCCCGCGCTCGGCGATGAGCTGCGTGCCCAGTACGATCGGGCGGTCTCTGTGGCCCTCAACGCCACCAACAGCACCGGCGAGCTCTACCTCACTGCACTTCCCCGGGGCTACAGCAGCGCCCTGAACGGCGTGCGCACCACCTTCCCAGCCCCCCTCCCCAGCGGCGAATACCTCGTCACCATCTCCGACCGCAGCGAGATCCAGTTCGGCGAGATCGTCTACGTCCCCCCTGGCGAGACGCGGGAGGTCAACTTCGGCGAGCTGCCTCCGGTGAAGCGACCGGTGCTGCTCATCGGCGGCGGTGCCAGTGCGGTGGTCGCCGGTGGACTCGCTGGGGTCGCGCTGCTCCAGAACCGCACCATCTCCAGCACCACCGACCTCGGCGAGCTGGACCAGGCGTATGGTCTCCAGAAGATCACCGGGTACACCAGCTACGGGTTTGCCGCCCTCGCTGCGACCGGGGTCGTGCTGCACTTCGCGCTGTAGGGCCCGCTACATCCCCCCGCCGAGGATGAGGTAGACCGCTCCGGCGTCTTCGCCGTTGGTGCTGTCGTAGGGTGCGCCGATGAGGATGTCGTCGAAGCCGTCGTTGTTGGTGTCGCCGATGATGTTGTGGAATCCAGCCTGGGCACCGGATGGCCCTTGAAATATCGCATCGGCATCATCAATGCTGATGTTCCCCTCAAGTGGTCCATAGATGACATGTACTGCCCCATTGTTTCCTTCTCCCAATGCACCAATGAGGATTTCATTGAATCCATCATTGTTGATGTCTCCACCAACACCTCCAAGAGATAGCATTGCAGAATACGACAACGTTTCGCTGCCGGAAATAATGATGCTGTCTGAAAGTTGGCTTATCCCTTTGATGGTTCCTTGAACCAGGTAAACAGCACCAGCTGCGGGCAGATCAGTATCGTGAAAAGGGGCTGAGACAAGTACTTCTGGATAACCATCGCCATTTGTATCCCCAACGCCGGATGTAATATAGCCGGCATAATCCTGTGGTTCTTCACCATAAAGAATCGAATCGGCCTCATCATAGTAGAAATTGCCC
>JBLHNG010000708.1:0-4671 GCA_047621685.1 Myxococcota bacterium | reverse complement strand
ACAACCGCTTTGGGCCATGGAAAGGCAGAGTTGCAATGCCGTGGTGAGCACGAGGCGGGATGAGGGAACCTAAGCAGCCTCAGGTCCCACAACACTCATAGGAGTTGCGACCGCGGAGGGGACCCGTGGCGATCAGCGCCCAAGGACGGAGACGGGGTTGGAATCACCGCCAGTCGAGGATTCGCCGATCTCTGCTTTTGATAGTGCCGACCTGGACTGCTCGCCGTTGGCTTCTCAGCCTCGTGGCTCTCGATTCCGAAGGGTGCTCCCTCACCCATGGCCCGAGGTACGCCATCGTCGGCGCCATGCTTTTTCTGGCCACTCCGCACCAACGCTGGCCTGACGGCCCGCTCATGGCGCTGCGCTCAAGGGGGCTGCACTCACTGCGTTCGCCGCTCCCCTGCGACCCCCAGCATGACACCCGCTCACTTACCACCCACCGCAAGCTCAATGGACCGTCCTGTACACCTCAGAGCGCCGAGTGGTTCACCATGTCCGAAGCCCTGGTGGGTGCCCTTACTTCTCCATCTGGCTTGGCAGCATTCCGTACTTCTCGAGCCGATACCGTAGCGCGTACCTGCTGATTCCCAGCAGCTTCGCTGCAGCGGTCTGGTTGCTCTCAGTGCGGACCATCGCCTGCTTCACCAGGCTCAGCTCAACCTGCTCCAGATCCACTCCACCCTCCGGCAACAAGAAGGTCGTGCCCACGAGCCCGGCCCGGCTGGCGGTGCTGTAGCGGATCTCTGGAGGCAGGTGGGTCTCCTCGATCAGCTCGTCGGACTCCAGAATGATCGCCCGCTCGATGACATTCCGCAGCTCCCGGACGTTGCCTGGCCAGGGGTAGGACTGCAGCAGGCTCAGTGCTGTGGCGGAGATGCCCTGGACGGTGCGGCGGAAGTCTCGGTTGAACTTCTCGATGAGGTGGTCCACCAGCAGCGGGATGTCCTCTCGGCGCTGACGGAGGGGAGGGGCCTCGACTCGAATGACGTTGAGGCGGAAGAAGAGATCCTCCCGGAACCGACCAGCCTTCACCTCGACAGCGAGATCCCGGTTGGTCGCTGCGATGACGCTGGCATCCATTGCGATGTCGACCAGCCCGCCGACCCGCTTGAACCGGCGGTTCTCCAGCGCCCGCAGCAGCCTCGCCTGGGTGGTCGGGGACATCTCGCCGATCTCGTCGAGGAAGATGGTGCCGCCCCGGGCGACCTCGAACAGTCCGCGCTTGGTGGTGTGGGCATCGGTGAACGCACCCTTCTCATGGCCAAACAGCTCGCTCTCGATGAGCTGCTCGGGCAGACTCGCGCAGTCAATCTCCATCATCGGGCCGGTCTTGCGCGGCCCCATCTCATGGATGGCGTGGGCGATGAGGTCCTTCCCGGTGCCCGACTCTCCAATCACCAGGACCATTGGCGTGTCGATCTCTTCGAGTCGCTGGAGGGTGTGGAACATCTTCTGCATGGCCTGAGAGCGGCCGATGATCCGGCTGTAGGCCCTCCGGCTCGGTCCGCGGAGGTAGCGGACCTCATGGCGCAGCCGCTCGGCGATGAGGACCTTGTCGACCGCAAGGCTGATCTCGCGAAGATCGAACGGCTTGCTGAGGTAGTCCGAGGCCCCGAGCCGGGTGGCCTCCACCGCAGTCTCGACCGCACCGAACGCCGTGAGCACGATCACCGGAACCTCACTCCCACGGCTTCGAAGCTGTCGGAGCATCTCCAGACCACCCATGCGGGGCATCTTCAGGTCGGAGAGCACCAGGTCTGGAGAGCAATCCCCGACCCGCTTCAGGCACTCCTCGCCGTCTTCGGCTTCGATGACCCGGTATCCCTCCGCGGTCAGGTGCTCGTTGAGGGACCATCGAATCAGCTCTTCATCATCGCAGACCAGGATGGTGGCGCGCTCTGCCATCGGGGCTCCAAGGTTAGTCACTTCCTCGCTGCAAGTTTCAGGCCTGCGAAATCGCCCCGAGACAGGCTGCTGGGTGTGGATTTTTCAACAGCTATGTGTGTGTAAAGACACAGTGGTTGGGTGCCATACAACGGTACTGAGCAATGCCCGTGAGGACCGATGCCCCTTCCTCATTACTGACACCGACCTGTTCCTCGCCATCGCCGGCGGTGGAAGCGCTGAGCCCCGGGGATCCAACGGGTCGCGCTACACCGTGGTTCGCACCCCGGACAACCCGGGCTACTTCCACGGCAACTTCCTGTTGCTTGCCGAGCCGCGGGGTTTGTGGACGACTCCGGTCTCTCGATGACCGCCACCGCCTTCCGGTCTGTTCCCACCGACCTGCACATTCGCCGCCTCGACATGACCGCCGAGCGGGCGGCGATCATTGCGCTGAACCGAACCTGTGATCCGGCTGAGCTTGGTGGCGATGCGGACTATGTGGCGTTTAAGGAGGGGCGCCGCCGGGCGTGGTGGCGTTGGGCCGAGGCGGGTGTAGGGGCGTGGTGGGGAGCGTTTGAGGGCGAGTGCCTGATCGCACAGTGCGGGATGGTGAGCTGCCCGGAGGGGCGGGGGCGATTTCAGTCCGTCGAGACCCACCCCGACCACCGTCGCCGTGGAGCCTGCTCGGCCCTGATCGCTGCGGTCGGCCAGGATGCCCTGGCGCGGGGGTGTCAGACCGTCCACCTCGCTGCCGATGGCGATGGACCCGCCCGAGCGCTGTATCGGCGTCTGGGCTTCGTCGAGGACGGCTGGCAGTACAGCATCCTCCACGGCGGCGGCTCGCTGATCGTGCGTCGGGCAACCCCGGCGGACCTCGCTGACATCCGCAGCCTCACTCTCGTCGCAGCCCCTGAGACTCTGCCTGCAGTGCTCGCCGCTCTGGCAGAGCCTGGGACGCGCGCACTGGTCGCAGTGCGATCCGGGACTCCGCACGGTCACGCGGTCTTTCGCGCTGGACAGACTGAGCCGGTCTCTGTCGTGGTCCGACCCACTCAGGATGTCCCGGCGATCACCGCGCTGCTGGTTGAGGCCAGTCCGGGGTGAGTCGCCTCATACGGATCCGCACTGATTCAGAGCGGATCCGTAGGATGAAAATCCGCTAGCGGATTTTGCAGCGCATCGCGCTGTAGTTAGGGTCGTAGGGGGATCAATCCCACTACAAAAGACTGCAGGGGTGTTATTTGAACACCCCATACGGTGGAGCGCCTTCAGCGCGGAACCGTATCAGACGAGCGACAGGCCGGTTGCCACCAGGAAGACAACGGCGAAGGCATACGAGCCGAGGAACAGCATCGGCATGAGGCTATCAAGCGCCGTGGCGTCTGTGGCCGGGGTGACGACGGGGCGGGGAGTGGCAACGATGGGGCGGGGGAGGGCGGCTTCCATGACTTCTCCTGTGTCTGCTTGCTGAGTAAGCAAGAGCCGTGCCTGGAATAATCGTGGTCTGGAGGGGCCTTTTTGGGGTTCTCACACACCGGACTGTGCGGAATTCCACAAAACTCTCTCTGGTCGATCTGAATTGGAGGCGTTTCCAACAGAGACTTTTGGAACAGCTACGTAGAGAACGGTGTCCTGGCTTTGGGGAGAGACAATGAGCAGCGTCAACGATTCCAGTCGCGCACGGGTGGCCCTCCTGGGCAGCGTCATCGTCACTGTGCTCCTGTATGTGGTGCCCTACGGTCAGATCATCGCCTGGCCGCTGGTGTTGCTCTCGACCCTCGCCCACGAAATGGGGCACGGCATCGCCGCGGTCGGGATGGGCGGGAGCTTCGAGTCCTTCGTCATGTTCTCCGACGCCTCGGGGCTGGCCACCTGGAGCGGGAACGTCAACCGCTTCGAGCGGGCGTTCATCAGTGCTGGTGGACTCATCGGACCTTCAGTGGTCGCCGCACTCTGCTTCGGCATCGGCCGCTCTACCCGGGCCTCTCGGGCTGCGCTGGTCCTGCTCGGTGTCGGCCTGATCCTCGCGGAGATCCTGGTCGTGCGCAACCTGTTCGGCTTCGGCTTCGTCGCGCTCATCGCCGCGGGCAGCCTCGGGCTCGGACTGAAGGGGCGAGACGCTGCGCAGTGGGGGGTGCTGTTCGTCGGGGTGCAGCTCGCACTCAGCGTGTTCTCTCGCGCCGACTACCTGTTCACTGCCACTGCACAGACTGGAGCAGGCGATCATCCCTCGGATGTCGCCCACATCGCTGAGGCCCTGCTGCTGCCCTACTGGTTCTGGGGCGGAGCGGTGGGCCTGCTGAGCGTCGTGGTTCTGGTTGCTGGGCTGGCCTCATTCTTCTGGCCGGCCCGCGCAACCCCTTCCGACGCAAGCTGAGGACTACTCCTCGCGGCCCGGCAGACTACTCCTCGCGGCCTGGCAGGAGCATCTCAAACAGCTCCAGGGTTGCAGCTTCCTGGGGATCGATGTCGCCATCAACAGCGATCATTGCCTGGGCGGCAGCGAGGAACATCTGGCGGTGCTCAGTGGGGATGTCCTGGGGGTCGACCTCCTCGGGACGTGGAGGATGCGCCAGCCAGCGCGCGACCTGCTCACGCTCACGCTCCGATATTCCCAGTTTCCTGGCGAGCTGTCCGACTAGCCGCCGTTCTTCCTGATGGACCTCCAGATCGGCCCACGCAAACGAGCAGACAAACCGCATCAACCGCAGACGGTCTTCACTGCTGAGTTCCTGAAACATAGGGACTGACTCCTGATCAGATGGTCGTTTCACTGCCCGTGGC
>JBLHNG010000707.1:0-4684 GCA_047621685.1 Myxococcota bacterium | reverse complement strand
CATGAGGACCTCCGTGGTGGTCCCGTTCGTAACCGGTTTCTTCTCCCTGTCCCGAGGTGCGATAGACAACGGAGGAGATGTCGATCACCATCCTCGATGGACCCCTGGGCACCGCGCTGTCCGACCTCGGTGTCCCCACCCCGGCCCCGCTGTGGAGTGCCGCCGCCCTGACCACCCACCCCGGGGTGATCGCCGACATCCACCGCGCCCACGTCCGCGCCGGGGCCACCGTCCACACCGCCAACACCTTCCGCACCACCCGACGCGCGGCGGGGGCCGACTGGCGGCGGCTCACACAGAGCGCCGTGGACCTCACCCGCAGCGTCCTGCCTCCCAGCCACCGGCTGGCCGGCAGCATCGCGCCCTTGGAGGACTGCTACTCCCCCGAGCGCTCCCCATCCGATCCCGGCCCCGAGCACGCCCTGCTCGCTGAGGCCCTGGTGGCGGCTGGCTGCGACCTCCTGCTGTGCGAGACCTTCCCGCACATCGCCGAGGGCCTCGCCGCGGTCGAGGTCGCCGTGCAGGCTGCGTCGGCCACTGGAGCAGAGGTGTGGGTCAGCTTCACTGCCGGCTACCGCGCTGACCTGCTCACTCCCGATGAGATCGCCCGGGGTGCCCGTTTCGCGGTGGAGCGGGGAGCAGACGCGGTGCTGGTCAACTGCATCCCGGCTCGGGACACCCTCCGCTACGTCGAGCGTCTGGCGGACCTCGGGGTGCCGTTTGGTGCCTACGCCAACGCCGGTCACCCCACCGATGGTCTCGGATGGGCCTCCACAGACCAGGGACCAACCCGCTACGCTGACATCGCGCAGACCTGGGTGGACGCTGGCGCGACCCTCATCGGCAGCTGCTGTGGCACGTCTGCGGCCACAACGGCAGAATTGGCGCGGAGATTCAACCCCCTGGAGAAGACATGAGTGCCATCTGGAGCCTGCTGCTGATCACAGGATGCGGCGACAAGGAAGACGACACCTCGACTGCTGAGGCTGATGCCGACACGGATGCGGACACCGACGCCGACACGGACAGCGACACGGACACGGACACCGACGCGGACGCGGATGCCTGCACCGTCTGGAGCGGCGTGGTCAGCGAGGGAACGACCTGGACCTACGACTTCGTGGGGCAGGTCACCGGAGACTCCACCGTCGAAGTCACCGCCTTCGACGGCTCAAGCCTTGAGTTCACCAGCGACTCCCACTCCGAGGTCCAGGGCTCGGTGACCGACTCCACCTCGGTCCTCGACTACACCTGTGACGGCGACGGGATGTGGCTTCTTGGCATCTACACCGAGTACAGCGGTGAGGCCGCAGGCTACCCGTACAGCGGCTGGTCGGAGGTGGTCTATGACGTGCCCATGCTCGTCACACCTGCCTCCCTCTCCGTCGGTGACACCTGGACCGCCGAGGGCGTGGGCACCATCACCACCGACACCACACCGGTGCAGTCGTTCTCGACGACCACGGCGTATGAGGCGGTCAGTGAGGAGTCGGTGACCGTGCCGGCGGGCACCTACACTGCCATCAAGCTCAGCGGAATCACCGAGGGCTCCCCCGAAGCGTTCTCCTGGACTGCCGAGGGTGTGGGAACGGTAAAGACCGACGGCACCGAGCTGACCAGCTACACCCCCTGAGGGGTCAGGTGCGACAGGATGCGCGCCATGCAGGCCTCGATAGGCTGCGTGGTGTCCACGGTCAGATCAGCCGTCCAGGGCCGGTAGTCGCGGGCAAGGACGTCTGCCCAGGTCGGCATGACGAGGCCGGGGATGTCGCTGTGTCGGGCCTCGATCCGGGCGCGGTGCAGGGCGGGGTCTGAGCAGACAACCTCGATCTGGACCACCTCAGCACCGGCTCTCATGCCGGTCTCTCGCCAGTCAGCGCGGGTAACCGGGAGGGGGTTGACGGAGTCAGCGATGACGGACAGGCCGAGCCGGAGGCTGTCACCCGCCAGGGCATAGCCGACCCGATAGCCGGAGTCGCCGACATCGGCAGGGCTCAGCCAGGAGCCGCGGATGGCCTGCTCGATGGTGTCGATTCGGAGGTGGAGCGCGCCGAGTCGGGCGGCGAGGAGGCGGGCGAGGGTGGTCTTGCCGGAGCCGGGCAGACCGCCGAGGATGATCAGGGTGCTCACTCCACCAGCCCCTCGCCCAGCCGTCGCTGGAGCATCCAGCGCAGCATCGGGGAGATGGAGAGCGGGCAGCCGGAGAGGTCGAGGTGACGCAGCACCGGTGTGGTCCGGACCGCCCAGGGCAGCTCGGTGATCGGGTTGTCGGCGGCATCGATCCAGGCGAGGGCGGGCAGGTGCCACAGGGACTCCGGCAGCCGCTCCAGGTGGCAGCTCCTGAGGTTGAGCCTGCTGAGTCGATGGAGCGGGGAGAGATCCTCGGGAATCTGCCTCAGCGGGTTGTCGGAGAGGTCGAGGTTCTCCAGGCTGACCAGGGTCTCCACCTCTGGCAGCACCAGCAGGCCGTTGTCTGTCAGCGACAGGGTGATCATTTTTTTCCAGCCGGGCTGAGCGTCGGGGAGGGTGCAGATCTGGTTGCGGTCGGCAGTCAGGGTCACCAGCGGCAGCGTGCCGAGCCAGTCCGGGAGGTGGGAGAGGCGGTTGTCGGAGAGGTCGAGCCGGGCGAGCCGGGTGAGCCGGGTGAGGTCGGGCAGGGTGTGGAGCTGGTTGTCCGCCACAAGCAGCGCGGTGAGGGTGCGGGCCTGGTTGAGGCCTGCGGGGAGGTCCTGGAGGGCGTTGCCAGAGAGGTCCAGCTCGGTCAGACGACAGGCGTGCCAGCCGGTCGAGGGCAGGGCGGTGAGGGTGGTCTTGGCGAGGTTGAGGGTGCGCAGCCGGGACAGTCCGAGCAGGGCGGAGGGGAACGTCAGCAGCGGGTTACCCGAGAGGTTCAGCCACTTGAGGCGCTCGGGGAGGGGGCCGGGCAGCTCGATGATGCGGTTGCCCGAGAGGTCGAGGCGCTCCAGCCGCTCAAAGCGATCCAGGCCGACCGGGAGGCGCTGCAGCCCGGGGAGCTCGCGGATCTTTGGACCAGCGAGCGGGGTGGCGAGCAGGAGGCGGATCAGCGCGGCGGGGGCGGTGACCTGTCGTGGGGTGGCGAGCAGGTCGCCGGGGCGGGGGTTTGGCTCCAGACCGTCGGAGAGGTCGAGCCGGGTGAGCCGGGCGGTGAGGGGGTGGTCGGGCGGGAGCAGGGTGAGGCCGGAGAGCCAGGCGTGGTCGAGGCCAGCCTGGAGGGCGCCGACCCAGCGGTAGCCCCGGATGAGCCGATCGCCTGGCAGCAGCTCGCCGCCGCGGAGGAGGGCGTCGAGGCTCTCTGGCGAGGCGTCCGCAAGCATCGCCATCGCTGCGACTGCCGCGTCGACCCCCGCCCAGGTGCCGTGCCCCGCGAGGGCGAGGATGGCGTCGTGGATGAGGTGGTCGTCGAGGGTGACCTGTTGGAGAGCCGGCAGCCGGTCGAGGAAGGGGGGCAGGACGGGGATGCCGGTTGCGGAGATGTTGAGGTGGGTGAGGTCGGCCAGCGCCGCCATTCCGTCGGGCAGGACGGTGAGGCCGGGCATGTTCGTCAGCGTCAGTCGCTCCAGCCGGGTCAGCGCGGCGAGTCGGTCGGGCAGCGCGGTGAGGGGGAGGGCGTCGAGGTGGAGGTTGGTGAGACCGGGGCTGAGGTCATCGGGCAGCGCGGACAGGGCACGGCAGTGGAGGTGGAGGCTGCGCAGGGTGGGCAGCGCGGTGAGGCTGTCGGGGAGGGCAGTGAGCTTCGGGGCTGCAATGTGCAGCGACTCCAGCGCGGTGAGGCGGGTCAGGGACGAGGACAGGTGGGTCAGTGCTCCAATCACCGACAGGCTGCGAAGCGTGGGCAGGTCACCGATGTCGTCGGGAAGGGTCTCCCCAGAGGTGATGAGGCTGAGGCGCTCCAGGACCGGGAAGTGGGCGAACCGCCCGGCGAGAAGGGCTGGGATGGCCGCCAGGGTGCGGATGGTCGCCCGGCGGAGGCTCTCATGCAGTCGTGCGGACTCCGGGGCGTGGGCAACCAGACGCAGGACCGCCCTCTCTTGCCGCAGCGGATTCGCCTCAAGGATCTTCCCATGAACATTGATCCGGCAGTTCCGCAGTAGCTCCTCATAGATCGCCGGATCCTCAAGCGCTACCACCAGCTCCACGCCCTGATCCACGACCGCCGGATCCACAGCGTTCAGCAGCTCCAGGATCCGGGGGAGGCTCGGCTCAGCCATCGCCGGTGTCGGGGTCGGGGCCGAACGGGGCCACCCACAGCAGCAGCAGCATGCCGGGGATCGCGACCACGGTGCACATCAGGAAGAACCCGGTGTAGCCGACCGACTCGATGAGGAAGCCGGTGGTGGCGTTGGCGAAGGTGCGGGGCACCCCGGTGAGGCTGGTCAGCAGCGCGAACTGGGTGGCGGTGTAGCGCTTGTCTGTGCTCCGGGCGATGAACGACACGAACGCCGCCGTCCCCAGCCCGACACCGAGGTACTCGAAGCTGACGACGAGGAACATCAAGACCCGGCTGGGCGCGAGGCCAGGCAGCAGGGCCAGGTCGCCGGGGGTGGCGGTGTTCGGGTCGATGCGGAAGGTCGCGAAGGGGGCAAAGTCAGCGGGGAGAGAGAGGCCACTCAGTGAGGTCAGCAGCCCACTGCCGCGCGCATCGATGATCACCTGGGCGGTGTCA
>JBLHNG010000706.1:0-4686 GCA_047621685.1 Myxococcota bacterium | reverse complement strand
GGGTGCTCAGCGTGGGCGACATCGCGGCGTTTGCGACCTTGCTCGCAGCCCTGCTCCCGCCCCTGCGCTCCATGGGCTTCATGCTCTCGGTCTGGCAGCGTGGCCGGGCGGCGCTGGAGCGCATCTTCGAGCTGATGGACTCGCCCATTGAGTGTCCCGAGGGCGACAATCCGGTGGTCCCAGCGGTTGGCTGTGGTCCAGAGATCGTGCTCAATGCACTGACCTTCGCCTACCCCGATGCCCCTGAGGAGCCGGTCCTCCACGACATCTCGCTGACCATCCCGGCGGGCGAGACCGTCGGCATCTTCGGGCGAACCGGCTCGGGCAAGTCAACCCTGGTGCGCCTGCTCAGCCGGCTCTACAACCCGCCGAAGGGCACCATGATGGTGGACGGGGTCGACATCTGCGCCCAGGACATCGACACCTGGCGTCGTCGGATTGCCGTCGTGCCCCAGCGTCCGTTCCTGTTCTCAGACACCATCGCCGCCAACATCGCCCTCTCCGACACACCCGATCCCGACTCGGTCGCTCAGGCCGCTGGGCTTGCCGCCCTCGACGCGGACCTCGCCGCCCTGCCCGATGGCCTGGAGACGGTCGTGGGGGAGCGGGGGATCATGCTCTCTGGCGGACAGCGGCAGCGGGTCGCCCTGGCCCGTGGACTGCACCGACAGGCCGACGTGATCGTGCTCGACGATGTGCTCTCCGCAGTGGACCACGACAACGAGGCCAGGCTGGTCGCCACCCTCGCCGGGCTCTCTGCCACCGATCGCGCCCCGACCACCTTCATCGTCAGCAACCGCCTCTCCGCCTTCCGCTACGCCGGCATGATCGTGGTCCTGGCTGAAGGTCGTCTGGTGGACGTCGGCACCCATGAGGAGCTGGCTGGCCGGGAAGGGGTGTACCGGGAGACCTGGCTGGTGCAGCAAGACGACAGCTCCGAGGAGGCCGCGGGATGAGCGAGACACGCTCCGACTGGCGGCTGCTTGGTCGCCTCTGGCCCCACATCCGTCCCGACCTCTGGGCGTTCGGCATCGCCCTGGCGGTCACCCCGCTGGTGGCCCTCGCGAGCCTCGCCCAGCCCTGGCTGCTCAAGCGCGCCATCGACGAGCACATCGTCCCCGGCGTGCTCGATGGGCTCTCCGACCTCGCCTGGATGTACCTCGGCGCGGTCATCGCCGCGTACTTCCTCCGGGCGATGTACTCCCTGGCGCTGTCCTGGGGCGGCTCCCGGACCCTGGTTCGGCTGCGGGGCTTCCTGTACAGCAACCTCCTCGGGCGCCCCCAGTCCTTCTTCGATCACCGTCCCGCCGGGATGCTGCTCACCCGCCTGACCAGCGACATCGACTCTCTCGGTGAGGCCCTGTCCGCCGGCTCGGTCACCATCGTGCTCGACCTGCTCACCATCGCCGGCATCCTGGCCGCGATGTTCTGGCTCGATGCGGACCTGACCGCAGCCATGCTGGTGCTCTCGCCGGTCCTGTTCGTGCTGCTGGAGCTGCTCCGCCGAAAGCTCAAGGTGCTGTTCCTCGAGATCCGCAACGCCATCGCCGGGGTCAATGCGTTCCTCGCCGAGCGCATCGACGGGGTGCAGATCATCCAGCTGTACTCCGACGAGGAGCGCACGCTGCGCCGCTTCGATGTCCTCAACAGCCGCTTCCGGAGCGCCTGCTCCACCTCGAACGTCTACGACGCCTTCATGTACGCCCTGGTCGATGGCATCGGCAGTGTGTTCATTGGGGTGATGCTGTGGTTCGGCGCGGGCGCGGCCGGGCTGCCGATCGGGCCGCAGGAGGCTGTCTCCGCAGGGCTGCTGCTGGCGTTCATCGACTACCTTGGTCGGCTGTTCTCCCCGCTGCGGGAGCTGTCGGGCAAGATCGCGGTCATCCAGCGTGCGGTGGCGGCGCTGACCAAGATCTTCGGGCTGCTCGACGATGCAGAAGTCGCGATCACCGGAGAGACGACGGTGGGGAAGGTGGCCGGTCGGCTGTCCATCCGCGACCTGCGGTTCCGCTACCGCCCCGGTGCTCCCGAGGTCCTCAAGGGCGTCAGCCTGGAGGTCGCCCCGGGCGAGGTCATCGCGGTGGTTGGTGCCTCGGGCAGCGGCAAGACCACCCTGACCCGCCTCCTCGACAAGTCCTACGACGGCTATGAGGGCTCCATCGCGCTGGATGGTGTCGAGCTGGCCGACCTCGATCCCCGGGCGCTGCGTCGGCAGGTTGCTGCGGTGCGTCAGGACATCCAGATCTTCTCCGACTCCCTGAAGTTCAACGTCGACCTCGACAACCCCGACATCGACGAGGCACAGCGCAATGCGGCCAGTGAGCTGGTCCACGCCGATGCGTTCGTGCAGCGTCTCGGCTGGGATCACCTGCTCCGGGAGCGTGGGGCGGACTTGAGCGTGGGGGAGGGGCAGCTGCTGACCTTCTCGCGGACCATGGCCCACGACCCGGCCCTGATCATCCTCGACGAAGCCACCGCCTCGGTCGACTCCCTCACCGAGGCCCTCATCCAGGACGCCATCGCCCGGATCCTCTCTGCGAAGACCGTCATCGTGGTCGCCCACCGGCTCTCCACCATCCAGCACGCCGATCGCATCGCAGTCATGGACGCCGGCGAGATCATCGAGCTTGGCAGCCACGCGGAGCTGATGGCGCTGGGCGGGCAGTACGCCCACCTCGTCGAGTCCGGGCGAGAGGTCATCAACCAGGTGCAGTCGGTTCCCTGAGCGCAGTGGATTCGATGAGCGGCTATGCTGACGGACGGAGGCGTGGATGGTGCGCATGGTTCTGCTGGCGGTCCTGGGCGGCTGCTCGATCTTCAAGCCCCCCCCGGACTCCTACTCGGACACCGGCGGTGACAGCGTCACAGATGGTGAAACCGACACGGACACCGATCCGCAGACCGGCGACTCTGGCAGCTCTGGTGGCGACGACACCTCCAGCTCCGACGCACTGGACTGCGACCAGCAGGTGACCCCCACCCCCTCTCCCGAGGACTGTGTGGTGCGCGACCTCACCTGCGGCGAGACCTTCATCGACACCACCAGGGGTGGGACCTCGGTGATGGCTGAGGGGGCGTACTCCTCCTGGTTCTGCACAGCCTTTCCCGCCGGGGACTTCAGCGGCAACGAGCGCATCTACAACTTCACCCACCCCGGCACCGGAACGGTCACCTTCGACCTCGACGCCCCCTGCTCCGACCTCGACCTCATCGTGGTTCGCTGGGAGTTCTGGTCCACCGACCAGACCTGCCCCGGCGAGGGCCACTCGATCAGCGAGTGCGAGATGGCGGAGGGCACCGGCGGCGGCTCGGTGGACATCTGGGCGAACACGGAGTCGAACTACCTCGTCATCGTCGACGGGCCCCAGCCGGTCCTGGACCTGTTCGAGCTGGGGGTGACATGTCCTTGATTCTCTTGCTGCTCACGGGCTGTGAGGACGGCTCGTTCTCGTTTGGATCGGCCCGTGACGATGGCGGCGGCACGATCGATGTGGAGGACTGCGACGACATCCTCCCCGGTGAGATCGTCGGACCGGACTGCCTCAGCGGCACCCTGAGCTGCGACGAGACCATCACCGACTCCACTGAGGGCGGTGAGTCCTCGTTCCAGGGCTCGGAGTACCAGGTCTGGTACTGCATTCCCAGCGACGACGATGACTGGCAGGGCAGCGAGCGGGTCTATGAGTTCATCCACCCCGGCACCGGCACGGTCACCTTCAACCTCTCCAGTCCCTGCGGCGACCTCCAGCTGTTCGCGATGGCCTGGTCAGACGAAGAGGTCTGCCCATACGCCGGGGTCTCGGTGATTGAGTGCGAGTCGGGCAGCAGCACCGTCGATGTCTGGAACAACAGCCAGACCCGCTACCTCATCATCGTGGACGGTGAGGAAGACCAGCCCTTCTCCCTGAGCGCCTCGTGCCTGTACTGAGGCCGCTGACTGCAGAGGAAGAGGCCGAATTGACCGAGCGGTTCGCCTTGGCGCTGTCGCTGATCCCGGTGCAGGGAGAGGACTCCGACTTCCTCATCGCTGGGCTGAACATCGTGGTCGATGCGGTCCGGGCAGGTCGTCCGGTGCCCCGTCCCCGGGATGAGCTGGCGACGGACCTCGGGGTGCTTTGGGGCGATGAGCTGTGCCGGGTGGCGGGCTGGTCGTGGTCGTACATGACCCTGGAGTCCGGTGTGGAGGGACCGGCGGTGACCTCAGCGGACCGGGCGATGGTGGTGATGCCGGTTCACTTTATTCATCGGGCGTTTTCTGATGAGACGCGCCAGCCGCTGGGGTTGTTTAAGCAGCTGGTTGATGGGAAGAGCGAGGCCCCGCCGGGTGGGTTGTTGATGTTTGGGTGAGGTGTGGAGGCAGCCGGAGCCGGTCGGGTGGTTGGCTGATGTACTCGCCACTGAGTGACGGCAGTAGCCGGCCTTTAGGCTGGGTAAACTGCCGATTCGGGACACGGAGCGGGGACGGGGTGAGTCATACGAAGCCGGTCAGGTGGCTGCCTGATGTACCCGCCTGAAGTTCGACAAGTGCCGGTCGCAGACGGGCTGATTGTCGATTCGTGGAGCGGCACGGGGACGGGGTGAGTCATACGAAGCCGGTCAGGTGGCTGCCTAACCCCCTAATTTTGTTGATTGTATTGTTTTGGATCGCCTTGCCTGGAGTCTCAGTTCGCCCGGGCGCGCGCAAGG
>JBLHNG010000705.1:0-4686 GCA_047621685.1 Myxococcota bacterium | reverse complement strand
CCTTCTCCCCTAAATTTGTTGATTGTATTGTTTGGATCGCCAGTTCAGGAGTCTCAGTTCGCCCGGGCGCGCGCAAGGGGAGACCGGAGTGGGCGGTGTCGGAGGGCCGGGGGGCGCCCTCAGTCGGGGACGCCCCTAGTCCACGCCAGATTCTCTGGCGGCCCCGGAGGCAGCAAGTGACCCGAGGCTTGAGAGAAGGGGCAACCCACGGAGAATGCTGGCCGACAGGGAGTGCAGCGCGGACCGCGGAGGGGACCCGTGGCGATCAGCGCCGGGGGCGCCCTCAGCCCAAGGACGGAGACGGGGTTGGCAGTACCGCCGCACTTCAAGGATTCGCCGATCTCTGCTTTTGATAGTGCCGACCTGTCCTGCTCGCCGTTGGCTTCTCAGCCAGGGGCGCTCTCAGCCTCGTGGCTTTCGATTCCGAAGGGTCCTCCCTCACCCATGGGCCGAGGTTCGCCATCGTCCGCGCCATGCTTTTTCTGGCCACTCCGCTCCAACGCTGGCCTGACGGCCCGCTCATGTCGCTTCGCTCAAGGGGGGCTGCACTTCCTCCATTCGCCGCCTTACGTCGGCTCTCTCCAGTCCCCGCTCCCCCTGCAACCCCCCAGCCTGACATCTGCGCCTCACCACACACCTCACTCATCCCGCAACATCGTCTCCAGCCGCTTCCGATCCACCTTCGCATTGTGTCGCGGATCCACCGGCACCACATCCACCCTCACCACCCGCACCCCCACCACCGCCGCGACCTCCGCCTCCCATCCCTCCGGCGCATCCACCACCTCACACGCCAGCACCGCCTCCCCATCCACCGCCGCCAGCCCCGCCTTCACCACAAACCCCAACAGCTCCGCCGGTGCCTCAACCTGCATCGGCCACACCCCACCAATCCGCCCCCCAGCCCGTCCCACCAACCAGATCCGACCCGCATCATCGAGATACCCGGCATCCCCGGTCCGATGCCAGAGCCGCCCACCCTCGCGAACCTTGTTCTCCGCGTCAGCCTCAGGATCCTGGTAATAACCTGGGTTTACATGCGGTCCGGCGACCAGAATCTCATCGTCATCAATCCGCACCGCGAGCTGTCGAACTGGCGGCCCAACCAGCGCACCCTTCCCACTGCGCTCGCCATCCTCCAGCACCGCGAGGTTCTCCCGAACCGACAGCACCGCGATCGGCTCGGCCTCGGTGGAGCCATAGACGATCGCGATCTCTGCTTCTGGGGCCGCCTCACACAGCGCCTTGAGCATCCCAACCGGCACCCGGGCGCCGCCGGTGTGGAGGTGCTTCAGGCCGGGCAGCGTCTCACCGCGCTCGAGGAGGCGACGGGCGAGGGGGGCGAAGAACGCTGGGGAGCCGGAGATGCTGGTGACCCCCACCGCGCGGACCTGTGCGATCACCCGGTCGGGATCGACCGCGCCCGGGTTGCGCAGATCGGCGTCCGCCAGCACGCAGGTCGCCCCGCTGGCGAGGGAGTGCAGCAGGAAGACCGGCAGGGTCGGCATGTCGACATCCCCGGGGCCCAGGCGGAGGTGTTCGGCGAGGATGCGGTGCTGGGTGAGCAGGAATTCATGTGACCGGGCGATGGCCTTGGGGGTGCCCGTAGAGCCGGTGGTGAACGTCAGCAGCGCGGGGTGCTCACCGGAATCGACGGGCGGGACGACCCCCTGGATTCGACTCAGCCGCCGGTGGGGCAGGGGGATGAAGCCGGTGGAGACATACAGGCCGAGGCCCCGGAGCGGACGGAGCGTGAACCGGAGGAGGTGGGCCTTCGAAGAGCCGATCATCGCCACCGGAGCGAACCGGGTGAGGATCGCGGAGATGGGGGCGGAGGGATCGATGAGCACTGCGGTGGCGCCGACATGGAACAGGGCGAGCAGGGCGACGTACAGCTCGATGCTCATCGGGACCAGCAGCACCACCCGGTCCCCGGCCCGCAGTCCGAGATCGATGAGTCCCCCCGCGAACGCCCCCACCCGCTGGCGCAGCTCGGTGAAGCTGACGGTGGAGCCGTCCGGGGCGATGATCGCGGGTCGGTCAGAGTCTCTCAGCAGGTCGACGACGTTCACAGTGCTTTCTCGGACAGCGCCTTCTCAAACAGGGCGTACTCTCGGACCAGGCCGCCGATGTCCCTGGAGATGCGCTGAGAGCGGTTGTCTGCGGCCATCAAGGCGTGGATCCCGCCGCCGGTAAAGCCGATCTCGGCGCCGATGCGGTGGGTCTCGCCGACCAGCCAGCTCCCCAGGCCCAGGCCGCGAAATTCGGGAACCACCGCGAGGGTCTTGATGACGAACTCGCGGCGCTGGGGGCTGAAGGCGTCGGGGTAGCTGAAGCAGAACCCGCCGGGGATGCCGTCGGGTGAGCGGGCGAGCAGGGTGAGCGGCGGGGTGATGAGCGGGCGGACCCGGGCGTAGAGGACGCCGAAGGTTGCCCGATCGATGGGGGTGTAGAAAGCGTTGCTGCCAAACGAAGCCAGCGACATCTGCCAGAACACATCCAGTGCGGCCTCAAAGTCCCCCAACTCAGTGAGGTCCTCCAGGATCCAGCCCGCGGCCCGCAGCACTGCATCTCGGCTGCGGGTGGCGGCGATCTGTGGATCGTTATCTGCGAGGATCGAGGAATAACGGTGGGCTTCGGTGTAGCCGGACGCGCGCCAGGGGGCTGGGTCGGCGGTGGGCTCGCCGGGAAACAGCGGCCGGTCGTGGGGGCCAAGGTTGGCCCGGTAGGCCGCCCAGGTCGAGCCATCCAGTGGGCCGAGCGCTCTGGTGCAGCCCTGCGTGCGCAGCCAGTCCTCTGCGGCAGCGATCGCGGCGATGGGCTCGGCTTCGGAGGGGGCGCCGATGCAGCCAATGGGGTGCAGGTCGGGGTTGACCCAGGCGGACAGCGGAGCGGGGGCAGTCAGCATGGCGGCAGTCTACTGTTGCTTAGAGGGGGGGCAGCTCCGACTTTTCAGAGTGACTGTATGGGGTGACCGATCCTCTAAGTGCTGGCGAAGCCGCTGGCGGGCACTCGCGGAGATTAAGGCCGACCAGCAACCTCAGTCGAGGGCCTGACCCAGGGCGAGGTTCTGCCCTTCGTTGAGGCCGGGCTCGCTGGTCATCTTGCCGTTGTCGTCATCTCCGCCTGAGGCGATGAACTCTCCAGACTCGTTCACCGTGCCAGTAGTTCCGGAGTCCGCATACGCCCAGAGGTAGAGCACCGAGTCTGCCGGAACCCCCAGCGAGAAGTCCAGCGCGCTCTGCCCGGACCACTCCTTGGGCGCAAACACATCGATGTCATAGGCCTGCTCGTAGATTGTACTCACCGCGATTCCAGCTGTTGGTCGGTACTTCAGGGCGACGACATAGACCGCTGTGGTGTCCTTTGGAAGCTCGGAGAAGTCGCCGCCTTCCACGGTGATGGCTCCCTCGAGTCGGGCGTAGGGGATGAGGCTGAGGCCGGAGGAACCCAGGGGGATGAGGATGTCGTGGTCGGCCAGATCGCTGGTGGCGACTGTGACGGGGTTGGCATCGACACCGTCGGTGTTGGCGTAGCTGCCCCAGGTGTCGGCCGGGTCGATCAGCGCGTTGTTGTTGCTGTCCCATGCCCCGCGAAGCTGCCAGCTCCCGGAGTTTTCGCACAGCCCCATGCTGTAGGTGCCGCTCGCGCCGTCCTCGTCGCCCTCCAGGTCAGACCAGGTCCAGAAGTAGGGACCGTTGCCCGCACTGTCGAGCAGCATGGTGAGGGCCTGTCCGGTGGAATAGGGCTTGTCGACTTCGACGTCGCCGGAGAGGGTGACGGCGTCACAGCCGCTGCCGCCGGTCCCGCCGCCGTAGCCGCTGCCGTTGCTTCCGCCGCCGCCTTCGCTGCCCGAGAACCACGGGATGAGCACAGTGATGTCGGCATCGCTGGTGGTTCCGCCGTCGATGATCTCGATGGCGTCAGGGTGAACGCCGAATGGTTCGCCGGTGTTGAGGATGCCATCGTGCCCATAGTCGACGGAGGCATAGAGCCAGGCATCGCCCGCTTCGTCGAGGTTGACGGTGATGGCGTATTCGTTGCCGTTGTCGACATCGACGTCGGAGGCCGTGACGCTGTCGGTGCCGTAGTAGACGACCTCCTCGAGCGACTCTCCGGAGTACGACGCGATGAAGATGGAGCCGTAGGGGTAGCCGCCGCCGGTGGCATCGTCCCAGGAGATGAAGGTGCGCTCACCCTCGTCATCTTCGGTGTACAGCTGCACAAACACCCGACCCTGCACGGTGGCCTGGACGGTGTCGGCATCCGTGTCGGCATCGGTGTCGGCATCCGTGTCGGCATCGGTGTCGGCATCGGTGTCGGTGTCGGAGTCCGCATCGGTGTCGGTGTCGGTGTCGGTGTCGGTGTCGGTGTCGGCTTCGGTGCCGGTGTTGCCCTTGTCGGTGCAACCGAGCAGGAAGAGGGCGGAGCAGAGGCTTACTGCGATGGGGATGCGCATGGGGGCTCCGTGATTGTCAGCTGTAGATCTGAGATTACCAGAATTGGGCCTCTTCAGGAACTGTCAGACCGGATAGCTTGAAACCAGCCGAAAACCAACGTCTCGACTGCGTGATCCGGGCGCGAGCCGGAGGGCTCGGGTGGATCGAGCCTGCTCGACGATGGAGCACCAGGAGTCATCTCGGACCTTGACGGTGCGTAGCGGCCAAACGTCGGCCCCTCACTGAC
>JBLHNG010000704.1:0-4693 GCA_047621685.1 Myxococcota bacterium | reverse complement strand
CAACCACCACGGGCTCAGCAACCACCGCGGGCGGCTCCGGCTCAACAACCACCGCCGGCACCGTGACCGACTCAACCACCACCGCTGGTGGCTCAGGCGTCACCACAACCGTCGCAGGCTCAGGCATCGTCTCCGGCGCCACAACCGTCGCAGGCTCAAGCGTCGTCTCCGGCGCCACAACCGTCGCAGGCTCAGGCGTCGTCTCCGGCACCACAACCTCCAGCATCGCCGGAACCACTCCGTTGACCTCGACCTCCTCGATCCCATCCGACCGGGTCAGCGTCCAGATCACCCCACCCAGCACCGCGCCGATCACCAAACACACCACAAACAGCCGCGCGGTCGCAGCTTCGGGCTCAGACGTGACCCACGGCGGCTCCTCCTCGGGCAGCTCCGTCTCCTCGGACAACCCACCGCGAATCGACACCGGAACCACAAGCCCAGGCCGGTCGATCGCGATCGAGATCGAGCGCCTCGGCTGCTCATCGGCGGGAGACAGCATCCCGGGTCGGAGGATCCGGGGCTTGTGCGGGGTGCGCACTGAGGAAGTGGACAGCGGCTCGACAGGCATCGGCACGATGGTCCCGCCACCGAGGCCAATCGTCTCCGCAGCCCGCAGCGCGTCGATCATCGCCTGGGGATGGGGGTAGCGGTCCTCCCGCCGGTAGCTGGTGGCCTTCTGAATGACCGTGCGCAGTGCGGGCGGGATGTGGATCAGCATCGCCGGATCGATCTCGGCGGCGAACAGGTCTCGTGGAGTCTCGGCGGTCAGGAGCGCGTAGAGAGTCGCGCCGGTGGAGTAGATGTCGGCGCGACCGTCGGCGCTCTTGGCGTCGGCCCGCTGCTCGGGGGCCATGAACGCCCAGGTGCCCATGGTGGCGCCGGTCTTGGTCATCGAGTCGTCGCTGCGGTGGAGCAGCCGGGCCACGCCGAAGTCGGTGACCCGGGTCTCGCCCTCCAGGGTCAGCAGGATGTTGTGGGGCTTGATGTCCCGATGAACCACCCCGCGTTCATGCGCCGCCTCCAGGGCGCGGAGGGTGCCGATGGTGATCCGCACCGCCTCCTCGGGTGCCATCGGACCGTCCCGCAGCAGCCGGTCCACCAGACTGCCGCCCTCCACCAGCTCCATCACAATGCAGCCGTCTTCGAGCAGGACGTCGAAGATGCGAACGATGTTGGGGTGCTCCATCAGGGCGAGGAGCTGCGCTTCAGAGGCAAACCGGGCGCGGGCCTTGTCGTGGCGGATCATCGCCGGAGAGAGGCGCTTGATGGCCCGATAGACCTTGAGGTGCTGGTCATAGGCCCGATAGACCGTCGCCATGGCCCCCTCCCCGATGGCCTCCAGCAGCTCGAATCGCCCGCCGATCAGCGTGGGGACGGGAGCATCGATCGGGGAATTTGCGCGGGGTTCCATCGGTCCTCAGCTCTGGTCGTGTCAACACTTTAGCGTGCTGGGTCCTTCCTGTGCCTGTTCAGACACCACGAACAACCCGGCTGGTATAAAAAATGTCCATCCTGGGGGCGAATTTGGACAAGCGGGTCAGGAAGATGCAGTCGGACACCTTCCTCGGATTTGCCCAGATCGCCGGGCTCGCCGAGCGTCGCGCGCTGCGGCTGTTTGAAGAACACGGCATCTTCGACATCACCCCGACCCAGTCGAGGGTGCTCGTCATCCTCTTTCAGGAGCAGCGCCCGCTGACCGCCAGCGAGATCAGCGCACACATGGGCCTGACCGAGGTGACCGTGGGCCGATTCATCCGAGCACTGCGGACTGCTGGCTGGCTGACCCGGAGCCAGAACCCCGACGACCGGCGCTCCTGGCTGCTCCACCCCACCCAGCGCGCCCGAGACAACCTGCCGACGTTCATCTCCGTCTCCAACGCCCTGCTCGACGCAGTGTTTGCCACCCTGGACCCCGCCGAGCTGGAGCTGCTCGCAGACGCCGTCGCCCGAATGCAGGGTGGGCTGACTGATCCCTGACATCCGTGCCCCGGTTTCGGGCTAATGCTGTAGCAGCATCTTAAACAAGACAGTAATATCAAATACTTAAAACATGGCACGACGTTTGCTTTATGGGAAGTCATCCACAAGGAGACACCCCATGACCCGCCCGCTCGCTGTCCTCTCTGCCCTCTCCCTCCTGACCCTCTCTGCCTGTGAGCCGCTGGGCTGCTACGAGCTGCTCCCCGCCGAGCCCGGTCAGGACATGCGCCTCCAGCAGGGCGCCTGGAGCTTCGATCTCGACCAGGTCGACTACGCCGGAAGCTGCGGAGCCGAAGAGCTCGAAGCCGGAGATCTGCGGCTGCAGGGCTCGATCTTCTACACCCAGGGACAGCGGCTGGAGATCGAGGTCGAGGGCCTGCTGCTGATCGGCGCACAGGACGGTCGCAGCATCTTCGCCGAGGGCAGTGAGTGGTACGACGTCGCGGTGGATGATGAGGACGAGGACGTCGACCCAGACAGCGACGAGGAGCAGAGCGAGGGCGACTACCGCGGCTCCCAGAGCTCCAACCAGCCGGGCATCTTCGTCTCCATCGACGGTCGCATCGACAGCCCCGCCGACATCCTCGGTGAGCTGATCATCGAGCAGAACTTCCCAGGCGATCACTGCATCATCCAGGCCCGCTACACCGGCCAATACCGTGGGGATGTCGCCGAGGCTCAGCCCGATAACGGCGACGCCCCGGTTGGCTCTCAGGGCGAAGACACCGACGCCGACTGAGCCCTCGCTACCGGTGCCAGATCGGCCCGCCGCGACCGCCCGGTGGAGAGGCGGTCCGGGGGAGGATCTGGCGCAGGTAGTGGCCGATGCCCTGCTCGCTCCGCCAGTGACGGGGGTAACCGAGGGCGACCTCCTCGAATCGCACCCCGTCGCGCCAGTCGGTAGCCCGCATGTGGAGGTGGCCGCTGACGACGACGTCGATGGGGAAGCGGCGGTGCCACTCCTCGGTCAGCCGGGTGCCGCACCAGGGGGTGAACCGGGGGATCCGGAACAGCCGGACCAGATCCGCCCGCAGCGGGTAGTGGTTGATCAGCACCAGCCGCTCCCCGGGTGCAACCGCAGACAGCCTCGCCTCGGTGAGCGCCACCCGTGCCTCGCACCATGCGCTGCGGGAGGGGTAGGGATCGGGGTGGAGCAGGCGCTCATCGGTCGGTCGAATGCCGGCCTCAGAGGCCCAGCTCACGACCTGCTGTGGGGAGAGCCCGGCGGGACCGAAGCTGTAGTCGTAGCCGACGAACACCGGGGCGAGTCGGGTCGGTGGCCCCTCGCCGGGCCACAGCGGCCAGTCATCTTCTGGGGTGAGCACCCCGCGCTCCTGACACAGCCCCACCAGCCAGCGATACCGATCCTCCCCCCGCAGCTGGCAGGGATCCCGGCGGGAGGTGTACAGCTCGTGGTTGCCAGGCACCCAGATGAGCTTGCTGAAGCGGGGGAGCAGGGCGTCGAGGCACAGCCGGAGGTGCTCCGCGTTCTCCCCGATGTCTCCGGCGATGATCAGCCAGTCATCTGGACACGACGGCATCCCCGCCAGCGCCTCACGGTTGGGCCGGTGTCCGACATGCAGATCGCTGATGGCAAGGAGCTTCATGGGGCATGCTTATCTTTTTGATCCGCTGATGAACCCTGCCAGTCTGGCGTGACGGACTGATCCAGGAAAAAAGACGAGTAGACTCCACCCCGTGCTACCCGCCCTCCTCGCCCTCTCCCCCCTCGCCCAGGCTGACGCGCTGGAGTGGTCGTTTCCGCTCCAGCCCGGTCATGTGGCCCAGATCGAGATCATCGCCCCGTCGGGACAGTCCGTGGCGCGGTTTCTCACAGAGGATGGCGGACAGCGCAGTCAGTTCGGCTGGCGGCCAGACACCAACCCCGCGGAGGGGCAGGCCGGGGGGCGACTGGAGTCGGTCTGGCTGGAGCCGGGGAGCTACCGCATCCTGGAGCACACCCCGGCAGGGACCACCGAGCGTGCCTTCTCCCCCACCGACAGCCCGCCCCGGGTGGTGATGAGCCAGCTGCCGGAGGGCGCGGAGGGCGTCCTCGCGCTGCGGTGGAGCCAAGAGGGTGGCAACGACGGGCTCTCGTATGCCTCCAACCAGCCCGGCGGGGTGGTCTTCCTGCCCCTGGGGACCGGAGAGTGGGATGCCTCGGTGCTTGGGGTCGGCGGCTTCGAGGGCGAGCGCATCGAGGCGAGCGCCCGGACGCTCTCCTTCCGCACCAGCTTCGGCCCATCGCTCCGCACTGTGGACGGCTCGCAGACCTGGATGGTGCGCTGGCTGCTGATCCCGGTGACCCTGCTGATCCTCGCGGCGGGGCTGTGGGGCGCGTGGCGGGCGCGGCGAATGGAGGGTCTGCCGGCCATCGCCGGGCTCTCCTCCCTGCTCGCCGTCATCGCCACCCGCAGCGCGCTCGTCTCCCCAAGTCAGCGCATCCTCATGGGCGAGCGCGGCTTCGACGACCCGGTGACCAGCGCCTCGCTCCTCGCCGCCACCGCCGACGCCCTGCCCTATCTCTCAGACCTCACCAACACCTTCAACTACCCCGAGGGGCACTCCTGGCTCATCCTCGGACCGTCCTGGCTGGCCTACGTGCTGGTCACCCCCATCGCGCTGCTGGTGGACGGCGTGGCGGGGCACAACATCGGGGTCGCCCTCGCGCTGGCGGCGACCGGGACCTGTGCGGGCATCGCCGCGAGAC
>JBLHNG010000703.1:0-4698 GCA_047621685.1 Myxococcota bacterium | reverse complement strand
GCCCCGGTCCGGCTGGCCTTCAGGACGATCTGTGAGCCCGGGGGGCAGTACTTCACCGCGTTGTCCAGCAGGTTGGTCAGGACCTGCTCCAGTGCGGGCAGATCGAAGCGGGCGCGCAGGTCGGTGGGCACGCGCAGGGTGATGTCCTGGTTTCGCTCCTCCGCCTTGTGCTGGACCTGGGAGAGCGCCTGAGCCGCAGCCGGGGCGAGGCTGTAGCTGGCGGCAGAGAGCTGGTAGCGGCCGGCCTCAAGCTGGGAGAGGTCGAGCAGGTCCGTCAGCAGACGAGAGAGCCGCTCCGCGTTGCGGTAGATGCCATCGACGAACCGCGGACCATGGATGGGATCGGAGAGCGCCCCGCCGAGCAGGGTCTCCGCGTTGAGCCGCACGATCGCCACCGGGGTGCGCAGCTCATGGGAGACGTTGGCGACGAAGTCCCGCCGGATGCGCTCCAGACGCCTCAGGTTGGTGACGTCCCGACAGACCAGCAGGCAGCCACCCCCACGACGCTGGGGGGTCGCGGTGATCAGGATCTGACGACCGGGGCCTGGAGATGCGGGCAGGGAGAACTCGGTGGTCTTCGACTCCGCGCCGATGACCGTCCCGATGAACGCCGCCAGGGCATCGTCGGGAATCAGCTCGGTGAGCACGAGGTCGTGGGGAGACTCCGAGAAGGAGAACAGGCTGACCGCTGCGGGGTTGACCAGGGTGATGCGCTGCGACTCGTCCAGGGCAATGACCGCCTCACCGAGCCCCTCCAGGACCGAGCCGAGCCGATCCCGCTCCACCGCCAGATCGCGGACCGTGCCCTCCCGCGCCGCCGCGAGCTGGTTGAACGCGCGGACCAGGAAGAGCAGATCCGGCCTCCCGCTGAGCACCAGCCGACCGCTTCCGCTCTCCACCATGTGCTGGGCCTGGGCGATCAGGTCCTGGACATCCCGTGAGACCCAGCGGCTCGTCAGCAGGCTCAGCGTGGCTGACAGTCCGACTCCAAACAGCAGACTGAGCAGCAGCAGTCCGCGGAGATCCTCCTTCAGCACCGCCAGCTCGGAGCGCTCCACCGCCAGCCGAACCACACCGCCCTCAGCGGACACCGCCACATAGAGCATCTCTTCCTGGAGCGTGTCGCTGAACCGTCGGGCGATGCCGATCCCCATCGCTCTTGCTGCGAGCACCTCCGGTCGTGTGCCGTGGTTTCCCATCGCAGCCCGCTCGACATCGGTTCGGGCTGAGTCACCGGTCACCACGCCGTCGGCATTGATGAGGGTCACCCGACCGTTGAGCGCCTCGCCCATCGCGTCGGCCATCGCATCGGGTGCCTCGCTTGAGGTGGGGATCGCGACCGCGATGGTGTGCGCCTTCTCCAGCAGCTCCTCGGTGAGGCGCGCATCGACCCAGCGCTCCAGGCGGGACTCCAGCAGGACGAGCCCCAGCAGCCCCAGGGCCCCCATCAACAGGATCGACAGCAGGAACATCCGTCCCTGAGCGCTGATGCGAGGCATGGGTGATCAGCCCTGTGCGGTGCTGAAGCGGTAGCCGACGCCTCGAATCGTCTCGATGTAATTGGCAGCCGGCCCAAGCTTCTGCCGGAGCCGCTGGACGTGCTTGTCTACGGTGCGGGTGGTGACACCGGGGTCCATGTTCCAGACATCCTCCAGCAGGGTGTCCCGGGTCTGGACCCGTCCCTTCCGGGTGAGGAGGGTGTGGAGGAGCTTGAACTCCAAGGCGGTCAGGGCCAGCTCCTCCTCGCCGAGCCATGCCTGGTGAGCCGCCTCGTCGAGCTGAAGCTCCCGGAAGCGCATGCGCTCACGGACCACCTCGGTCTTCTGGCGGCGGCGGAGGACTGCTCGAATGCGCAGCAGCAGCTCCCGGACCGAGAACGGCTTGACCACGTAGTCGTCCGCCCCCACCTCGAAGCCGACCACCCGATCGATCTCCTCGCCCTTCGCCGTCACCATGATCACCGCGATCTCGCGGGTGTCTTCCGAGCTGCGCAGCCGACGACACACCTCAGTGCCTGCCATGTCTGGCAGCATCAAGTCCAGCAGCACCAGATCCGGCCGCGGATCCCGGATGGCACCCTCCAGGGCCTCCGCACCGGTTGCCGCGAGGCGGGTGGTGTACCCCTCTCGTTGGAGATTGTAGGAGAGCGTGGCGGCGAGGTCACGCTCGTCTTCAACAATGAGAACCAGGGCAGACATGGGACTCCAGCGGGACTGGACCGGTAGTATCACCCGTCTGCGACGCCGTGGTGACGTTTCCAACTCAAAGGGGTGTTCGATCCGGTCCCTGGGGCCTATACAGATCACATGGTCCCAGCCGTGTCACGTCGGTCGATTCCCATCTCGCTCCAACCTCACGAGGTGACCGACGCGCGGGCTTATCAGCGCATGCGTCGCTGGCAGGCGATCGGGTTCTGGGCGGCACTGATGCCGATGACCTGGGGCATCTGGCAGCTCGTCGGCCTCGGGGTCCCCTCGATCCTGAACACCTTCCTGCTGACCGTGGTGGGCGGCATGGCCCTCCTGTCTGGCCGGGCGTGGTGGTGGTTCTCACAGCGCCATGAGCGCCGGCAGGTCCGGCAGGTGCTGGCCCGGTGGCGTCGCGTCCCGGCGGATCCGCGCTGGGATGCCGCGATGGTGTTGCTCGACCGCATCGCGATGCTGGCCCAGGGCGATCCCGGACTCCAGGAGACCGCCCGGCGCACCGTGACCGTCCTGTTTGTGCTGTATGAGGACGTCGTGCGCCTCAAGACCACCCTGACCGCCGACCGGGTGCTGGACGGTGAGGGCGAGCCCAGCGAGCGCTACTACCGGCTCGTCGCGATCATCCGACAGCGCGAGGCCCAGATCGAGACGCTTCTGGGCGGACTGCGAGACCTGCATATTGAGCTGAACGAGCAGCTCGGCAACTTGCTCGCTGAGGAGCCTGGCATGGTCCACGACCGGCTTCAGGAGCTGATGGACCGCATGGAGGCTGAGCGCGAGATCACTCGCGCTGCTGGCCTGCGCGGAGTCAAGGTGACCTCGCTCCTCTGAGGGAGCTGCGGGCATCCGGCGCTCGGTGATGTGCAGGACGGTCCGGTGAGACTGCGTGGGGTGGTGAGTGAGCAGGTGTCATGCTGGGGGTCACAGGGGAGCGGCGACTGGAGGCGAGCGTAGCGAGACGCAAAGAGTGCAGCCCCCTTGAGCGAGTGCCACAAGCAGGCCAAAGGCCGGCGGTGGTGCGAAGCGGCCAGGAAAAGCGCCGCTGCAACGATAAATCCCCTCAGCTAGCCCGTGGAGAGAGCACCCTCCCGAGCCGAGCGCTCCGACGCTGCGCAGCCAGAGGCAAGCAGTCCAGGGCAGGCAACATCGAAAACTGCGATGCAAGAACCGCTGGAGTGAGGCGGTACTACCAACGCTGCCTCCCCCATACTCCAGCGATACGAGAACCGTGGTCTTTGATGTTGCCTACCCTGGACTGCTCGCCCTTCGGGCTTCGCAGCGTCGGGGCGATGGGATGACGGCGGGTGCTCTCTCACCGGGAGGTTGAGGTCCGCCATCGTCGGCGCCATTCTTTTTCTGGCCACTTCGCACCACCGCAGGCCTGCGGCCTGCTTGTGTCGCTGCGCTCAAGGGGGGCTGCACTTTTGCGTTTCACCGCCTTACGTCGGCTCACTCCGGGAGTGCCCGCCCTGCGGTCGCTCCCCCTGGACTACCCGCTAAGGGTCAGCGGGTCAGTGGCTTGTACTTAATCCGAGTCGGCTGGTCAGCATCACCACCCAGCCGCCTGCGGCGATCCCGCTCATACTCCGACCACCCACCCTCATACCAAAACGTCTGAGAGTTCCCCTCAAACGCGAGAATGTGCGTTGCAACCCGGTCAAGAAACCACCGATCGTGGCTAATGATCACCGCACAACCAGCAAACCGAAGCAGAGCCTCCTCCAGCGCCCGAAGGGTGGCGACATCGAGGTCGTTGCTGGGCTCATCGAGCAGCAGCAGGTTGCCGCCGCTCTGGAGCAGCATCGCGAGGTGGACCCGGTTTCGCTCACCGCCAGACAGGGTGCCGACCGGCTGGTTCTGGAGGGTGCCCCGGAATCCGAACGCCGAGACATACGCCCGGGAATTCATCTCAACGCCACCCACCACCATCAGGTCGTGGCCGCCGGTGATGTTCTCCCAGACCGAGCGCTCGTCCTTGAGGTCGTCGCGGAACTGATCGACATACGACAGCTTCACGCTCTCACCGACGCGAAGCTCGCCGCTGTCGGGCTGCTCCTCGCCGACGATCATCTTAAACAGCGTGGTCTTGCCCGCGCCGTTGGCACCGACGATGCCGACGATGCCACCACGGGGCAGGTCGAAGGTGAGGTTCTCCATCAGCAGCTGATCGCCGTAGCCCTTGGAGACACCGCTTGCCGAGACGACCAGGTCGCCCAGCCGGGGGCCGTGGGGGATGCCGATGTCCAGGCGACGGCGCTCCTCGGGGGCGTCCATGCCGGAGAGCAGGTTGTCGTACTGCTTGAGGCGGGCCTTGGTGAGGTTGCGCTTGGCACCCTTGCCGTGGCGGATCCACTCCAGCTCGCTGGCCAGGGCGCGCTGCTTGCCCTGAGCCTGGTTGGCAGCCTTGAGGCGGGCCTCCTTCTGCTCCAGCCAGGAGCTGTAGTTGCCCTCCCAGGGCACCCCTTTGCCGTTCTCCAGCTCCAGGATCCACTTC
>JBLHNG010000702.1:0-4702 GCA_047621685.1 Myxococcota bacterium | reverse complement strand
TTCCCAGCTCTGGTACGACAACACCGACTCCATCCGGGATCGCACCGCGTATGCCGTCGAAGCCGGGATCCAGGGCATCGGCTTCTGGGCGCTGACCTATGAGGGCGGCGACCCCGAATTCTGGCAGATGATCTCTGAGGAGACCGACCTCGGCATCGACGGCGGAGACACTGGCGGAGATGGCGGAGATGGCGGCGACGGCAGCGGGGACAACGAGCCCCCGATCGCCCTGGCTGGTCTGCCGCTGATGGCCTACCCCGGCGACACCATCCAGCTCAACGGCACCCCCTCCTACGATCCGGAGGGCGAGGCGCTGAGCTACGTCTGGAGTCAGGTGTCTGGTCCGGCGGTCTCGCTGTCTGGCGGACAGACCGCAGCGCCTCAGTTCACCGCGGAAGAGGCTGGCGTGCACACCTTCGCGCTGATGGTCTCTGACGGAGAGCTGGACTCCAGCCTCGACACCGTCGACATCATCGTGGTCTCCCCGGATGCCGGTCAGAAGTACGGCGGAGGGTGCAGCACGAGCGCGGCGGGCGGCGGGCTGCTCCTCGCAATGCTGGCTGGTCTTCGCCGTCGGAAGCGTGCATGAGCGCGATCCTCTGCTCCAGCTGCCGAAAGCTCATCTCCAGCGACGAGACCCTCTGCCCGCACTGCGGCACCAGCCGCCCGGGCCTGCTCCAGGGTCCCCTCGCCGCCCTGTTCCGCGGCAACCTCGATCTGGTCAACGTCGTCTGGTGGGCCTCCGGGGCGATCTTCCTGGTGTCCATCGCACTGGACGTGCGCTCGGCGCTCAGCATCGAGGGCCTCAGCTCGCTGTCTGGGCTGTTGTCGTTTGGCTCCCCCTCCATGGCAGCGCTGTACCTGATGGGCATGACCGGGGGGCTGGCGTGGGACTGCGGGCACTACTGGACCCTGCTCACCGCCACCTTCCTGCACGGCGGACTGCTGCACATCTTCTTCAACCTCTACTGGCTGCGCATCCTCGGCCCTACCACCACCTCCGCCGTCGGCCCGGCCCGGTTCACGGTCATCTACCTGCTGACCGGGGTGGGCGGCTTTCTGCTGTCGAACCTCTACAGCGGGGTTCCCACCATCGGCGCGTCGTGCTCAGTCTTTGGGCTGATGGGAGTGCTGGTGGTGTACGGGAAACGGCGCGGGGGCTCGTATGGAGAGGATCTCAGTCGACAGGTGCTCACCTGGGCGATCGTCTGCTTCCTGATCAGCTTCATGATCCCCCACGTCAACAACGCCGGACACGTCGGCGGCTTCGTGACCGGGCTGCTGATGGGTGCGGCCCTCCCGATGAGCAGCCAGGGAGAGGGCCGCGGGGTGCAGCTGCTGGCGGTGGCCCTGGTGGCTGCCACGGTGGCTGGCTTCGGACTCTCCGGCTGGAAGATGTGGCAGGTCTACCAGACCGGGCTGGCAGTCTGCTTCTGAGCCATGACCTCAGAGTCGGTCAGAAGCAGCCGAGGGAGGTGTCGCAGTCGAAGGTGCTGAGGCCGGTGTAGCTGTAGCCGCCGATGCCGTTGACGTAGACATCGTTGGGGGCGTTGTCGGTGGTGCTGCTGCTCCAGTCGGTGGCGTCCGATGCCAGGGTGCCGCTGGCGAGGTAGACCCCGCCACCGATATACGCGGAGTTGGAGGCGAAGGCCGACGAGGCGAGGGTGAGGTCGCCGCTGAGGGTGTAGCCGCCGCCGCCGTAGAGCGCTGTGTTGCTGGTGAAGCTGACCGAGTCGATATCGGAGACATCGTCGCTGTAGAATCCGCCCCCATACGAGGCGGTGCAGCTGGTGACTGCGGAGGTGCCATCGTCAGAGACGATGCCGCCGAGCAGGTAGAAGCCGCCGCCGTAGAGGGCACCGTTGGACTTGAGCGACACGCCCGAGGTCTGCACTTCGCCGCTGAACAGCACCACGCCGCCGCCAGCGTCATCGGCGGTGTTGTTCTCGATGGTGACATCCTCCAGGGAGACATCGCCCTCGATGTAGAGGCCGCCGCCGTCGAGGGTGGAGGTGTTGTCTTCGATGGTGCCGCCAGACCAGGAGGAGCCGTCCATCATCACCACGCCGCCGCCGGAGGTGTCTGCGGTGTTCGACGAGACTCCGGTTCGAGAGTCCGCGGTGGCAGTCGCCCCGGCGAGGTAGATCCCGCCGCCTTCGTCCGCTTCGTTGCCGGAGACCTCGGAGCCGAAGAGGCTGAGGGTGGCACCAGCTGCAGCGTAGATGCCGCCGCCGAGGTCTGCGAGGTTGCCCTCGATGGTAGTGGCCGAGATGGTCACGGCGTCTGCACTGAGCACCGCCACACCGCCGCCGACGAGCAGGCCGGTGCTGTCTGGATCGTCGGCCCCGATGCCCCCGGTGAGGGTGAAGCCGTCGATGGTGACCGAGGCGCCATCGATGGTGATGGCTGGACCAGAGGCGTCCGACGTGATGATGGTCTCAGCGTCGCCGGAGGGCGCGGTGAGGGTCAGCGCGGTCGAGATGCTCAGCGCGACCGCGTAGTCGCCAGCACAGACCGCGACCTCGCTGCCCGCGCTGGCGTCGTCGATGGCATCCTGGATGGTCGAGTAGTTGGTGGTGCCGTTGAGGGTGATCATCCCATCGTCGGCGTCTGCACCGTCGCAGGCGCTGTCCACCCCGTCGCAGACCTCTGGCGCCTTGGGGTAGGCGGTGGCGACGTCGTCGTGGCAGTCGCCGGTCGGCTCGCTGCTGAGCGCCTCTCCAGGGTCATCGCAGTCGTCGTCGATGGATGCGGTGGTGGAGGTGGAGTCGGGTCGGTAGCCGTCGTCGTCGGCGTCGGTGTAGCAGGTCTCGCCGCCGTCACAGTCGCTGTCCACGCCATCACCGGTGACCTCGATCGCGCCGGGGTAGGTGGTCGACTCGTAGTCGTTGCAGTCGGTCAGGTAGTCGTAGCCGTCCTCGTCCTGATCGTCGTCGTTGCCGTCGCAGTTGGCGTCGGAGCCGTCGTAGTAGTTCTCAATTGCCGCCGGGTTGACCTCGCCAGGCTGGAGGCTGGCGTCGTTGTCGTAGCCGGTGGGCTGATCGGTCGCGTCGTAGCAGTCGTTGCCGGTGCTGCCATCTCGATCGGCGAGGCCGTCGTAGTCGTACCCGTCCTGGTCGGCGTCGAAGTCGGAGTCCTCAGCACAGTCGGCATCCACGGCATCGTAGAACGCATCCGATGCACCGGGGTAGACCTCCGCTGCGGTCAGCTGGGTGCCGCCGTTGATCGGGGTGAACGCGGTGTCCTTGGTGTCTTGATCATCCCAGCAGTCGCCGACCTGGTCAGCGGGGATCTCCAGGGGATTGGACACCCGGTCGGTGTAGTCGCTCGCCCAGAAGCCGTCGCCGTCGGCATCACCGTCGCCGTCGCCCACCGAGACGTCGCAGTTGTCGTCGATGCCGTTGTAGGGGATCTCATCGACGGTCTTGTCTGGGCGGACATCACTGTCAGCGTCGTCGCAGTCGATCTCCTCGCAGTACGCGGAGCCGATGCCACCGTCGAAGCCGTCACTGTCGGCATCGCAGTCGTTGGTGTCGCAGTCGGCGTCGGTGCCGTCGTACCAGACCTCTGCGGCGGATGGGTTGACTTCTTCGGGGTCGAGTCCGGCGAAGTTGTCGCTGTCAAGCTCGGAGCCGTCGATGCAGTCGTCGCCATAGGCACCCGAGCGATCGGCGTACCAGGCGCTGGAGAAGCCATCGCCGTCGAGGTCGAAGTCGCTGACGTCGCCGGTGCAGCCCTGATCGATGCCGTCGTAGGGGGCGTTGTCTGCGCCGGGGTAGACCGTGGCGGCCTCGGGCTGGGGCAGGTCGTTGAGTGCGACAAAGTCCGCGGGGATGTTGTCTGGATCGTCCCAGCAGTCGGTGCTGTTGAGCGAGGTGTCGGCGGGCTGGGTGCAGGCGGTGGTGGTGTTGTCGAGATCCCCGTAGCCATCACCGTCGAGATCCATGTACCAGAGGGTGGCGGCGCCGATGTCTGCATCGTCGTTGTCGCAGTCGTCGACAAGGCCGACCCCGTCGCCGTCTGGGTCCAGGCGCCACTGCTCGACGTCATCGCTGATGAACGCACACGCAGAAATGGGGAGCAACAGGGTCCATCGAAGCCATCGCATCAGGGGCACCTCATGGAGAGACGATAGCAGAGGGACTACTCTGCGGGCTGTGGGGTGAGGGCGATGTTGAGGGTGTAGTTCGCGTAGCGCCCTTTGATCTCAAAGTCCTCATCCACGCGAATCTCGATGGTCTCTCCATCCAATTCGCCGTCCCACTTCCCGGAGACCGTCCAGTCTTTCTTCCCGCCGGTGTTGGTCACCTCGTAGGTGCCGGTCATGGTGTCGACGTTGCCGTCGAAGTAGCCGGTGACATCCTCGAAGTAGTCGTTGAACGTGCAGGTGACGTCCTGGCGAAAGTCCCCGGCAGCGCTCGCGGTCAGCACGTAGGCGTCCATGTTGCAGGAGTGCTCGCCATCCCAGGACAGGCCGACCTTGAAGGTGCTGTCGTAGAGCCGATCGGGATCGGCGTCGGTGTCTGCGTCGGTGTCGGCGTCGGTGTCGGCGTCGGTGTCCGCATCGGTGTCGGCGTCGGTGTCGGCGTCGGTGTCCGCATCCGTGTCGGAGTCGGTGTCGGCATCCGTGTCGCTGTCGGTGTCCGCGTCGGCTTCGGACGGGGCGGTGTCGTCCTTGTCACCACATCCGGAGAGGGCGATG
>JBLHNG010000701.1:0-4706 GCA_047621685.1 Myxococcota bacterium | reverse complement strand
TCAGACACCGCACGCTCCATGAGGGCCTCGGGAGCCTGGCGCCCGCCCGGGCGGGGGAGCACGCCGTCGGGGAGGACTTCGAGGGGCTGAAACGGCTGATTCGGTGGTCGGATGGAGGCCTGGCTCCGGTGACAGCCGAGCACCTCCTGGCAGATCCGGGCGATGAGACGGAGCAGGGACTCTGGTGGCCGGTCCGCACCGTCATGCAGGGCGCCGAGGTTGTCCCGCCCTTTGCCCGGTGCATCGAGTCGGGCCCAGGCGGCGAGGATGGGCGGGAGGAGCCAGGCGGGGAAGGGGAGCGGAGCCCAGGTCAGTCCGCCAATCTGGCTGATGCGAACCTGAAAGTTGGCCGGTGGCGGTCCATCGCCACACAACACGCAGCCGGCCCGGGCGCGCGCGGATCGGATCTCCCGGAGGGCTTCGAGGCCCTGCTCCCATGCCTCGCCGACCCACACCACCGAGAACCGCTCTGGCGACAGGTCGCTGAGGTCTCTCACAGGGATGGCCTGCACGCTGATCCGGCTGAGCCCCTCCAGGAGTGCTGGCGGTGGTTGTCCCTCCAGCGCCGTGACCGATGCGCTCCAGGAGGGCGTCATCACAGCCCCCAGCGACGCAGCCGGAGGTCCGCAGCGCGGTAGTCGGCCAGCGAAGACGGCGGGGCGCTAAATATCTCCCGACGCAGCCACGCCCGTGCCCCCCGCTCGCTCAGCACCAGATCCGCCTCTGGCCCCGGGGTGGCGCAGTCCGAGAGGACGGCCTCAGAGAGCTGCCGCCAGTAGGTGTCGGTGTGCTCCTGGAGCATGCGTCGCATCCTGGGCCACCGCTCTGAGGCGGCGATCCACCGCGCGAGCACCCGGTCGGAGTCCTCATCCAGCTCCGGGGCAATGGACGGGGGCGGCCCGCCGGTGGCCTCGAAGTGAATGACCAGCCGGAAGCGATTGATGCAGCGCTTCATCAGTCGGGGGTTGGCGAAGGTGGGCTCAGAGAGCGCCATGGTCAGGGCGTCCCGGTGCTCCAGCTCGGCGGGGGTGGGGGCATCGCTGCCGTCCAGCTCGCGCAGCAGGCCGGCCACCAGCTCCGCGGCCTCCCGACGCTGCGGGAGGGGGACGTTGAACGACAGCGGAAACAGCTTCTCGAGGTAGCGGTTGCCGTCGTAGCTCCCCATGCCCTGAAACCGGGTGCTGAGCAGTCCGGTGAGCACGTCGCGATCCATCGCCACCACGAACCGACACGGCAGCCCCCAGGTCAGCAGGGTGCGCAGCTGATCGAGCAGGGCGAGGGTGGCAGTGGGGGAGCAGCGGTCGAGGTCATCGACGAAGATGACCGGAGGCTCGTCGGGCCACTGCTGGCGGATCAGCGAAGAGAGCGCATCAGACAGCGCAGAGAGGAGCGGCGGCCCCGGGGCATCGCCGGGCACCGGACGGTTGGCAATGCGCCAGGCCTGCTCGAAGAGTGCTGCGGAGTCGGTCTGCGGGCTCTGCGACCACACCGTCCAGACCAGCGCGGAGAGGAGCGAGGGCTCGCTGCTGTGTCGCCACGCCTCAAACCAGACGCACTGATCGCGCCCCAGCTGCCGCTGGAGTGCCTGAAGCAGCGTCGTCTTGCCTGCCCCCCAGCTCCCCGCGATCAGCAGCGGGGTGTCTCGGGGCAGGGCAGGCAGCATCCCGGCCAGTCGTCCAACAAACAGGCTCAGGCCAGGCCAGAGACGGGTGTCGTCGGACTCGGGACGCTCAGGCAGCAGGATGGGAGCAGACATGCCGCCTGAGTGTACCGAATCGGACTGGTCAGCCGTCAGACCGCTTGGCGATGAAGAAGTCGACCCGGCGGTTCTTGCCCCAGGCGTCCTCGTTGTTGCCCTCCGCGATCGGCTTGTTCTCCCCGTAGCCTTCGCTGGTGAGGCGATCTGCCGCCACGCCCTGCTCGATGAGGTAGGTGCGCACCGAGGCTGCCCGACGACGGGACAGGCTGAGGTTGGAGGAGTTCGAGCCCCGGCTGTCGGTGTGCCCCTCGACCCGAAGCAGGAGGATCTCCTCGTGCTCCTTGAGGATCGTGGCGACCTGGTTGAGCAGCGGGAAGCTCTCAGACTTGATGACGGCCTTGTTGGTCTCGAAGTAGACCGAGTCCCGGATGTCGATGCGCTCAGCGGTGACCTCGGCCAGCCGCTTCTCTAAGACCAGGTTCACCCGGGTGGTGGCCTGCTGCTCGACGATGGCCTCCTCCGCCTTTCGGATGTAGTCGTCCACAACGCCGGTCACCACGACCGTTCCCGGAAGATGGTCGGTGGTCATCGTGCCATTGATCTCGTACTCCGCGCCGTTGATGAGCACAGTGCCGGTCAGCGCGTTGCCCTCGGCATCCTTGATGCTGATGACCAGACGGCCCGGCTTGATGGACTCTTCCATGACAATGACGCGCTCGACCGGCGGGCCTTGAGGCACGTCGATGTCGGTGAGCACTTCGTTGTAGCCCTCTGCAGTCGCGGAGACCGGCCAGGTGCCAGCTTCGAGTCCGACAGTGAATGCTGCACCGCCGCCCTCGCCGTTGACCTCGGAGAGCACCCCGGTGACCAGGCCCTGCTCCATGTCCACAAACCGAACTGTGACCATGGTGGGCTCTGGACAGCCATCGGTGTCTTCGTAGGTGTCGATGTCCTCGGGGATGTCGGGGCAGGCGTCCTGACGACCGAGGATGCCGTCGCCGTCGGGATCCCGCTCGGGGGGCTCATAGGCCAGGGCGAACAGCACCCGTGAGGTCGGAGCACCGATGGCGCTGTTGAGACCCGTTCCCACACCACCACGGAGCAAGAGGTTGCTCTCAGACAGCCGATACCAGCCGCCCAGGATCGCCTCGACGGGGTTGGCTGCGGCGTTGTCGAAGGCGCCGTAGCTGCCGTGTCCGACCAGCTCCAGGCTCAGCCCGCTGGTGTCTGAGAGGTTGTAGGCTCCCATGATGCCGTAGAAGAGCTGGTCGTTGAGGGTGACGTTCTCCAGCTCAACCTCGGGCAGCCCGCGGGTTCCGAGGTTTATCGCGACGAGGGCCTCACCGAACTCCTTGTCGGCGATGCCCTCGATCTCCCAGTTCAGCCCGTCGGTTCCCAGCGCGGTGTCCACGGTTGCGGTGGGGACGGCGATGCGTGCATCGAGGGCCAGACCGACCGGCTTCTCGGTGCGATCGAGGATCCCGCCCTTGAGATCCAGCGCAATGTCGCCAAGGCCAGTCTCTCCGGCGACGTCATTGACCGAGCGCAGGTACAGCGGAACGTCTAGACCCGCCCGGACCGGGCCGATCACATAGCCACCCATCAGGTCCAGCTGGAAGACGTCATCCACGAGGGGAGTCGGCTCGCCATCTTTGATGTAGAGCAGGGGGTCATTGAGCCACTGGAGCAGGAAGCGGGTGCTCCAGCTTCCCGGATCTCCGACGGCGCTGTCGTTGAGCCAGAGGCTCCGATTGCCATCGATGGTGGGCTGGAAGAGCTGGGAATTGAGCGCGGGAACGTCACCATCAGTGACCTGCTGGGCAGAGGCTAGCGAGGTCAGGAGGAGCGATGTAAGCATGAGGGGATCCTCAAGAATCGTAGGAGAATATCAGCGACGCCGACGGTAGACGGCCAGGAGTCTGAGAAGCATAATTCCGAGACCGCCAGTGCGCCCGGAGACCGTAGAACAGGTTGCTCCCCAGCCTTACCGTCGAGGTCGCTGAAATCATCGGAGCCGTCGCGGGGGTCTGTGCCGTTTTCATTGACCTCGATGCCGTCGGGAACGCCGCCGCCGTCGGAGTCGTCGTTGGTCGGATCGTCGATGTCTCCGACCTCGTCGAAGTCACCGATGCCGTCCCCGTCGGAGTCCGGGTCGGTCTCATCGGTGCCCAGTGCAATCTCAGTGGGATCGGTCAGGCCGTCGCCGTCGGTGTCCAGCGCTTCACAGCTGGACAGGCCTGACGGAGAGACCAGCGTAAGCTCGACCTCTTTTGCTGAGAGAAGTTGTAGAAGCCGAAGTTACCCTCAGGGAATGGGCCGGTCTCGCTGAACTCCAGCGATCCGTCCACAAAGACATCGAAGCCAGTGGTCGTGTAGGTCAGCTCGATGGTGTAGGTGGTCTCATCGTCCCAGCCGGTCCCGCCGAGGTTGTTTCCCCGAGAGACCTTCGCGACGTCTCCTTCATGGCACCACAGGTCTGCAGGGTGCTCAATCGGCCCGTCAATGTGGCTGTAGGACAGACCTTCTTCTCCATCGCAGCCGTACAGCTCCTGAGTGTTCTGCCGCCAGTCAAAGAGAAGCCACTCGGCGTCCTCGGCCTCGTTGTCGCCGGACTCGTAGGCAACGACCCAGCCAATGAAGTCGTCGTCGGTGGTGGTGTCGACCGTCAACTCAAATTCGATCGTGATTCCGTTGGCGGGGAGAACAGAGAGGTAGACTGCGGGGTCTGCGTTGCTGCTCTGGGTGACCGGACTCCAGGTCGGGTCCACATGGCCAGACTCCAGCACTGTCTCGTCAAAGTCGAGTGCCAGGCTGTCTTCTGTGCACTCCCAACCATCCTCGTATGCACAGCTGCTGTCACAGCCATCGCCATCGTCGGTGTTGAGATCATCACAACCCTCTCCCGTGTCGATGACGCCGTCGCCACATGCTGCATGCACGAGGTTGGGGAAGAGAGCGAGGATGCCGAGGCTGAAGAGGCCGACGAGGTGAGTTGTTGGCTTCATCA
>JBLHNG010000700.1:0-4708 GCA_047621685.1 Myxococcota bacterium | reverse complement strand
GGAAGATCCCGAGAAGTCGATCACCGGGTTCCCATCCACTTGCTACACGATGATTCCCAACGTGCTTCGGAACACCTCGATGGAGTCCTACATGTCCGCTGACGTGCTCGATGAGAGCGGAGACCTCCACCAGACCTCCAACCGATCCTGCATGGGCTGCCACCAGTCCGGGGCGGACTTCTCCTTCATCTGGCTGGATGCCGTCGAGCAGGTCGTCGAGATTACCGCGACACCCTGATGCGCCCTCATGCCCGATGGGGATGCGGTTCAGGCAAGGAGCCGGTTGACAGGACAGGGGGGGGCTGTAAATTCGACCTCCTCGTCTCCTTCTGCACTCCCACTGAGGACATCAATGCCGCCGTTCGACGTCGTCAGCCTGTTCTCGGGATGCGGGGGGCTGGACCTTGGGTTCCAGGCTGCCGGTGGCAGGATCACCTACGCTTGTGACCGCTCAGAGCATGCGGTTCGGTGCTATCGACACAACCTGGGAGAGCACTGCCATCAACGGGATGTCACATCGGAGGCGTTTACCAACGACATCGAGCAGCTTGACTCGACAGACGTGGTCCTCGGTGGCTTTCCCTGCCAGGGCTTCTCCAAGGCCGGTCCAAAGCGTAAAGACGATGCTCGAAACCACCTCTACCGAAGCATGCAAGCCGCTGTCTTGCGGCTGAAACCAGCGGTGTTCGTTGCAGAGAATGTTGATGGAATTCAGCAGAACTTTGGCGGCGAATTTGTGAAGCAGATCAGAGCGGCGTTCCAGTCGAGTGACGTCGCTTACGATGTCCACTACCAGGTCCTTGATGCCGCTCACTATGGCGTTCCACAGCACAGACGGCGTGCGTTCTTCGTCGGTGTTCGAAGACACAGCAGCGGGTCTCCTGCGTTCCAGTGGCCCACCCACACCCGGAAGCGACGGACTCGGAATGGTGAGTTTACGCTAGCAAAAGTCCCCCAGCCCCTGCCACATGCTGCGACCGACCTGCCCGCGCCGGCCACCGTGAGGGAGGCCATTGCGGATCTTGAAGACCAGGAATCCGCCGTCGCAGACCACCGCACAACCGGTCGCTGGCCCGAGAAGTACGAGCACGTCTTCCGTGCAATCGGGACCGGTCAGAAGCTCTGCAATGTGCGCCATGCGTCGACCTCAGTCTACACCTGGCAGATCCCAGAGACCTTCGGGGCAACGACCGCCACACAGCGTGTTGTGTTGAAGACGATCAGCAAGCATCGTCGGCGCAGAGTCTATGGCTCGATTCCCAACGGAAACCCCATCCCGGTCGTGGAGATCGCAAGACTCACTGGTCTGGACCCCGCAGCGGTCGCAGCCGACTGTGCCGTGCTGGAGACGGCTGGTTACCTGAAGCCGAAATTGGGTGGCTATGACCTCAAGGGTGCCATGTTCTGCTCGGGTCTCTTCAAGCGACCCCGATGGGATGAGCCGGCCCCCACCATCCTCACCAACTTCCACAGTCCTCGATACTTTCTACACCCCGAATTGAATCGCCCGTTTACGCTCCGTGAGTGTGCTCGTATGCAGTCGTTTAAAGACTCGTTCGAGTTCCTGGCGTCTGGCATATCGCTCGTTGAGGGCTACCGTCTGGTCGGGAATGCGGTGCCTCCGAAGCTGGCGGAAGCCATCGGCCGCTCGGTGGCAGACGTTGTTGTCAGAGCGAAGCAGAGACGGGTGGCGTGAGGTTGCCAGCCAGAAGCTTTTGTGTCGCGAAACCTACTGAAATGGTGACCCGGAGCCTGCACTCATACAGTCTCCTCATCAACGGAACAGACTTCGTCTCTGCAAATACGCAGACTCGTCCGCTCTGTCCTCATGGAGGATGCTGTGGTCACAGCGGAAATCATCACGGAGCCCCTCGTTCTGGAGCAGTTTCGTCAGCGCTACGCGGCACTTGCGAGAGCGTCGATCGATATGGAGTATCTCTGTCGAAACACGGTCCGGGGATTCTTCTCCGACAGCGGGGAGCTGCTGGGTGGCTACGTGTACTGCGCTTCGACTCCGTTTCGATATGTCAGCGCCGTTCCCTTTAGCGTCGCAGAGCTGCTCGGTGAAGACCGGGTCGATGACGTCTGTGAGTGTACCTGCATCTGGATGGAGCGATCGCTGTCGAGCACCGAGCGAATCGGTATCTACGCCTGGGCATACCGGGACTTCAGCGCGACGGGAAAGCGGCATGTCCTCGGCGGCTCCTTCAACGAGAAGGTCATGCGCATTCAGCGCCACGGACTGCCGGAGCTGGTCTTCGCAGGGCAGGCGACGGTCGAGGGCAAGACGGTGCGTGCGTGGGTGTATGTGGGAACCCGCTGGACCTGTGTGCGTGCCCTGTTGATTCGCAGCCCGGTGCGGCTGTGGCTGGGGCTGATGCGGTGGGCTCAGTCCTCCGTCCATGCCGTCAGCTCAAAGAGCTGCACCCCGGCGACCGCGACGACTTCATCTTCTGGTGAGTCCGAGACGATGGCCCGCAGCGCCCGAAAGTAGCGGAGGTGCTCCTCGCGGATGCGCTCCAGGTCAGCTCGGGAGCAGGTGAAGACGTTGTAGGAGAACTGCCCTGGCGCGCCCCCGCGTGCCCGACGGGCGGCCTCCTCGTACCAGTGGGCCTTGAGGCGTCGGCCGATGTGAGGGTGTCGCCGGGTGTCCACCGCCAGCGCCTGGCCCTGGTAGCACCTGCCCGTCCAGCGGACCTGATCGGTGTCGCGCAGGAACGTCAGGCAGCGGGCCTCTTCCTCCACCGAGATGCCCAGCCTTCGGGCGATCCAGCCGGGCTCATGGGCTGGCAGCGTCCGGTACTCGGTCAGCTCCAGCGCGCGCAGGATCGCTTGAGTCCAGGGATAGCGATCGGCACCCTGGCGGCGGGCTTCGAGCAGACGCCACAGGGGCTGGAGGGTGGGCAGCGCGGTGGGCGGGACCAGCTCGACCAGCAGATCAGCGACCCGCAGCGAGGTGGCTTCGACGAGCTGGAGGAGGTCGGGGAGCCGCGGCTGGGTCTGCCCTGAGAGCCACCGGGAGACCGCCGAGCGACTGACCCCGACCCGCCCGGCCAGCTCGGTGATCGGGGTGCTGCCCTGGAGATCGCGCAGCAGGCTGGCGACCGCCTCGGGCTGCTCGGGGGAGAGGTTGTCGAGCCAGGACGGGGTGCGGCCGTAGAAGCGGATCAGGGCGGCGCGAGTGTCGATGCCGCTGCGCTGGCAGGCCCGGAAGGTCTCCGCGCCAGTGGGGTAGCGGCGGCCGGACTCCCACTTGTAGGCGACGTTGCTGCGGTAGCCCAGCCGACGAGACCAGGCGATCTGAGAGCGTCGCCCACGGAGCGCGGTGAGCAGCTCTTGGGCGAGAGCCTCAAAGTTCAGGGATTGCGTGTCGGTCGGCATTGTCTGGCAGGAGTATACCAGAAATGCACGCCAACGCCCTTAAATGGGGGATGGTTTGTGCAGCACTGGTCTTGCAGGTTGTCGCTGCCAGGGTCAGACTGGTAGCACCACCCCCCGAAGATCCAAATGAACCGAACCACACCCATTCTGCTCCTCTCCCTGCTGCTCGGCTGCGACACCGGCGTCAGCGACACGGGCATCGGGGGGGACACCGGACACGATGACGGCGGCCAGGAGGGCGAGGAGTTGATCGGCGACGACACCGCCACCACCACCACGACCACCACCGCCCTGTCCAGCTCCGCTACGGGCCTCAGCTTTGGCCCGAAGACGACGGTTGGCTGCGTCGGAGAGGTCTCGGTGACCGTCACCAACACCTCCAGTACAACCGCCGACATCGTCGGGCTCGCGTTCTCCAGTGCGCCGAAAGAGTTCAGCCTCCAGCTCAACACCAGCCTCCCGCTGGCCCTCAAGCCTGGCAGCTCCTTCGACTTCCTGGCCCGCTACACCCCCCTCGACGAGAACCTCGACGCAGGCAGCCTGGACCTCTACATCGGCGAAGACACCGAGCCGAGCCTGGCCTGGGCTGCAGAGGGCAACGGGAGGCTGTATGGCCACGGAGACGAGACCTTCTCCGCAGATGGTGCCTCCAGTCTCTTCGCCTTGAGCACGAATGCTGTCGCTGAGACCGTCATCGTGCAGCTCGACGGCGCGGCGCTTCCTGACAGCGAGTGGAGCTTGACCCCGGAGGGTGATCATATCTCCTTCACCACCGTCCCAGCCCCCGGGGCGGAGATCCAGATCGACTACGCCATCCTCCCCCCAGAGTGTGGTTGAGCCTCTTCACCTGACAGTGCGGTTGCCTTTCTGCTCCACCTCTCTGCTCCACCTCTCTGCTCCACCTCTCTGCTCCACCTTTCGGTGGGGCTTTTATTTTGGCATCACCTCACCATGAGGTAGAGTCTGCAAAAGCGAACTATGCCAATAATGCACGCGAACGCCCTATGTTGGGGGATGGTTTGTGCATTATTGGGTAGCGTTTGGTCGCATCGTTCGGACATACTGAGTTCACCTTGATGGAGGGAAAACCGATGCGACGATGGACGCTACTGCTGATGGCGTCGGGGCTGCTGTGCCCCGAGCCAGCCGATGCCTTCTGCGGTGCCTATGTGGGCGAAGAAGGTGCGGAGATTCACAACAAAGCCAGCCGGATCGTGGTCGCCCGAGAGGGAGCGGTCACCACGCTGACGATGTTCAGCGACTTCGAGGGAGACGCCTCTGAGTTCGGCATGATCATCCCAGTCTCTACGGCGATCGACTCAGACAA
>JBLHNG010000699.1:0-4713 GCA_047621685.1 Myxococcota bacterium | reverse complement strand
CGAACGCCGATCTCGGTGGAGTCGGTGGAGTGGGGCACGCAGCCCACCGCGAGCAGAGACAGCAGCATGGTCAGTCGCATCATCTCACCACCCCCGGATCAGCTGATCGAGATCGAGCGGGTTGACCCCACCCTCTCCGTCGGTCGGCACCACGATGACCTGGGTGCCCCCGAGCACCTTTGCCATCTCCAGACCGACCAGGTTGCCCGCTCCAGAGACCTGGAGCGCGTTGTTCTCCAGGCGGGTGCCCTCGGCCTCGGCCAGCGAGACGAGCAGCTCACCCTCGGAGACCTTCTGGCGGTAGTAGAGGTCGCCCGAGGCGGTGATCTTGGTGACCTCCGCCCGGCCGCGCTCCTTCTCAACCTCGATGCGCGCGGTGCCCTCGGCGAGCACCCGGTTCTTCTCGGCCTCTCGGGAAGCCGCGACGGCCTCTGCGCGGTTCTTGAAGACCGTCTGGTCCTGGATCTTGCGCTGCTCGATGGCGTCCTGGTAGCGCTGATCGTAGGTGTAGTGGCGGACCATGAGGTGCCAGATCTCGATCCCCAGCTCCTCGACGTCCTCGCCGAGCTGCTGGCGGGCCTGATCGGCGGCCTGCAGCCTGCGCTCGCCCTGGTAGAACTCCTCGGCGTTGAGCCGACCGAGGTTCTGCCGGAGGAACTTGTCCGACCGCGGGATCATGACCGAGGTCTTGTAGAGATCGCCGGGGCCGATCTCCTGGATGAGGGTGAACGGATCGACGATGCGGTAGGCGATGGTGACATCGACGGTGACGTTGTAGCCCTCAGAGGTCTGGATCCGGATGGGGTTGGTGACCACCGCGTCTTCCGAGGCCGACACCCTCTCATTGAATTCGAGCAGCTGGATGTCGCGGGGGAAGGTGTGCAGGCGCTCATAGCCAGGCATCACGAAGTGCAGCCCCGGTCCATAGACGTCTTCCTGGATGCCCTTGTTGGGACCGAGGTAGATCTGCCGGACGGCAAGCTCATCGGGCGGGATGTAGGTGGTAAACGTAGCGTAGAGCATCAGCCCACCGAGCAGGACAAAGGCGACCACGCCCAGTCCGATCAGCCGCTTGCCCTGACCGCGTGCAGCGATCTTGATCTTTGTGCTCATCCGAGCGTCTGCTCCTTTCGCCGTGTCCGGGCAGCCTCGACCTTGTCTCGGGCTGCCTGGAGGCGATCATCTGTGAGAATTTCGTCGTCTGTGAAGCGATCCAGTTCTTCCTGGATCCGCCCCATGTCGTCCACCACATCCTGGAGTGCGTTGGCGTACTGGCTGCGGTGATACCACGCCCGAAGCTCCGGGAGCGCGGGCACGAACAGGGCGAAAATGAACAGCAGGAGGGTGGCGGGGTGGTGCAGGAGACGCTCCAGAATCACCGCCGCCATCAGCGTTCCGCCGGTCGCCATCACCCGGGCCAGCGGATCACCCTTTCGCCAGGCGCCATAGCCGCCGGCTTCCAGCGCGTTGTGGGCCACTGCGAGCCGGATGTAGCGGGGCAGGAACATCTCCATCAGCTCCCGCCGCAGCATCGCCCCCCACTTCGAGCCGGACATGATGTGATCGTGCTCGGCGATGACCAGATCGAGGGTCTCCGCAGCGATGCGAGTCATGCCCTCCCGGGCGGCATCTGGCTGCCCCACCCAGGTCCGCCGCGCCCCCTCCATGCGCTCAACGAGGCTGGCAGCGACTGTGTCCAGTCGGTAGGGGGTGGGAGGCATAAGACGAGGTTAGCAGATGGGAAGGGTTGCCTGTTTTTTGAGGTCGGGATAAACCCTGCTGGCATTGAGGACGATTAACTCAGAGGCTAGAGTGCTGCCTTCACACGGCAGAAGTCACTGGTTCAACTCCAGTATCGTCCATCATCATCAGCCCCCGTTAAAGCTTGGCTTTAACGGGGGCTTTTGTATCAACCAGAGCCCTCGGGACGCTCCCGCACGAAGCGCAGTCCCCGTCTGGGCTTGATGTCTTCGTGGCACCGCTGTTGGCCCGAAAGGGACCGGAGACGCGTGTCTCCTGGTCGTTGATGTACGTGAATCCAAGGGTGGTCGGCAAGGATGCGCGGACGGTGCCCATCGCTGTGCCTCGTCGAGCACGCACGAGCGCGTGCCTGGCCTTGTCGTGAAAGGCGCGGCCGAGATCGGTCGGCCGGACCTGGTGGGTGTTGCGCACAAGCAGCTGCACAAGCGCGTCTTCGATTCTTCGCACCGCCTTGCTTACTGGCTTCGGGCCATCTCTCCGGACACCTCCTGGGTGTGAGGGCCGAGCGCACTGATCCGGTAGGGGGCACGCACATTCTCTCACGCGGTCAACTTCTCGCCTTCTTCGCTCGTGCACGACTGGAAGCGGCTACCCCAAACCGATGAATGAAACTGAAATTTTAGACGCAGTCGAACGCTCAATCGGCATGCTGTACCTCTCGCGATACGACGACCAGCTCCAGGCAGGCGGGTGGGTCTACACGGTCCACATCGACGGGGAGCTGTTGATGAGCAGCGTGAGCCCCCTGTCGGAGCGTGAGCTGGCGACGCAGGCCATCGCGGCGCACCCCGGGCCCAAGCTGAGGATACTCATCGGTGGGTTGGGGCTCGGCTACACCGCCCAGGCTGCACTTGAGAGCGACCGGAGCGCCCTGGTGCGCGTGATCGATCGCATGGACTTCGTCATGAAGTGGCTGGGCGATGGCCTGCTCCCGCTGTCCGAACAGCTCAACAACGATCCGCGCCTGGAGCTGGTCCTGAGCGACGTCTACGGCGACCTGATGGGTCCCGCACACGAGACGTGGGACCTGATCCTGGTCGATGTCGACCACTCCCCCGACGATCCGCTCGACCCGGCGAGCTTGCCGTTCTACACGGAACAAGGGCAGGAAAAGGTGCGCAAGCACCTGGCCCCCGGCGGAATCCTCGCGGTGTGGTCGGCCTGGGACGACGACCCATTCGCCGCCGTGATGAAGCGCTCGTATGCCGAGTCCTGGCGCAACCACGTCGAGTGGTGGACCGCGCCTGAGGCCGACGAAGGGCAGCTGCTGCACAACACGCTCTTCTTCGGCAGAAAGTCGCTCACGGAGTAAACGCCCAGCTCCTTCTTCACGCCCCCAACCGCACGGACTCGGGAGTCTTCCCGGTCCACTCGCGGAAGGCCCTGAAGAAGGAGCTGGGCTCATCAAAGCCGATCAGGAACGCGACCTCTCCGTAGGCCAGCGGGGTGTTGACCAGGTAGTGCCGAGCCAGCCGCTCTCGGGTGCCCCTCACGACCTCGCGGAAGGTGACCCCCTCATCGGCGAGGCGTCTCTGCAGCGTGCGGCTGCTCACGCCGAGCCGACGCGCCGTTCCATGCAGCGTGGCTTCCCCGCTCGGCAGGCACTCAAGCAGCATCGAGCGCGTGCGGACAGACATCGGCGCCTGGGCGTCCAGCTTGCTGACTCGACGCTGCAGCTCGGGCTCGAAGCTTCGCCACAGCACCTCGCTGGCTGTGAGGAAGGGGCGCTGGGCATCTGCAAGCTGGAAGGTCAGGCTGACCTCAGGCGCCACGACCGGGGCGACGCCAAAGAAGTCGAGAAAGGCCTCGGTGGGTTCGAGCGGGATCGGGCAGGTGACCTTCAGGGGTTTGATCGGCTCGCGGGTCGCGATGCGGGCGAGCTGTGTCATGAAGACCAGCTCCATCGCCATCAGCAGCCGGGGGGACTGGATGGTGGGGTCGTCCCATTCCCACGACACAACCAGCCCCTGGTCGGTCTCGCTGTGGATCACGTGCATGGGAGCAATGAGACGCTTGTGGGTCGCGATTCGCTGCACTGCGACGGCGAGGGTCGAGCTGCAGAGCGCGGCGAAGATCGGGGGGGAGAACGCCTCGGGACTGGCGGACTGGCCCAGGCGAAGCGGCAGCATCGGGTCCTGTGCGAGGTGCTCCACGGCATCCAGCATCCCGAAGTACTCACTGACGCTGAGGCGCGAGGACTCCCGGGTCAGCAGGTCCAACGACAGGCCCGCGCGGCGCACGACGTCCTGGGGATCGATGCCCACGTCCCGCAGCATGATGACCCAGCCGCGGTCGAGGGTGATGTCTCGGGATTCGGTCATGTGGAGCCTCTTGACCCCATCCTAGGCTGCGGATGAGCCGGTGTCATTCGCAGACCGCGCCAGAGCAAATACAACAGGCGCCATTCTGGCGCATCTCGACAACATCCTGGCGCGTACCGCGAATGCGAGATGCCCACACAACCCGTAGATTCACCAGGTAAGCGCGGCTCACTCCTGCTCGATGCCGCCCGCATCACCACGTCCCGAGGCCCGAATGCCCAAGCCACTGTCCCGCCGTGGACTCCTGCACTCCGCCGCCGCCGGCACCGCCATCCTCGCAGCTCCGCGCTTCCTGCTCGGCTGTGCCAGGACGGGCCCACTTGAGGCCGCTGCCGTGGGAAGCCTTGAGCAGGGAGCTCGCATGGCCTCCACTCAGCAGGACGAGCTGCTGGCTCTGCTCGACCTCTGGGCATCTCACTTCGGGTACTACGACGGACACATCGACCTGGAGGTTGGTGGCGACCTGAGCGCGATCACCACCGCCGACTGCACCCTCACCGCACAGGCTCCGCTGTGGGGCACCAGGGAAGGGGAGGAGCAGCCGCTCCCCGCCGTGGACGTGCGAGAGCAGCTGGCTGGAACGCTCAAGTGGACGCGAATCGCGCGCCACGACATGCACATGGCGCGACAC
>JBLHNG010000698.1:0-4737 GCA_047621685.1 Myxococcota bacterium | reverse complement strand
TTGTGCTCCAGGAGCTGAACGCGACCGCTGCCGTGCGCTTCGAGCACCTCGCCGGGCACAGCCAGGACGAGCGCTCGGCACAGTGGCGGCTGCCTCATCGCGGCACGACCCGACTGACCGGCCTCTCCCTGCGCTCGCACTACCCCTTTGGCCTCATCTCCCGGCAGCGCATCTTGCCGATGGCTGCGGAGGTGGTCGTCTACCCTCATCCAGAGGGGCGAGACGGTGCCCGGATGCTGATCGGTGAGGGGGACCAGGACGAGACCCGCGCTCGGGGGACGGGGGATGGGGACTTCCAGGGGCTGCGCGAGTACGTCGCCGGGGATCCGGTTCGCCGGCTGCACTGGCCGACCACCGCACGGACTGGTCGGGCGATGGTGGTGGTCAGCGGTGCACGGTCGGCCCGGGAGGTGATCATCGAGGTCGCTGAGGGGAGGGGAGAGGACTGGGAGCGCGCCCTGTCCGCCGCCGCCGCCGGGGTCCAGCGCCACACTGCCGCTGGAGATGCCGTCGGGCTGCGCCTGCGCGGGGAATTGCTGCCGCCCCGGGTCGCTGGGATGTGGCGTCGGGTGCTGCTGGAGAAGCTGGCCAGGGCTGAGCGGAGGGGGGAGTGACCCTTGTCCGACGCCTCACCCTGCTGATCGCCCTGCTGGGCAGCGCGGCGATGGGCCTGTCTGGCGGAGGGCTCCTGGCGGCTGCGGCCTTGTCGGCGGCGGTGATCCTCGGCTGCGCGATGTGGCTCCCCCAGCCCGGCACCCTGACCATCGAGCGGTGGCGGCTGGTCAACCTCACCCTGCTGCTCGTCGGCATGATCCTGCTGGCGGTTCGGGTGGATCCGCTGTCGGTGATCGCCGGGGGGCTCGCCCTGCTGGCCGCCCACCGCGCCTGGACCGCGGTCTCCGTCTCCGGCCTCCAGGCGCTCCTGCTCATCGCCGCGCTCCAGGTCATGCTCGCCTCTGGGATGGTGGCCTCCCCATGGATGCCGGTCGCGGTCGGCGCGTTGGTTGTGCTCGCTCCGGCGGGACTGGCGGTGATCTCCCTGTCCCGGTTCGAGGTCAGCACAGCACTGCTCGGGGCGGGGGCTGGAAGCCTCGGCCTGCTCATCGCCGCGATGATGCCCCCGCCGCCGGGCCCGGCGCTGATCGAGGAGATTCATGCCGTCGGCTTCTCCCGGGAGATCGCACTGGGCGACCTCTCCCCGCTGCACGACGACCTCACACCGCTGCTCACCCTGACCCTGCCCGATGCGCCCACCAACGACGACTCGATCTACCTGCACGGGATCACCCTCGACCGGTTCACCGGCTCTGGCTGGGCCTCGACCGCACCGCAGGAGTCGGTTCCGCTGCCGATCGATCTGGTCGGACGCGCCCTGATCCGTCAGCAGATCCACCTGGAGCCGCTGACGGAGGGGGTGCTGCCGGGCATCGCCCCGATGGCTTCGATCGAGGATCTCGACGGGACGTGGCGGGATGACGTGGGCACCTGGCGGGTCAGCGGTGCGCTCCGACCGGTTCGCTACACCGCCTACAGCCTCGATCCCGCGCCGGATCTCCCTCCCACCGACCGGGGGCGCTGGCTCGGGCTCCCCGCCGATCTCGATCCGCAGATCCGCACCCTTGCCGCTGAGCTGACGGTTCCCGGTGGTCCTCAGGTGCAGGCGGATCACCTCATCGCCTGGCTGAGAGACGGCTTCACCTACACCCGCATCCCAGCTCCCCAGACTGCCCGGCAGCCGCTGTCGGACTTCCTGTTCGTCACCCGCACCGGGCACTGCGAGTACTTCGCCGCTTCCCTCGCGGTGCTGCTGCGGGCGCAGGGAGTGGAGAGTCGGGTGGTCAGCGGGCTGCGGGGCGGCGAAGAAGGAGACGACGGCGCGCGCCTGTTCCGCCAGCGGGACGCCCACGCCTGGGTCGAGGTGTATGCCACCGGTGCGGGCTGGCTGCGACTGGATCCGACCCCGCCCGCCGACCGGGACGCCCCGATGCCCCCTGCTCTCCGCGAAGCCACAGTGCTGCCAGTGCTGCCCCCCGTCTCTCTGCCCTGGAAGTCGCTCCTTCTTGTTGGGCTCATCGGGAGCGCAATCTTCGTGGGGTTGCGCATCCGGCGCTCGGGGGATCCCTGCCTGCGCCTGTACCGTCAGGCTCGCCGACAGGTCCGCCGCAGGGGCTGGGAGATTCCACCGTCGCTGCCCCCGGTTGCCGCTGCGGACTGGCTCATCGCGCAGGTCGGTCCCCCCGCGCAGCCGATGTTGGATCTCGCCTGGGCGCTGTATCGATACCGCTATGGCGAGGAGCCTGCTGCGCTGTCTGAGGCCGCTGCTGCGCTGCGACTTCTCCGACGCATTCCCAAGCGGAGTTGACGGCGGCAGTGCGGCGCGTGAATTGGAGCGGCACGACAAGCAGGAAGGAGTGAGCCGATGGTGGAAAACGCTGCCGAAAAGACCCTCAGCGCGGTCCTCGCAGAGACCACGGCCCGGGTCCCTGATGCCACAGCGCTCCTCTCAGACGAGCGCTGTCTGACCTGGGCTGAGCTCTCCGATGAGGCTGGTCGTCTCGCGGCGCTCTTTCTGCAGATCGGGATCGGGGCCGGAGATGTCATCGGCTTTGCCATCGACAAGAAGCCGGAGGTCGTCGTCGGGTTTCTCGCCGCGGCCCGGATCGGCGCAGTCATGGCACCGATCAACTTCAAGCTCCACCCTGATCGCATCATCGATCAGTTCCGGACCTCCAACATCACCGCGATCCTCACCCAGGTCTCCCGGCGCAAGATGATGGATGCGCTGGCTGCGGTGCTCCCGGCCCCTGCTCGACGCATCTACGTCGGCACGCCCGGTCCAGAGGGCACCTCACGCTACGCCGACCACGCCGGGCTTGAGCCCATCGGTGAGCAGCCGGGCATTACCCCAGACACCCCCTGCTACTACAACTACACGTCGGGCACCACCGGTCGACCCAAGGGCGCGGTCACGACCCACCGCCACATCCTGGTCAACGCGGTGTCGACCATCGAGGGGCTCGGCTTCACTGAGGACGACATCTTCCTCGGCATGTTCTCGGTGTTCGCACACCCCCATGAGCTGTTCCACCGCTCGATCGTGGTCGGCGGCGGGTTCGCCATCCTCGACTCCATCTCCCCCCGACGCATCGCGGAGTCCGTGGCCCGCTTCAAGGTCACCTGGATGATGGCGGTGCCCAGCTTCTACGAGATGATGCTGGACTATGCCGCGCCCCGGAATGGGGTGGCTGCCAACACCACCGGCAAGCACGATCTGTCGAGCCTGCGCATCCTGGAGAGCGGCGGGGCCTACGTCGGTGCCGAGACCATGAATCGCATGGAGGCGCTGTTTGGGGCGACCTTCCTGCCGGTCTGGGGCTGCACTGAGGCGACCGGTGTGGGCATCGCCAACGGTCCCGGTCCCTGGCGCAAGCCCGGAGCGACTGGGCGCGCGGTTCCCGGCTACGAGATCCGCGCGGTCGACGACGACGGCAACGACGTGCCCTTCGGCAGCGTCGGCGAGATGCTGCTGCGCGGACCGGCCCTGGCGTCGGGCTACGTCAACCAGCCCGAGGAGACCGCAGCGGCGTTTGTTGATGGTTGGTACCATACCTCAGACCTCATCATCCTCGACGAAGAGGGCTTCGTTCAGTTCTCCGGGCGGCGCTCGGAGATGCTCAAGATCGGCGGCATCCGGGTCTACCCCCTGGAGATCGAGACCGCGGTGAAGTCCCACCCCGACGTCCGAGACGTGGTCGTGGTTCGGGCCGAAGAGCGGCTGCGGGGAGAGATCGCCCGGGCGGTGGTTCAGGCCGAGCCGGGCAGCGCCCTGTCGGTGCGGGATGTGCAGGCCTGGTGTCGCACGCTGCTCGCTGGCTACAAGGTCCCCCGGATCGTGGAGTTCTGGCAGGAGATCCCCAAGCTCCCCAACGGCAAGATCGACAAGCGTGCAGTCGTCGCGATCACCCCGGATGCCTCCCGCGATGAGCGATAAACCCCACCTCCGCTCGCCGGTCACCTTCGCCAAGGACCTCGGCGGGCTGATGCTCTACTACCCCGGGCAGGCTGTGGTCACGCGGGCTCCCCGCCGGATGCTCTCGCCGGTCTCCGCGCTGGGGGGCTCCCTGGTCCGCCGGATGGCTGGCAACGGCGCGGAGATGCGTGAGGAGCTGCGCCTGCTGTACGGCGACACCCCGCTGCCCCGCCCCGAGGATGACATCATCCGGGACGCCTACCGACAGGCGATGTTCAACGAGATCGAGGTGCTGCGCTACCCGCACCTCAACCCATCGACCATCGACACCACCTGCGTCATCGAGGGCCAGGAGCACCTCGACGCCGCGCTGACGAAGGGCAAGGGCGCGATCATTCTCATCGGGCACTTCGGCGCCAACCAGATGATCATGCCGGCGCTGGGGCACAAGGGCTACCCAATGAGCCAGCTCTCCGCGCCGCCCCCGGTCTGGGCGGACATCCTCCGGGACACCCGCACCACCCCGCTGTGGGAGAAGGTGCTGGAGCGGCGTTGGGAATTGGAGCAGCGGCTGCCGGTGCAGCACATCAACGTCTTCAAGTTCCTGCGCCCGGCGTTCACCTGCCTCAAGGACAACCAGGTCCTCGGCCTTGCCTTTGACGGCGGCGGTGGAAAGAGCTGGACCCAGGTGTCGATGATGGCCCGCACCGCGAACGTCTCTACCCAGCCCGTCCAGCTGTGGCGGAAGACTGGCGCGGTCCTGCTGC
>JBLHNG010000697.1:0-4740 GCA_047621685.1 Myxococcota bacterium | reverse complement strand
GTCTTGGGGCGGAGGTGGTCCTCAACCAGCCGGACAATGGTGCCGGGACGGTGCGCCGGATCCATGTCATCACCAACGGCGGCCCTGGACCCATCGGCCTGCTGATCCCGCTCGTCGAGGCCGACACCTGGCTGGACACCGAGGCCACCGGGCTGCTCACCGACCCATCTGGCGCGGTGGTTGGGGCATCGTTTGTCCGCACCGACGGCAGCGGCGAGGGCTTCATCGCCGCTGGCGCGGTCGTGGTGGCGACCGGCGGCTTTGCCCGAGACGTGGCGCGGGTGATCGCGGATCGCCCCGGTCTGGCTGGGGTGGACTTCGTCGCCGAGGCCGCACACTCCACCGACGGCGGCGGTCATGGGATGCTGGAGGCTCTCGGCGTGCCCCTCGGCGGACCCGGCAGCCAGGGCGTCTACGTCCAGTCCATCGCCGATCTCCGCGAGCCCGGCAGCCTGGAAGCGCTCTGGCCGACGGGGCTGTCCACCTCCGTCATCGTGGACTCCGCTGGGCAGCGGCAGGTGGATGAGTCCCAGGTTGGAGACCTCACCCGCATCGACTGGCTGCTGGCTGACCCCGACAAGCGGCTCTGGGCGGTGATGCGCGAGGAGCGCCTCCGCGTAGAGAATGCGATGGTCCCGGCCTACAACTGGGCGGCCCTGGGAGCCCCGGAGTCCCTGTCTGGCGATGAGGTGATCGAGGCGCTGTCGCTGTCGGTCTACGCAAGCCCCGGGGAGCTGGCGGCGGGGGAGGGGATCGATGTTGATGGGCTGGCCACCACGATCGTGAACTACGACGTTGCAGCAGAGGCCGGGGTGGATCCGCTGGGCAAGGATGCGATGATGATGGAGCCCCTTGGCGGACACGCCCTCCTCGCACTGCCCCTCGCGCCGGGTGCAGCCAAGTCGTTTGGTGGGGTGTCGACCACAGTCTCCGGGGCCGTCCTCGGTGGAGACGGTGTGGTGATCCCCGGCCTGTTCGCTGCCGGAGAGGTGGCAGGCATGCTCGGCACAGTGGACATCGGACGTGGCTTTGCCGGCTCAGTCACCGCCTGCTATCTGGGCGGCCTGATCGCCGGAGAAGCCGCCGCGCAGCAGTCACGGTGATCGATCTGGGGCAGCCAGGGCAAGAAGGAGACGGCGGGGTTGAGCGCGACCAGCGAGAAGGTGGTTGCGACCGCTGAGTCTCCGGGGCAACTAGAGATCATGATCTTCCTTCTCCTTGCCTGCCGTCCGCCTGAGGCTCCCGTGACCTTCGAGGAGATGATGGTCTATGGCTTCGTGCACTTCGACGATGAGGATCCCGAAGCCCTCGTCTCACTGAGCGAGGTGATCGTCCCCTGGGTCGATGCCAACTTCGAGAGCCTCTCCGAGGGCTATGAGATCGCCGCGATGACCAGCGAAGACCTGGAGGAGTCTGGCGTCGGGTCTGCGACAAACAATGAGATCCTCGGGGTCGCGGTCGGGGTGGACTACACCGCCGGGAGCATCACCCGCTTCTCCGAGGCCATGACCTGGGATGCGCAGGAGGAGGTTTTCAGCCACTTCGTGGAGTTTGAGCGCGAGGTGCTGGAGGGGGCGGACTGCTTCTCTCCCACTGACTGTGCGCGCTTCACGGCAGACGACTCCCTGCATGCTGAGATCGCGCTGGGGATCGAGTACTGGAGCGACTACGAGATCTCGCTGCGGTGGCTGGACGTGCCGGGCCAGGGGACGGTGCTGCTGCATCAGCTCAACGGCCCCAACCCCACCGACTTCAGCGTCAACTTCATCAGCGTCTACCAGCAGTATGGCTTCAGCTTCGTCTACAACAACGACGACGGACAGGCCCGCCGGGTCCAGGCGCTGTGGGCAGACGGCGACCTGCCCTCCACCGAGGGTGGTTACCTCTCGCTGGGCATCACGACGATGAAGACCGCCAACGGAGATATCAACACCTGGATGCTCGGCGAAGACACAGAGCCCGCACCGTAGCGATCAGGGATTGCCGCTGTCGAGAACGTCTCGCTGGCCTTCCCGGTCGTCGTCTCCCTCAGCCGTGACTGCAGGTCCTCTCGGGGGCTCCGCTGGCTTCAGCATCGCCGCAGCCTCTAATCGGCAGCGAGAGCAGGAGGAGTCAGCGAGGGTTATCCGAAGTTGACCCCTGTAAATTAGTCAGCATCTGCACGTCCTTTTCCCACCGTCCGCCGTAATCGGTGGGGTCGGTGTGATCCATGAGGCCAGGGTGCGGGATTGGAAGCGTATATGTCGATTCTAAGAAGCAAGCCGGCTGTCCTTCTGCTGACCGTGATCATCACGGCTGCGGTGCTCAACACCCTCAGCCTGTGGACGATCACGGTCGACGATTCTTACATCTCGCTTCGATATGCCCGCAGCCTGCTGGCCTGGGAGGGGCTGACCTACAACCCCGGCGAGCGGGTGGAGGGCTTCTCCAACCCCACCTGGGTCGCCTTGATGGCCCTGACCCTGCCGGTGAGCGCGAGCCTGGAGGGCAGCAAGGTCCTCGGGGTGCTCTCCCTGATCGGCACCATCATCGGCTGTGTAGGGCTCGCGGCAGAGCTGGTCTCTCCAAAGACCCGGGCGCAGGAGGTCGCGCTGGTGGCGGGAACCGGCTTCCTGGCGGTGAGCCTCCCGGCAGTGTTCTGGCCGGTCACCGGGATGGAGACCTCGTTCTATGCGGCAATGATCGTGCTGACTGCCTGGCGGGTGCTGGTGGAGATCCGTGAGCCAGACCGCTCACCGCTGTCGGCCGTGATGGCGGGACTCACTGCGATCACCCGCCCCGAAGCCCCCCTGGTTGTCTTCGGGCTCCTCCTGGGGCGCGTCCTTGCCGGACGCAAGGATCGGGTGGGCACTGCGCGTTGGCTGAGCATCTTCGCGGTGCCGACCATTGGCTACCTCGGCTTCCGGCTGGCGTACTTCGGCTATCCGCTCGCGAACACCTACTACCAGAAGGGGCACTCCGACACCTTCGCCGCTTTCCTCGACTACATCCGCCCCTGGCTGAGCAACGAGGCCCCGCTGGCGGTGCTCGGCACGGTCGGTGTGATGTTGCTGATTGCCCGTCACTTCTCCCGGGGCTGGCCGGTCCTGCTGGCGATGGCCGGTCACCTCTTCTTCCTGCTCTACGTCAGCCGGGACTGGATGCCCAACCAGCGGTTCATCGTGCCTCTCCTGCCGTTTTTGGTCGTCGGGGTGTGCTCAGCAGCCTCGATGCTCGCCGGTCGGCTGGTCGGGCGGGTGGCTTGGCTTCCGACGGTGGGGGTGCTGCTGCTGGTCGGCTTCCAGGGCTACCAGACCCACCCGGTCCAGCGGGCGGACATGTCCGGCGACGCCGTCACGCTCAGCGCGCGCGATCCCTGGATGCGGCTGCCCGAGTCCCTGACCCACACCTGGAAGGGGCACGCCAATGTTCCGATCTGGCTGATGGAGCGGGCTGCCCCGGGCGCCTCGGTGGCCTACACCGACATCGGCATGACCGGCTGGGTCACCGATCTGATCATCATCGATCTCGCCGGACTCACCAACGAAGTGACCTCCGGCGCCACCGGGCTGGACTGGCCGGGCCGTGCGGCGTATGTCGGGGAGCGTGCTCCGGACTGGATCGTGCTGAAGACCGGTGGCAAGGAGCGGTTCGAGTCGATCAGCAGCAGCGCATGGCTGGTCGAAAACTACGAGCTTCAGGAAGGTCCGAACAAGACCCTGGGTGGGCGGCGGAAGGGGGCACCGACCGCTACAGACGCGGAGATCCTGGCGAGCTTTGAGCAGGCGGTGGTCCGGGAGCCCCGGTCGCGGAAGTTCCTGTGGCGTCGGGCGCTGTGGGCCTCGGTTGCTGGCACCCCGGAGCAGCTCACCGCTGCCTGTGATGGTCTCGCCCAGCACTCCGACACAGTCGAGCTGATCGAGCGCTGCCAGGGCTTCTTCGACAAGCCAGCGAAGCGTCCAAACACCGATCCGCTGCCGCTGCCGGAGTCGCTCACCCGCCACATGGCCAGCGCACCTCTGCCACCTGCTCTCAAGCCGGCACTGCTGGCCGAGCCCCTGGTGGCCCGGGCAACCGAGCGCACCCCCCTGGACGCTACACGCCCCCATCCCTCCCCGGACAATCCGTTCTCTGCGGAGGGCGGGCGCGGTGTGGGCACGGACTGGGTGGTCTACCCCAAGGAAGCTGGCGGACGGGTGGCCCTTCTTGATGACGCTGCTCTCAAAGTGCTCGCGCATTCTGGGGAGGAGGTCCAGGTCTGCGATCGCCGACGTTCGATCTCCGGCGCTACGGCTCAGGTCTCCGGTGCGTGGCGGCTGGAGGGGGTCACGGATGGGGAACTGGAGCTGTACCTGGTGCTCATGGACGGGGACGGAAAGCGCATGAAGCCGAGCCGCTCGGTGAAGTTCTGGTCCATCATCTCGCTGGATGGGGACCAGGGCTGGTCGGCGTTCTCAGCGGAGCGGACGTTGCCGGAAGGGGCTGCGGAGCTGCGGTTGTGCCTGAGCGTTCCGGCGGCCTCTGGGACTGCCTGGCTTCAGGATCTGAAGGTGACCACGAAGTAGGGTGCTGGCTGTGGCTGACCGCTGAGGGGCGTCAGCAGCCGGTCGTAGACGGGCGAGCCGACCAGCGGGACACGGCACGGGGACGGGGTGAGTCCTACGAAGCCGGTCGGGGGCTGCCTTCTCCTTCACTGACCATCAAGTTCGACAAGTGCCGGTCGGAGACGGGCTGATTGTCGATTCGTGGAGAGGCGCGGGG
>JBLHNG010000696.1:0-4741 GCA_047621685.1 Myxococcota bacterium | reverse complement strand
TCTTTCGGCTGGCCTGGAGCATCGCGCCGTTGCTGCCGACGAGCTTCAGGAACGCCTCGACAGTGCCCGTGTAGCTGGCGGGCGCGGCGAGGATGCGGGCGCTGTAGGCGATCCGCGCCTGCGTGTAGGTCGCCTTCCAATCGGAAGTCCAGGCCCGCCGGACATCGGCCCATGTGGGGGTCTGGGACGGCATCTTACAGGTCCTCCTTGCGCGCCCACGAGCAGCAGTGGCCGATGTTGTCCGCGATGGGTCCAGCGAGCTGGAGCGGCTGGGACATCGGTGCGAGCTGGGGCTGTGTGGGCGGGTTGAGGACCGGGTTGTTGCGCTCGTTGCGCTTCCACAGCCGACCCCCGCCACCACCGCCACCGTTCTCGGCGCGCTTCTTGATGACGCGGCGCAGGGCGTTGACCCCGGCGCGGGCCATGAGTGCGGGGAGGATGGCGAAACCGATGCCGCCTTCCGTAGCGGGCAGGACAGCCTGGCTGCGCACATCCGCCACGATCCACATGCCGGGACGCAGCTCCATCACCGCAGCCCGGTGGCCGTTGCCGGCCTGGATGCGGACGTTGGTGCCCAGCTGCGCCACCGGACCCCACCCGTCGTTGCGGGGGGCGGTTGGCGTGGGCTGACGACGGGGCGTGGTGTCGCGGCGGTTCTGGATGGCCTGCCGCTTCGCCTGGATGTTCTTCGTGACGTTGGCGAAGATGCGTCGGGCGTCTTCTCGGCTGATCTTGCCGACATCGACAGCGGCACCCAGCTCGGCGTAGGTGCCCTCCAGGGCGTCGTCCTCCATCTCATCGAGGTCGTCCCAGTCGTCGTCCTCGCCTTCGTCTTCGTCGTCCCAGTCGCCTTCTTCGTCCTCCCAGTCGTCCGCGGCGTCCTCCCACTCATCCGCGACGGGCAGCTCGTTCACTTCCTCCTCAGCGCTGTCGAGTGCCTGCTCGATGTCGGAGCCGGGCATGCCGCTGCGATCGGCGTTGCGGGATCGGCTCTTGGATGGAGAGCGCCCCGGTCCACGCGAGGACTGACCCCCACGGCGACCCCCACGCTTCCCGGGACGCAGAGACTTGGACTTGCGGCGGTGCTTGGAGAGCTTCTGCTTGGAGCGGAGTCCCTGGCGCTTGCCACGCTGCTTCTTGCGGAGCTTCTGGCGACTCTTGCGTTGCTTGCGACCCGCCAGTTCTTCCTCGTCCTCCGTCTCCTCATCCTCGCGGGGACGGCGACCGCGACCACGACCTCCACCACCACGGCCACCGCGACTACGGGCAGGGCCGCGTCGGCCTCTACCACCGCGACCGCCGCGTCCGCCGCGTCCACGACCGATGTTGTCATCTCCGAAGTCCTCGCCAGAGAGGGCGATTTCTTCGCGTAGGGGGTTGGTTCTTTGGAGCTTCACATCTCACCTCGGGGTGCTGTTTCGGGGCGATCGCCCCATGGGTTTTCGAGCCGGTCAGGGCCGTACATGCCGAGGCGGGCAGAGGGGTCGTCGCGATACCAGAGGTTGCCGACGCGGTAGCGAACGAGGCAGTGGTAGAGGCCGGTGCGACCGACCGGTGCGCGGGTCCGCAGGAAGACCTGGGCAGGGAGGCTCTGGATGCGCTTTCGTTTCGCGACCCGGTAGCCCCCGTCTTCGGGGGAGAGGGCCTTGTAGCCCCGGGCCATCAGCTCCCCAGCCCGCCAGGCGGACAGGGCATCGCAGTCTTCCCATCCCTGGGCCAGCGTGTTGAGCACATCGCCCCAGGTCTCGACCTGCTCGCGACGGTAGATGACCCCAGACTCGTAGAGCAGCGGCACATCCCGGCGAGCTTCCAGGATCCGAGCGTTCTCTTGGGCCAGCCAGTTCAACAGGCGAACCGCGCCACCTTCATCAAATGCCAGCTTGACCACGATACGCATGGGATCAGGCGACCGTCGCGACGGTGAAGTGGGCGTTGCTGACGAGGGTGACATTGCCGGTGTAGGTCAGCGTGCCGGTGATGACCGCAGCAGCCCGAACGAACGGGCCGAGGTGGACGGCGGCGATGGCCTTGTACTCCATGGCCGAGCCGTCGGCGGTCATGGCGGTGGCGGCGACCACATCGACCCAGTTGGCGTTGTCCCAGCTCGTCTGGAGCTTCACGGTGAGGCTCGGGGTGGTACTACCCGCCACCGTGGAGTTGAAGACGACGGCGAAGGTCTGGTTGAAGTCGGGAACGTCGTCGTTGCCCGGACGGAGGGCCTTGGTCGCACCGTTGAGCGATGCGGTGACACCAGCGGCCTGGAGGTGGATGACCTTGGAGGAACGAGAGAGGTTGCCCATGATGGACCTCGGGGAAAATCAGATGGAGAGGGAGAAGACCGCGCGCCATTCGCCGACCTGTGCGCTGTCGTACACCTCGATCTTCCCGGCCCCGCCGATATAGAGACCGGAGTCGGGGATGGTGTCGGCGGTGGTGTAGCTGCGGAGGGTGCCCTGAGCGTCGGTCACCGCGATGGCCCATGACGAGCGGTTCGCGTAGTCGGTGACGTAGAAGTGCAGTCGGTCTGCGAACGGTGGGATCGGGATCTCAACGGGGTAGGTGGTGCCCACCTTGCTGCCCCCACTGCCACCGCCGCTTCGGACCTCGTACTGATTGTGGGTCTGCACGAAGGTTCTGGCGGGGGCAACCACCCCGCTGACGACGTTGATCGCATCATCGAGGTTGGCGACCCGGACATCGAGGGAGAGGCAGAACAACCCCACCCGAGTCGCCCGGGACACCGTGACCAGCGCCTTGAGGTTCCCGCCGTTACCAGCGGTCCATCTCAGCTCTGCGTCGAAGGGCTGGCCGGACTGACTGACCAGCTCGACAATGCGCCACTTCCCCCGGGACTCCCGACTGCAATTGCCGTCCTGGCCTGTCAGCAACGTCTGGAAGACGAGATCGTCGATGCCGTTCCATGACGCGAGGGAGAGTACCTGGGAGGTGAGCATCGTCTACCCGATCAGCAGGGGCGACCGGGCTTGGTCCCGAACAGAGCCGCCTTCAGCGTGTCGTTGGCAACGGCGATGGTGCCGTTGATGACGATGGGCACACCCGGGACGGCCTTGGCACCCTGGATCAGCCCGCGGATGAAGCTGGTGGTCGAGAGAACGGACACGTCGATGCCGCTGGCGTTGTTCCAGATGAGGTTGTCGCCGAAGGTGATCGAGGTCACGGTCGCGTTGCTGGATGAGCCGTTGAACACGATGTCATTGGCCTTGAACTTGTGGCCCGGGATGATGGTGATCGTGACCGCGCCGATGGCGGTGCTGGTCGCAGAGCCCGACAGGATGGTCTTCTGAGCAGGCACCTTGCTGCCTCCACTGCGGCGGGACTTGCGGGCACTGCGGCGACCCTTGCGCTTGGAGCGGCGACCCTGGCGGCGGGACTTGCGGCGCTTCCGGCCCCGGGTTGCCCCGATCTCGTCGTCATCGTCAGAGTCGTCACCGAAGTCCTCGTCCGAGTCGTCGTCACCGAAGTCCTCGTCGGAGTCGTCGTCGTCGCTGGAGTCGTCGTCTCCGAACTCGTCGAAGTCGCCGCCGAAGTCACCCACGTCCCCTTCCAGGGCGTCGGTGCGGTGGATGGAGTCGAGGTCAGTGACCAGGCCCCCGGTCTTGGTGTCGCGGTAGGTCACGGCCTTACCGAGTCGCTGAAGGGACATGCGTCCTCCTCAATGGATGGTGTTGATTGGGGGTCAAGCGGGTGCTGGGCGGGTGAGGCTCAGCGGTGAATGGTGCGAATGCGAAGAGGCGGGCTCAGGCGTTCTGGCGAAGCTTGCGCTTCTTCTTGCGGCGGTTGCCGTCGAGGTGAATCTCGCGGGAACCCTCGGTGGTCGGGGTCAGGGCGATGCTGAGGCCCGGGTCTTCGGTGACCTGGTGGGGCGCGGGGGCAGCAGCGTCGGCCTTGCCGTTTGCACCGCGCTTCTCCGCGAGGGCCTGACCGGCTTGGAGTCCGAGGGATGCGGTGGCCGAGCCGATGAGGCCGGTGCCGAGGGCGAGCTGGTGACCGCCGCCCTTTCCGCGCAGACAGTCAACGAGGCCCCAGCCCATGAGGGGGAGGCCGGTGATGATGCGCAGATCGACGGGGCCGACCTTGAGGCTCTTGCCCTTGGCGATGGCAAAGCCCTCGGCCATAGACGCCATGAAGATGGTGCCAGTCGTCTCTGCGCTGTGCAGGACCATGGAGACGGTCGCGCCGCCGTGGGCCTTGATGGAGGCCGCAGCCTTCTTGGTCTTGGAGATGGTGCCGGTCGCGGCGGCGAGGGCGGACTTGGCCTGATTCTCGGTGAGGGACTTGATGTCCTTGTTCCCGTTCATGACCTGTTGGAGAGCGGTGTTGGCCATCGATGGCTCCTTGGTTGAGGGCGGACGCACCTCTCCCCGGAGGCTCCGAGGCCCCGGCGATCCGACCGGTGCAATACGACTTTCAACTTATGGGCGTCTGTGGGCGGTCGGGAGGACTTTTTTAGCACTGGAAAATCAGGACCAGTGCAGCCCAGGTTCAACCGTGAGGGAACCGGTGGTCGATTCGACGAAAACAAAGCCTGCACCAACAGTGCAGCGAAAGTTGGGCAGGCATTTCATCGCGGCTGTGGGGCTGGAAATCCCGCTGCACTCCGGTGCAATGGGGGCTCGGCCTGTTTTCGGGGTACTGTCGGGGCACTGAGGGGGCTGGTTGGCTGAAAAGCCAGTCTGCACCGACAGTGCAGCGGATTGGTTCTGTTTTTGGGTACTGAGGG
>JBLHNG010000695.1:0-4741 GCA_047621685.1 Myxococcota bacterium | reverse complement strand
TCGAAAATCTCGACACGGGCGGCATCCCCGATGAGATCGTCTCCTGGCACATGGCCGTCTACGACGTCGATGACCTGACCTACACCACCGTCACCGACCCGAAGACCAAGGAGGAGGTCACCACCGTCGATCCCGCGCTCATCACGGAGGCCACCTCGGAGGGCTCCTACGGCAACTTCTCACTGAGCGCGGACGTCATCGGCGGCACCAACTACGTCGTGGTGGTCGCGGGCATGAAGAACAGCGGCGACATCGACACCTACGAGCTGGTCATCGACGGCCTCGACCCCAACGAGCAGACCTTCATGATCGGCGCCTACCAGGGGGCCACCTTCGCGGAGAAGGGCAACCCGGTCGGCGGCTCGGATGTCCCGACCCTGACGCTCGACGCGGAGACCTACACCTGGGAGGGCGACTACGAGATCACCTACGTCTACGCCTCCACAGAGTGCGCGCCGGACGACGCTGCCTGCGTGGAGGCCGCTGAGGCCACCTCGGTCTATGACTACGATCAGGACCCCTCCGCGGAAGAGCCCTTCCCGACCATCGCCATCAAGGCGGACCTCTCCGAGGTCTACCTGTTCGCTGGCAACTTCGCCTCGCTCAACGCCGGGCTGACCGCGGGCACCCTGTACTCCTCCAGCTCCGTGTCCGTCTCGCTCAGCGGCGCGACCAACGAGGACCTGCCCGACGGCTTCATCGGCACCAACTCCACCAACCGCGGGATCACCGCAGACACCGTCTCCTGCGACACCATCCAGCCGAAGCTGTATGGCTGGAGCGAGCAGGCGGTGGAGCCGAACAACTTCGACGATGTTGGTGACGGGTACACGGTCTCGGGCACGGGCGCTCAGGTGCTCCCCGAGGCAACCGGTGCCGGCTACGTCGATGTCATCACCGGCACCTTCGAGTACGACGGAACCGGCGAGTGGGTTGGTGAGCACGAGGCGTTCGCGCTGACTGTTCCCGAGACGCTCGATGCCTACATGGTCGCGTCCTGGGGGGATCCGAACACCAACCTGGACTTCCACTTCTATGATGGTGCCGGGGAGATCTGGGCGGCAGGCTGGACGACCGCGGATGTCAACCCGGAGTCGCTGCTGGTGAGCGAGGCAGGGCTGTACCTGGAGCCGGGGGAGACGTACTACATTGCGCTGTTGCCCTGGTCGGGCGACGCCGGTTCGTTTGACTACACGATCGAGATTGAGTGGCTGACGCCATAGTGAGAGCGTGACGCTTCAGCACACCGTGCTGTTGCGAGCGTTCTCAGCGACAAGATGGCTGAATCAGTGAGGTTTTTCCTCACTGAGACGCTCGAAACCACACACCACCCTCCCCGGGTGGTGTGTCTTCTTCTGGCAGCTTCTGTATTGCCAGAGCACGCGTGGCCCCACCGGGCCGGGCTCTGCCAACCTCAGCCCAGCTTCACCAGCGACACATCCTCCCCGGTGATCCCATCCAGCCCCATCGCCTCGCGCAGTGAAGCATCCAAGAGGTGGCTGGGTCGTACATTCCGCAGCGCGGCAAACATGCTCCCCCGCACATTGGGGTTGGCGGTGTTCAGGTCGGTGATCATCCGCTTGACCTGCTGACGCTGGAGGTTCTCCTGAGAGCCGCACAGGTCGCAGGGGATGATCGGGAACTGCTGCTGCTCGGACAGCTCGCGGAGCGCGTCCTCCGAGCAGTACGACAGCGGACGAATCACGGTGTTGCGGCCGTCATCGCTCCGCAGCCGGGGCGGCATGGCCTTGAGCTGGCCGGAGTAGAGGAGGTTGAGCATCAGCGTCTCGATGATGTCGTCCTGGTGATGCCCCAGCGCGATCTTGGTGCATCCCAGCTCCACTGCGGCACTGTATAGAATCCCCCGCCGCAGCCGAGAACACAGCGAGCAGTACGTCTTGCCCTCGGGGATCTTCTCCAGGACGATGGCGTAGGTGTTCCGCTTGAGCATCTTGAATTCATCGCCCTGCTCGCGGAAGTAGTTCTCCAGCACGTGGCCAGGAAAGCCGGGGTGTCCCTGATCGAGGTTGACGGCGATCATCTCAAAGCTGAACGGAACCCGCTTCTGAACCAGACGCATGAGGTGGAGCATGGCGTAGGAGTCCTTGCCGCCCGACATGCACACCATGATCCGATCGTTGGGCTCGATCATCTTGAAGTCCTTGCTGGCCCGAATCACTTTGCCAAGCAGCCGACTCTCTACATCCGTCATCGAGGCCATCGGTACTCTCCCATGAACGGGCAGAGATAACCTGCCTGGATTAAGCGATCTCCATGTCTGCCATCGAGATGAAGAACCTCCACAAGTCCTACGGCAACCACATCGCCCTTCGCGGGATCAGCTTCTCGGTCAACGAGGGTGAGGTTGTTGGCTTTCTCGGTCCCAATGGTGCTGGAAAGAGCACGGCGATGAAGATCCTGACCGGGTTCCTCTCCCCGACTCAGGGCTCCACCGCCATCCACGGCATCGATGTGCTCACCAACCCCATCGCAGCCCAGGAGAAGATCGGCTACCTGCCAGAGAACGCACCGATCTACCCGGACATGCGGGTGGCGGACTATCTCGACTACATCGGCCGCATCCGAAAGCTGGGCACCGCCAGCCGCGCCCGGGCGATCGACAAGGTCGCCGATCAGTGCGCCATCCAGGACCGGCTCAAGCAGGCTGTCCGGGAGCTGTCCAAGGGCTACCGTCAGCGGGTCGGGCTGGCCCAGGCGCTGCTGCACAGCCCGAGCATCCTCATCCTCGACGAGCCCACCACCGGCCTCGACCCGAACCAGATCGTCGAGATCCGGAACCTCATCCGAGAGATCGGTCGCAGCAAGACCGTCATCCTCTCCACCCACATCCTCTCCGAGGTCCAGGCGACCTGCGACCGGGTGGTCATCATCAACCGGGGCACCCTGGTCGCCGATGGCGCCACCGACGACGTCATCACCCGCACTCAGGGCGGCCTGCTCGTCCAGGTCACCTACGCACCGGGGCAGGTGGTGCCCTCACCAGAAGCCGTCGCCGACTGGCTCAAGGCCATCGACGGGGTGGAGCGGGTCATGCCGCAGAAAGACACCGACCCGACGCTCTACAGCTTCGAGGTCCTCGCCTCCTCTGATGTCCGCCCCGCGCTGTTCCAGCTCGCCGTCGATCAGAAAATGGTGCTGCTGGAGCTGTCCCGAGAGAAGACCGATCTCGAAGAGGTCTTCCGGCGGCTCACGACCACAGCATAAACGCGGCGAGTGCGATCACGATCAGCACGACCCCGCCGAGGATCAGGCCGATGGGCCGACCAGAAGGCGCTGGGGTCGTCGGTGCGGGAGTCGTGACCGGCTGAGACTCAGACCTCAGGGGCTGGGGCTTGGGAGACTGAGGCTGAGACTGAGACTGCCAGCCCTGGATGCGGTGATCTCGGGGGGCCTGAATCTCCAGCAATTCGAGAACTTCCGACAGCTCCTCACAGGCCGCCACCGGACGCCAGCCGCCATCAGAGCCCGGCAGGCGCACCCGCTCCCGCCCCGTCAGCTCCCCCGCATAGAGCATCTCTCGGATGCGACTGCGGTCGATGGGGCCGATGACCTCGTCTCCCTCGGTGCGCTGCAGCTCAAAGGCGATCCCGCCCGCCAGGACCCGGCTCCAGCGGTGACCGCACTTCCGACACCGCAGCTTCAGCACCGGTCGTGGCCGGGCCGGCGCGCTGCACTTGGGACAGCTCAGCTTCATGCACCGCAGCATACCGTCCTGGAACGGACCCGGGCAGCGGTTCGGTATAAGGAGTCGTATGTCTGAGCACCTCATCATCGGCACCGCTGGTCACATCGACCATGGAAAGACCAGCCTCATCCAGGCGATCACCGGCGTAAACCTCGACCGGCTGCCCGAGGAACGGGAGCGGGGGATCACCATCGCCCTGGGCTTCACCCACCTCGCCCTCGACAGCGGACGCACCATCTCGTTCATCGACGTGCCCGGCCATGAGCGCCTCGTCCGCACGATGATCTCTGGAGCGACCGGCATGGATGCGGCGCTTCTGTGTGTCTCAGCGGTCGAGGGGGTCATGCCGCAGACTCGGGAGCACCTCGCGATCCTGGAGCTGCTCGGGGTCAACCAGGGCATCATCGCCCTGACCATGACCGACCTGGTCGACGAGGAGATGCTGGAGCTGGCCCAGATGGATGTCGAGGAAGCGCTGGAGGGCACCCCGCTGGAGGGTGCGCCGATCCTGCTGACCTCCGCCGGGCCAGAAGCGGCCGGAATCGAGGAGATCCTCATCGCACTTGAGGCCCTCACGCCACGCATCCAGGACAACGACAGCCCGTTCCGTCTCCCGATCGATCGGGCGTTCGTCCGCCGCGGGTTCGGCACCGTCATCACCGGCACCACCCGCTCTGGCAGCATCGCCGACGGCACCGAGGTGGTGATTCTGCCAGAGGGCACCCGAGCGCGGATCCGGGGCATCCAGGTCCACGGGGTCTCGGTGAATCAGGCGCTCTCCGGTCAGCGAACCGCGATCAACCTCGCCGGCATCGAGCGCGAAGACCTCGCCCGGGGCATGACCCTCGCCCTCCCCGACGCCCTGCCCCCCGCCCACATCCTCGACGCCCGCTACCACCACCTCGCCGAGGTCCCCGAGATCCCCCACGACAGCCGGGTGCGGCTGCTGGTCGGCACGTCAGAGGTCATGGCAGTGCTCTCAGTCCTCGACGGCGAGGCCCTGCTCCCTGGCCAGTCTCACCTCATCCAGGTGCG
>JBLHNG010000694.1:0-4743 GCA_047621685.1 Myxococcota bacterium | reverse complement strand
CACCCCGACGGTGCCTGGCCCGATGCCGTGCTGGTTGAGCAGGTCGATCAGCTCGCAGTCGTGGGGGGTGCCGTTGGTGACATCGCCGTCGTCGTCGTCCGCCAGCAGCACCGCCTCGGAGAGGTCGGTCAGGGTCGGCCCCAGCTCCAGGGCACCGAGCAGGATGAGGTCGGCCATCTCGACGCCGTCTTCCTCGCCGTAGGTGACCTGCCACTGCTCCCGGAGGTTCCACAGGAAGCTCGCCCAGATGAGCCCGTCGGCGTGGACCTCGCCGGTGACATCGTCGGGGTAGACCTTGTCGGTCTCGATCTCGCGGATGAAGCTGCCGTCGGGGCGAGCGTTGGGGGCGAGGATGGGGTCGTTGAGGATGGTGGCGGAGATGTAGTCCGCAGAGCCCTCGGAGACGTCGCTGGCGAAGGTCCCGGCGACCCGGATGTAGTCGTGGATGCCGTGGCCGACCTCGTGGTAGACCACGTCGGCGATCTGGCCGAAGTTGTTGCAGCTCGGGGCGTTGGCCGGGAGGAACGTGATCGTACCGCCGGTGTAGTAGGCGTTGCAGGTGCCGCCCCGGGCCTCGACAGTGGCGGGGACCTGCTCGGAGAGCCAGGGGTGGTCCGGCCAGCGCACCTTGAGCCAGTCCCAGACGACGTGGAAGTGGTGCTGCACGGTTCCGGCAGACAGGGGCATGTCGGTGCCGCCGGCGAACAGCAGATCGCCAGTGCCGTCCTTGCTGATCTCCTCCCCGCTGCCGGTGGTCACAGCAAGCTCCGGGCCGGTCAGGACGGCGGAGAGGGTGCCCGAGAGGCTGTGACTACCGTCGGCGTCGGTGTAGACGAGGTTGCCGTCGCCGTCCTCGATCGCGATGTTGCGCGCCGGGCTCTCCACGATGGCGTCGCCCACGGTGCGGGCCTCATGGGAGACGAAGACGTCGGAGTACAGCCGGGTGTCGTAGCGGTGGACCTCTCCGCCAGCACGGTCCCGGTAGACCACATCCGGCCCGTCGGTCTGCCGGGTCGTCAGCCAGGGACGGCCTTCGTCATCGACAAACACCACCTCACCGGCACGGGGGGTCACAGGCAGGCGGACGGGGGTGAGCTGGACCCTCACCCCGGCGATCTTGCCATCCTGAGCGATGATGAGGACCTCGTCGCCCTCCACCACCGCTCCCCGCCAGGTGCGGGTGTAGACGAAGAGCTGCCGGTCGCCGCGAGTCACCGCATGGGAGAGGCTCAGCTCACCGACGGGCACCCGAGCCAGCCCGGCGACGTCCTGGAGCACTGCCGACAGCTGATCGAGGGGGGTGCCAGGGGCGAGCAGGAAGCGCGGGGTGGCGTTGCGGGGATCCCAGCGCACCACCCAGTCTCCCCGGGCTGCCCGGAACCGTCGCCAGTCGGCCTGTGCGGAGCGGTGGGCCTGCCAGCCGGGGTGGCGGTCGAGGTGCGGAGCGGGCGGACCATGGGGAATGGCCTGCTCGGGGGGAGCAAAGCCCATCAGGGCGAGAATGAGCATGGGGGAGCCTCGGAATCAGGGCGTCTCTGGCCTGTGCTGGTCAATCGACAGGTCAGTGATTCTACCCTCATTCAGCCGCATGACGAGCACGATCAGCCAATTGGGCGAGGCAGACAGGGTGACCTCCAGCCCGCCGGGCACCTCCCGGGGGACGAGCGGTGCGGGGTGGATGCCAGCCGGATCCGCCATCGGCTGGAGCAATGCTCCGAGTGCGGTCGCCACGTCCACAGCATCGTCCCCGAGGTCTGCCCCCTCGAAGGCGTCCAGGAACGCCGGCCAGCCATCGTGGCGGAAGATCCACTCGGTCACCCGGTGGGGAGCGCCGTCAGCAACCACCACCATCGAGGCCAGCCGGGGGTACTCGAAGTACGTCGTGTCGTGGATTCCGCGCAGGATCATCAGCTCTGGCCAGTGCGCCTCAATGATCGGAGAGCGGGCGACATGCAGTGCCACGGTGTCGCCGACCTCAGGCACATCGGAGAACCGCAGCAGGGGCACTGCGACCTCGGGGATGATGCCGGGGACGCCGGACAGCACCGGGTAGAAGCCGATAATCTCGGCCTCCCCCTGCGTGATCCGCTCGGTGTATCCCATCGAATCGACCGCTCGACTGATGGGGGGCGCTGCGAGGGCGGAGAGGATCAAAAGGAGCATCCCTCACTGTAGCGTGCTGGCTGTCCGCCGCTGGGTGAGTCATGGTGAGGCCATGTCTGCTGAGGCCATGTCTGAGGACGTCACATCGGAGTCGGTCGATGATCGGGTCCGTGCAGAGGGGCTGACCCTCTCCCAGGTCCGCGCCGCGATCCCGACGGCACTGCTGGCGCCCTCCGAAGTCCGCTCCTGGGCTGCGCTGGCCCGGGTCTGCCTCACCGCAGCCGGCTGCCTGTGGCTGCTCAGTCAGCTCGCCATCGATCCTGCTGAGACCGGACCGGCAGAGTGGCTGGCGCTGATCGGGGTGTGGTCGCTGTATGGGCTGGTGCTGGTGGGGCTGTTCGTCATCGGACACGACTGCGGGCATGGGTCGTTCTCCCGACACCGCTGGCTCAACACGCTCATCGGCTACGCGGTGATGTCGCCGATGGTCAACGGCTTCCACACCTGGCGGCTGACCCACAACCACCACCACGCCTTCACCCAGCTGCGGGGTCAGGAAGTCGACTGGGGTGCCTACCTCCAGACCGAGGCCGAGCTGGCAGAGCGGACGTGGCGGGAGGATGCGATCATCCGGCTCGGCTACGCGCTGCCGCTTGGGATCTTCCTGTGGATCGGCTGGAACACCCTGCGTCGTGGGGTGATGGTCCGAGGGGTCATCGGCGAGGATCGCTATGCACGGGAGCGCCGGGCGCTGCTCGTCTCCAACGCCATCATGCTGACCTGCCAGCTCGCCATCACCGTCGGCCTGCTGTCGCTGGGTGGCTGGTGGGCGCTGCTGAAGTTCCACAGCATCCCGGCAACCATCGCCGGCATCTTCGGTGCGTTCATCATCGCCGCTGGCCACGCCAGTCCCCAGAGTCTGGTGTTCGAAGAAGGCGACTGGACCTCGGCCCGGGGTCAGCTCAGCTCCACCTACACCGTCCGGTTTCCTCGCATCGTCGAGTGGCTGATCTGCGACATCAACGTGCACATTCCCCACCACGTCTCCGTGCGCATCCCCTGGTACCGACTCCGCGCCGCCAACGCTGCCCTCAAAGCGGGCTGGCCGGGGCTCGTCCAGGAGCGTCGGTTCTCCCTGCGAGAGCTGGCCTGGTGTGTGACGACGCCAGTGCTGGAGGCCGACCCCGCACATGGCCGATACCGGCTCCGACCCCGGGGACGTTAGGCTGGCGGCATGCTGATGCTCCTGCTCGCCTGCTTCGACTCCGACCCGCAGCCAGAGGTGCCCGCCCCCCAGCTGGAGGCACCCGCCATCGACGGCGCGTGGACCTTCGCGGAGGAGTGCGGCGAGAACACAGGCGGCACACCGGTGGCGGTCTACTACAGCCTCACGATCACCGGCCAGACCGCCACCCTCCACGCCGACGGCTACCAGACGATGACCCGCATCACCGGCGATCTCACCCCGACCGCAGACAACACCTGGACCCTGAGCTTCGCCGCAGCCGAGCCGGACTCCATGTTCCCCGACGCCTACGACCGGGGCGCCCCCCTCCTCACCCTGACCCACGCTGGCGAGACCCTCCAGGGCCACCCGCTGGGGCTGGGGCTCAATTGCAGCGAAGGCATGGTGTTCACCCGATGAGCACCGACGATGCCCCACGGGTGGCGAAGCTGGAGGCCCTCAACCGGGCCTTTGCCGCCCACATTCCATTCAACAACGCACTCGGCATCGCGCTGGTCTCCCTCGGAGATGCCCACGCCACCCAGCGCCTGCCTCCCGACCCCCGCTGGATCGGCGATCTCGACACCGGCACCATCCACGGCGGGGTGATCACCACGTTGCTGGACTCCTGCTGCGGTGCTGCGGTGTTCATGGCGCTGGAGAAGCCCGTGTTCATGGCGACCCTCGACCTCCGGGTCGACTTCCTCCAGCCCTCCGACGCCACGAAGGAACTCCAGGGCCGGGCGGACTGCTACCGGCTCAACCGCCAGGTCGGCTTCGTGCGCTGCTCCGCCTGGCAGGACGACCCCAACGATCCCGTCGCTGTCGGCACCGCAACCTTCGCCATCGGCACCCCCCACGGCCTGCCCGGCGCCCGGAAGCTGTCATGAGCCGCACCCTCGACATTGTGACCCGAGCCCGTGCAGGGCAGCGCCCGGTGCTGCTCTGTGAGGCGATTCCGTTTGCCAGCTTCCTGGGGCTTGAGCCGCTGCTTGATTCAGACGGTGCGCTGATGTTCCGGCTTCCGTTCTCAGAGCATCTGGTGGGCAATCCCGGGGTCCCCGCACTCCATGGGGGGACGCTGAGTTCCCTGGTGGAGACGGTCGCGGTGATGAAGGCGTTCTGGGATGGCGCGGTGGGTCAGCGGTATCGGGCGATCACGCTGACGGTGGACTTCTTGCGGCCGGCGGGGTTGGCGGATGTCTGGGCTCGGGGGACGTTCTTGAGGGTGGGGCGAAGGGTGGTCGCGGTGGAGGTGAGGGTCTGGCAAGGGGAGGAGCGGTTGGTGGCGAGGGGGAGGGCACATTTGATGGTTGTGGGTTGAGATTGGTGGTTGGTGGTTGGTGGTTGGTGGTTGGTGGTTGGTAGTTGGCGGTTGGGGGTTGGTGGTTGGTGGTTGGCGGTTGGCGGTTGGC
>JBLHNG010000693.1:0-4750 GCA_047621685.1 Myxococcota bacterium | reverse complement strand
CACCCGACCCCGAAGCGTGAACTTCACGGCGTTGGACAGCAGGTTGATGAGAATCTGCTGGATGCGTCGGGCGTCCCCCACCCAGATCGGCGCGAGATCCGGGGGGCAGGAGACCGACAGCTCCAGCCCGCGCCTAGTGACCTCGGGCTGGATGATGTGGGTGGTCTGCTCGACCAGCTCGGGGAGATCAAACGGCTGGGGGTCCAGCACGACGCGGTCCTCCTCGATCCGGGTGATGTCCAGCAGGTCGCCCAGCAGCCCCACCAGCCCCTCCGCGGCTCGGGTCAGGACGGACATGTGGCTGCGCTGGGTGTCGGAGAGTGGCGTCTGGAGGAGGAGCCGGGACAGCCCGATGATTCCGGCCAGCGGAGTGCGCAGCTCATGGCTCATGTTGCCCAGGAAGCGGGTCTTGATCCGGCTGGCTTCCTCAGCGGCCTCTCGGGCAGCGATCAGCTCCTGCTCCGCGCGCTTTCGCTCTCGCAGATCCCGAAACGCCGCCACCCGGACGGGCTGTCCTCGGAAGATCGCGGCCTTTCCCCGGGCCTCCAGCGGAAGGCGGGTGCCGTCGTGTCGCAAAGCGACGGTCTCATAGGCGCCGTCGTATCCCGACGAGACGATCGCCTTGATCCGAGGGAGGACCTCCGGGGCGGCCAGGGCGCTGACGTGCATGCCCAGGAGGTCCTCACGGGAGCAGCCGTAGAGGTCGGCGAGGGCCTGGTTGGCCTCGATGAGCAGGCCATCCTGGTGGAGGCAGACCCCCTCGAAGTTGGCGTAGAGGAGGGCCTGGTAGCGGGCTGTGGCCTCCTCGTTGCGCTTCCGGGCCGTGTACAGGGCCGCAGCGGCGCTCATCCAGGGAACCAGCTCCGCGATGATCTCAGCGTGCTGCTCTGTGACGGCTTCGATGCCAGTGACCAGCAGGGTGCCTCGATCTCCAATGCCAACCGCCAGAAGATCGGGGAGGAAGTGTGCGAGCGCGCCAGCATCGAAGGGGGATGGGATGAGCGGAGGGAGGTTGAATTCCGAGCGCGAAGCGACCACCTCTTCGAGGGCTGTCAGGCAGAGCCAGGCCGCCTCTCCGTTGAGGAGCATGGCGACTTCGCGAAGCAGATTCGGGAGCGACCCGGGGGAGTCACACAGGGCGATATTCTGGATGTTTTCCAGGTGTTGTGTGGAGAGCCCCAACGGTTTCTTTCCTGGTCATGTCGTCGGTTGAAGTATCCTTCGAACTGGCGGCATCAATGAAAACCTTGAACAACAGCACACCCCTTCCCGGTGCTGCTCTGGGGTGTACACCATGGCGGATGAGCAGAACGAGTACACCCTGGAGTCTGGTTATCACCTTCACTTCCAAAGCGCGGGAGAGGGGGCGGTTCGCACGGTCCTGGTCCATGGGTGGGGCACCACAAGCAACATCTGGTCTTCGGTCCTCAGCCGGTGGCCTCTCGGCGCGGGGCGAGTCATTGCGCTCGATCTCCGCGGAGTCGGCTGGAGCAGCAAGCCGGCGGATGGCTACACCCTCCAGGGCTGGGCAGACGACCTCACAGGCGTCCTCGCACAGCTCCCCGAGCCGCCGATCCTGGTCGGCCACTCCATGGGCGGCACCATCTGTCAGCTGCTCGCCACCCAGCACCCCGCGCTGATCCGTCGGCTCGTGTTGGTCTCGCCGGTGCCCGCCGGAGGGGTGCCGCTGTCGGACGCAGACGTGGCGTACTTCCGATCCCTGGCCGGTCATCGGGCTGGCATGGCGAGCGTGCTGCGCTCCATGATGGCTGCCCCGCCAGCTGAGTCCGTCGTCGAGCAGCTCATCTCCGACTCCGCCAGCGTGCTCCCCGCAGCGTTCATACAGGGCCTCGACGCCTGGCGAGCCGCGGACTTCGCCGACCGACTCGCCGACATCCAGGCACCCACCGCCGTCCTCGGAGGGGCACTGGAGCAGCCGCTGACCCCGGATATCCTCCAGGCCGCTGTCGTCGCCCTCATCCCCGGCGCGACCTTCACCCTGCTGCCCGGGGTCGGCCACTACCCGCAGCTTGAGTCTCCCGACCACTTCACCGACACTCTGCTGCGCGCCTGCCAGCTGTCCTGAGGCCGGCGCCGGGAGTCGTCCGTGCTGTCTCTGCTGCTTGCCTGTGCCCATCCCATCCCGCCCGAGGCGCCGGTCGCCGCGCAGTCGATTGAGCCGGTCGAGACCCTGGAGCTGGACGGGGTGCCCGAGATCCCGGCAGACCTCACCGCCGCCCTGCGCCCCTACCTCTCCACCCGCTCCGCCCGACTCCAGGCGATCTCAGACGACGGCGAGCAGGTCATCATCACCACCCGGTTTGGCGAGTCCAGCCAGATCCACCGTCTCACCACCCCGATGGGTGCCCGTCACCAGCTCACCTTCCGCGACGAGCCGATCCGTGGGGTCGGTCTCGTCCCCGGAGACAGCGACACGATCGTCTTCTCCAGCGACGAGGGCGGCGACGAGACCTGGCAGATCTTCCAGCTCACCGACGGGCAGACCACCCGACTCTCCGACGGCGAGAGCCGGCACGGTGGCTGGGCGTTCACCGACGACGGCACCCGCTTTGCCTATACAAACAACGCCCGCAACGGCCGGGACAGCGACCTCTACCTCTCCGAAGGCCGCACCATCAATCCAGACGCCGAGCCCACGCTGGAGGTGGATGGGCTGTGGTTCCCGGTGGACTGGTCCGCTGATGGGGAGACCCTGCTGCTGGGCGAGTACATCTCGATCACCGACTCCCGGCTCTACACCTTCGACGTCGCCTCTAAAACGCTGACCCGGCTGACCCCGGAAGATCCACCCGCAAGCTACCGAAGCGCGGTGCTGTCTGCTGACGGTCAGACCGCGTTCATCGCCACGGACCGGGAAGGGGAGTTCGTCGAGTTGTATGCGGTCGCCGATGGCGTGTGGACCCCGCTGACCCGAGAGATTCCCTGGAACGTCGAGTCGGTGCAGCTCTCCCCGGATGGCGAGACCCTGGTGTTTACGGTCAACGAAGGTGGCATCTCCTCCCTGCGCATCCTCGATGTCGCCACCGGCAGCCACCGCGCGACCGACATGGTTCCCCCCGGCCGCATCTCCGGCCTCCAGTTTGCCGGTGACGCGCCCATCCTCGGCTTCACCCTGGAGACCGCGACCTCCGTGGGCGATGTCTGGACCCTCGATCTCACCGACGAGACGGTCACCCGGTGGACGGAGAGCGAGGTCGGTGGGCTGGACACCAGTCGGTTCATCGAGCCGGAGCTGATCGCGTTTACGAGCTTCGACGGCCTCACAGTCCCGGCGTTCTACTACCGCCCGGAGGGGGATGGGCCGTTTCCGGTGGTGGTGAAGATCCACGGCGGTCCCGAGGCCCAGTCCCGCATCGGCTTCTCCCCAACCACCCAGTACCTCGCGACTGAGCAGGACATTGCGGTGATCATCCCCAATGTCCGCGGCAGCAATGGGTATGGGAAGTCCTGGCTGAAGATGGACAACGCCGAGAAGCGTGAGGACTCGGTGCGGGACATCGGCGCGCTGCTGGACTGGATCGACGCGCAGCCGGAGCTGGACGGGGAGCGGGTCGCGGTGAGCGGGGGCAGCTACGGCGGGTACATGGTGCTCGCCAGCCTGGTTCACTACGGCGATCGGATCCGGGCCGGGGTGGATGTGGTCGGGATCTCAAGCTTCGTGACGTTTCTGGAGAGCACAAGCGCGTACCGCCAGGACCTGCGGCGGGTGGAGTACGGCGACGAGCGGGATCCGGAGATGCGCGCGCACCTGGAGGCGATCTCACCGGTGAATCGTGCGGAGGAGATCACGAGTGCGCTGTTTGTGGCGCATGGGGCGAATGATCCGCGGGTTCCGCTGGGAGAGGCGAGGCAGATTGTGGAAGCGGTGAGGGGAGGGGGCGGGGAGGTCTGGGTGATGGTTGCGCATGATGAAGGGCATGGGTTTCGGAAGCAGGTGAACCGGGATATGTTTGCGATGTTGCAGGTGATGTTTTTCTTGGAACAGTTGAGTGAGGGTTGAATTGGTGACTGGGGCTGGGGCTGGGGCTGGGGATGGGTGATGGAGATGCCTGAGGCCGCCTCCGTCCTTGGGCTGAGGGCGCCCCCGGTGCTGATCGCCACGGGTCCCCTCCGCGGTCCGCGCTGCACTCCCTGTCGGCGTCCCCTCTTGTGCGACTGCCGACGTCACCAGCCTCGGGTCGCTTGCTGTCTCCGGCCCCGCCAGAGAATCTGGCGTGGACTGAGGGCGTCCCCCGGCCCTGCGACACGGCCCACTCCGGTGTCCCCTTGCGCGCACCCGGGCGGACTGCGACTTGAGGTTGCCCGATCGGATTTTCCCCCCGACGTTGTGGGTGTACGTAGGCAGCCTCCGGCCGACTTCGTCCGCCTCCGCACCGCGCCTCTCCTCGGCACGGCAGCTCGCCCGCCTGAAGGCCGGCTGCTGCCGAAGAGGTTGAGGACGGAGCAGCGCATGGTGAATTGGTCACCACCCGGCCACCTTCGGCCGCCTCCGCCTTCCCACCCCGTCGGCGGAGGCCCGGCCCCATCGGTGGAGGCCACCTCTGGCCGGCCCTGTCGGCGGAGACCCACCTCTGGCCGGCCCCGTCGGCGGAGGCTCACCTCCGCCTGTCCTCCGGCTGGCTCCGCCTGTCCTCCGGCTGGCTCCGCCTGTCCTCCGGCAGCAGCCGTGCCGAGTAACGGAGGCGAGCGAAGCTGGCCGGTGGCTGCCTACGTACACCCAAAAAGGGGG
>JBLHNG010000692.1:0-4754 GCA_047621685.1 Myxococcota bacterium | reverse complement strand
AGGGGCGCTCTCAGCCTCGTGGCTCTCGATTCCGAAGGGTCCTCCCTCCCCGGATGGTTGAGATTCGCCATCGTCGGCGCCACGCTTTTTCTGGCCACTTCGCACCAACGCTGGCCTATCGGCCCGCTAATGGCGCTGCGCTCAAGGGGGGCTGCACTCTCTCCATTCACCGCCTTACGTCGGTTCTCTCCAGTCGTCGCTCCCCCTGCGACCCCCCAGCCTGACACCCGCTCACTCACTACCGACCGCAGGCTCAAAGGACCGTCCTGCACACCTCAGAACGTCGCTAACCCCTTCCGCAGCGGGCTGATCAGCCAGAACCGGGTGCCCTTGCCGAGGGTGGACTCGCACTCCAGCCGCCCCCCCACCTCCTCCAGCTCCTGCCGACTGATCGCCAGCCCCAGCCCCGTTCCCTGAGCCTTTGTGGTGAAGAACGGCTCAAACGCCTGCCGACTCTCCCGCGCATCCATCCCTGGCCCATCATCCGCCACCTCGATCACCACCTCGTTCTCCCCCTGCGTCACCGACACGATCAGCGCCGTTGCCCCTGCCTCCACCGCGTTCAGCAGCACGTTTCGCAGCGCCCGCCGCATCGCATCGCCGTCGAGGTCCACCAGCGTTCCCGCCTCTCCGATGACTGTCGCCACGACCTCACACCGACGCATCGCCTCCTCCTCCAGTCGCAGGACCTCCCGAACCATCGCGACTGGATCCTCAGTGGTGGTCTCTGAGATCCGCCGCCGGGAGAGGGTGAGGTAGCGGCCGGTGAGGTTCTCCAGGCGGCGGATCTCGGTGGTGATGGTCTCCAGCATCTCCTGGCCGTCGGTGGTCTCGATTTCCTCGGAGAGCAGCTCGGCGTTGAGGCTCATGGCGTTGAGGGGGTTGCGGACCTCGTGGGTGATCTGGGCGAGCATCTGGCCGACCACCGCCAGCCGCTCGGCGCTCGCGAGGCGCTGTCGAACCTCCAGGCGCTGGGTGACGTCTTCGCCGACGATGAGCAGGCCCCGGGTGCCGAACCGCACCACCTCGATGTCGTACTGCCGGTCGCTGTGTGGCAGGGACTCGTGGCGTCCCGGCGACAGGGCGACCATCCAGTCTGGCAGCGGGGCGCTGGTGGTCACACCCCAGGTGGACTCAGCGGCAGGGTTGGCGACCTCGATGCTGCCGTCCTCGACCACCACGAGCCCGGCGTGGATGGTGTCGAGGATCTGGCGCAGGCGCAGCGAGAGGGTGTCGAGTGCAGCGGCGCGCTCGGAGAGACGACGGTCTCGCTCGGCGACCGCAGCGGCCATCGCCCGAAACTCCCGGGCCAGCACCGCGACCTCCTCGCCGGCTCCACGGAGGTCAGGCATGGCGTCGGGATCGGTGTAGTCACCGGCTCCCAGGCGCTGGACCTGCTTGATGAGGGAGTTGATCGGTCGGAGGGTGAACAGGGCGACCGCGGCGAGCACTGCGGCGAAGATGATCGCGAGACCGGCGAGGGCGCCGCTGATGGCGTAGGCCCGATCCCGGGCGCGACGGGTCTGGTCGGAGACGGTGTCGATGCGGCCGTCGATGCGGGCCGCGAGGAGTCCGGTCCGACGCTTCATCTCGGCGCGTTTCTGGTGGAGCTGGGCGAGGGTAGCGGAGGAGTCCTCGTCGTCGGCGGACAGCCAGGACTCCATCGCCTCATCGTGTGCGGTCAGGCCGACATCGATGGCGTTGATGTGGGTGACGAGGTCCCCCCGGGCGGTCCGATCCTCGGGTTGACTGAGGTGCTGGCAGGCGTCGCTGACCACGTCCCGGCTGCGCTCGATGGCTTCCTGCATGCTGTCGCTGTACAGGGCGGCCTTGACGCGGTGGCCATCGGGGGGGCGGAAATTCTCGATAGCAATCCGCTCCCCGTCCCGCTCCATGTACGGCATGATCGCCTCAATCTCCGCGCTGATCCCGGCCATCGGGAGATAGCAGAGGTCGAGCGCCTCCAAGCCGTCGCCGATGGTGCGCAGCTGGGAGAGACCGGAGCCCATGGCCCCGGCGAACGCAACGACGGAGAGCAGGAACAGCGAGAGGATGCGCGCCCGGATGGAGCGGAGGAACATCACAGGTTCTCAGCTCCCTGGCTGCCAGGCCCCCGGGCGCCCGAAGACCTCCAGCATGCGACCCTCGGAGACCTGGAGCTTGAGGTCATCGCCGGGCTGGAGGGTGAGGCTGCCGCTCAGCCAGATGACCAGCAGGTCTGGGGAGCGCAGCTCGATGGTGTGCTCGCCCAGGGGGATCCCGTCGAGGAGCATCGGGGACTCCGGGCTGAGGGTGCCCAGCCGGTGTCCGTCGATGATCACGATAAATTCCCGCCCGTCTGCACTGCGCAGCGACACGATCGGCGCGGGGCCGTCTGTGGGGCGGGCGATCTGGTCGGTCTCCAGGAGGGTCTCTCCGACCCGGATCCGTGCCATGCCGGTGTCAGGGACTTCGATCTCAATGGGCTCACCGTCTCCACCCCGGTAGACCATAAAGACCTGCTTTCCGGCGGGAATGTCGGAGAGCAGGGCGGTCGATGGACCATAGGTGCGCAGGATCTCCACCCCATCGAGGTGGATCTCGGTGGGGGTGGTGGTCTGGACCTCTACGGTCCCGCCGAGGGCGATGGGGATGAATACAAGCATGGGTTGATGGTTCAGGATATCCAGCCGCGGTGCAGCGTCAAACCATCACCCGTCGAACCCTGGATAATGGCCTCCAGATCGCGGTGCGGTCGATCCCGTCCACACCTGCGGTCGGTGTCGCGTTGTATTACGACGTCGGCAGCAAGGATGAGGTCCCCGGGCGCTCCGGATTCGCCCACCTCTTTGAGCACCTGATGTTCCAGGGATCGGCTCGGGCGGCCAAGGGTGAGCACATGCGGCTCATTCAGTCCTGGGGCGGCGAGATGAACGGCTCGACCTCCCAGGATCGCACCAACTTCTACGCCGCTCTCCCTTCCAGCCAGCTCGCCCTGGGTCTGTGGCTGGAGGCCGACCGGATGCAGGCGCTGGATCTGAGCGCGGAGAACTTCGAGAACCAGCGCCAGACCGTGATGGAGGAGCGCAAGCAGGTCATCGACGATCAGCCCTACGGCCTCGCGGGGTTGCGCCTCGCGGAGCTGTCCCACACCGCCTGGGCGTACTCCCACCCGGTCATTGGCACCTTCGAGGATCTGGAGGCCGCCCGGTTCGAGGAGGCCGTCGAATTCCACCGCACCTGGTATCGACCAGACAACGCCACCCTCGGCATTGCCGGAGATCTCGACCCGGACGAAGCGATGGCGCTGGCCGAGGAGTACTTCGGCGACATCAAGAACCCGGCCACGGCTCCACAGATCCGAAGCAGCCTCGCCGAGCCGCCCCGAACCGCCGCTCGCGTCGAGACCATCCACGATCCCCTCGCGCAGCTGCCCGCGGTGTTCATCAACCACCTCGTGCCCCCTTGCAACCACCCCGACTTCTTCGTCTACGAGCTGATCGAGACGATCCTGTTTCGGGGCCCGTCCAGCCGGCTCCACCGCCGCATGGTCATTGAGGATCCGGTCGCGCTCCAGATCGGTGGCGGGCATGACCCCCGTCGGGGGCCGGGGCTGTTCTCCCTCTCCGCCGTCTCCTCGACGGGACTCGATCCGATCGTGTCGGCGTACTTCGAGGAGCTGGAGCGACTGGCTTCGGAGCCACCGAGCGTTGCGGAGCTGACCCGGGCGCACAACCAGCTGCGAGCGGCGTGGCTGTTCGCCCAGGAGAGCCCCCTGGCCATGGCGATGTCGCTGGGCCGGGCGATGGTATTCTACGGCGATCCGGACTGGGACGAGCGCTACCTGCCAGCCATCACTGCGGTCACTGCCGAGGACGTCCAGCGGGTCGTCACCACTGGACTCACCCCCGAATCCCGGGTCGAGCTGCGGGTCCTCCCCGGCGAGGAAGGCTGAATCATGCCGTTGCCGGATTTCCCCCCCCAGGGCGGCCCTCCAGCACCTTGGAAGGTGCCCACGATGGTGTCCCGGACTTTGCCGTCTGGACTGCGGATCGTGGTCGCCCGGCTTCCGTGGCTTCCGGTGGTTCACATCCGGTGGGCGCTGCGGGGCGGACGCCTCCTGGAAGCGCCGGGCAAGACCGGCTCAGCGGGACTCCTCGGCACGGTCGCACGGCACGGCACCGCCCGCTACGACTCCGCTGGACTCGCCAGTGCCCTGGACCACCTCGGCGCGAGCCTGCGCATCTCGGTGGGGCTCGACAGCACCTCCGCGGGCATCTCCGGGCTCTCCGAGCACACCGACACCCTGCTCGACCTCGTCGACGAGGCCCTGCTGCGGCCCACGTTCCCCGAGGCACACCTGACCCGGGAGCGCGACAACGCCCTCCAGGTCCACCGCCACCAGCGGGCACAGCCCTCGGTCATTGCTGGCGGCTGGCTGGCGCGTTCGCTGTACGGCGACCATCCCTATGGCCACCCCGCGGTCATCAGCGAGGAGCTGGCCAGCCTCACCGCCGATGACCTCCGCGAGCTGCACGCTCGCATCCTCGCGCCGCAGCGGGGCCAGGTCCTGGTGGTCGGCGATGTGGATGCTGAGGCCACCGCCGATGCCCTCGCCGCTCGCTACGCGGACCTCCCCGTCGGCGTGTCGCTGCCCGAGCCTCCGCCCAAGACCCTGCGCCGACGCCTCATCGCGATTGAGCGTCCCTCAGCCGAGCAGGTCGTCATCCTCTTCGGCCTGCCCCTGTTCTCCTGGGGCGCCCCGGACCACCTGC
>JBLHNG010000691.1:0-4757 GCA_047621685.1 Myxococcota bacterium | reverse complement strand
AGCAGGGAGACCTCGTACAGCGGGCCGTTGTCGTTGGTGATGGCAGTCAGGGCGACGGCGTCGTCGCTGTCGGTCGCGGTGATGCCGTGGGGGAGCCAGTCGATTGCGAAGTCCTTGGTGACCTGTGCATTCGTGATGGTGGCTTCAGCCCCCCCGGCGACCTCGGCGTAGCTGTCGAGCTGGACATTGCAGATGGACTGGTTGGCGTTTGCACTGCTGATGGCGAAGCTGAGCGCGAAAGCGAGCATGGCGGTCTCCTGGAGCCTGGTGTCCTCTACTGAGGATCAGTATGCACTCTATAGGTAGTAGTGCTCAAAAGTCTATGGAATTCCGAACACAAGAGCGCTCTTCGATGCCGAAGCCCGCAGGCTCGACCGGGGCTGCGATAGGCTCCGCTCATGCTCCTCTCCCTCCTTCTCTTCGCCGGCTGCGACAGCGACACCCCCGCCGCACCCAAACCCCCCGCTTCCGAGGCACCCGATGCCGTCCCGGAGGTTCCCGATCCGGTTCCTCCTGAGGCCGCTGAGGAGGCCAATGCCGAGGCCTCACCATTCGTCCAGGCAGTCCACGGCATCGCCCGGATCGACGGGCTGAGCTTCTGGGGGTGGTCCGCCGACAGCACCGTCTTTGCGTTTGAGACGTACTACCCGGGCTCTGGGGGAGCGAGCTGCGACGAGCACGCCACGCTGCATGTGGTCAACGCCGACACCGACCAGTACGTCACCCCGCCGGTCACCACCCGCTACCCTCGCGTCGAGGCCGACATCTGCACCGGCCCCACCCCTCAAGAAGCCATCGCGATGCTGCGCGGGGACATCCTCAAGCAGTTCGGCATCTCCGCAGCGAACTACCAGGCTCCGGTGGTCAACACCGAGAAGAGCGCAGACTGGGTGGTGGAGCCGGCCTCCGGGCCATGGTTCCGGCTCACCACAGCCGTGACCGGCACCAGCAACCCCGACGAGTACATCGCCGACGCTGGCTTCAAGCTGCAGATGTACGAGGTCGGCCACGCCGGAATGCCGAAGCTCATCGAGAGCGGCAAGCGCACCCGGGATGGTGTCTTTGGCTACCTGCCGGTGATGGTCTTCTGCGCACCGGATGATGAGCATGTGGCGATCATTGTGCAGACGAGTCGGCTGGACTTTGAGGGTCCGTCGTATGGGTTTATGTCCAACGGGACGGTTCGGATTCCCGGGATGGTGGTCGAGGATTGACGGGTTCTCTCTTCACCTGAGGTTGTCCAGCCAGCCCTGAGTTTGAAGTACCCACCCACCTTGATTTTGAAGCTGGGGGCTCACCGTACTCGCCATGGAGTTGGGGCTGCAGCCGGTCGGGAGCAGGCGAGCTGACGGACCGGGGAGCGGTGCAGAGGCAGCCGGAGTCGGTCGGGTGGTCGCTGGCTGCACTGACCATGAAGTTCGACAAGTGCCGGTCGTAAGACGGGGTCGCCCTCAGCCGGGGGCGCCCTTCAGCCGGGGGCGCCCTTCAGCCGGGGGCGCCCTTCAGCCGGGGGCGCCCATCAGCCGGGGGCGCCCGTCAGCCCAAGGACGGAGACGGGGTTGGCAGTACCGCCACACGCAAAGGATGCGCCCCTCTCTGCTTTTGAGTTTGCCGACCTGTTCTGCTCGCCCTTTGGGCTTCTCAGCGTCAGGGCGCTTGGTTCCGAAGGGTCCTTCGTCACCCATGAACTGAGGTCCGCCATCCTCCGCGCCATTCTTTTTCTGGCCGCTGCGCAGAAGTCTCCAGGACCTTCGGTCTGGACCCTTCCGCTTGCTCAAGGGGGGCTGCACTCACTGCGTTCGCCGCTCCCCCTATGACCCCCCAGCAGGGCATTGGTCACCGGTCAGGCCCGAAGGATCGCCAGCTCGGCCTCGGTGGGATCCCGGGTCACTGGAACCTCACCAGAAACACCAACCTCAAACCCGGTCTTCTCCACCACCTCAGCCAGCTCCACCCCTGGGTGCAGGGAGAGCACCGACAGCCTGCTGTCGCGCAGGACAAACACCCCGAGGTCGCTGACCACCCGGCGGATCTCAAAGAACCGTCCTCCCTCCCCCAGCGCCGCCGCCCGATCTGCGCCGAGGCCGCTGACCATGTCGACCCGCTCCACAAACACCTTCTTGTTGTGGCGGGGGATGAAGTAGCTGGTGGTGTGGTTGATGGTGTTGCCCGGCCCGCCGCGCACCCCGAGGAGCTGCACCTTCGGCTTCGCCCAGTCACCGACACACGAGATGTTGGTGTTTCCATGGGCGTCGAGCTGGCTCGCACCCATCATCACGTGGCGGCGACCGGCCCACAGCGTCTCGAAGACCCGTCGGTAGGGCATCCAGCCCTCCAGACCCTCGTCGCAGACCAGCCCGGCGACCCCGTCGGTGAGCAGGATGTCCGGAGCGAAGGTGGCCCGGGCCAGCAGGGCGGCGCGCTTTGGCACTGCACCCATCGGGCTGACCATGATCTCCCCGTCCCCGCGAAACGCCTCCGCGCAGGCCACCACACAGTATTCTTCTCGGCTGATCATTTCGTGCCTCCCTCAACCCAGTCGGCCACAAACGACGCCCACAGTGCCGGATCCTTCGCCGTCGCGGCGTAGCGCTTCTGGAGCGCCTCGTCGCGGGGGTAGTCCGGCAGGCACTCGGTGAAGCCTGCCCCGCCGGGTGCCTCGATGACCCCAGCGACCTGCATCCGGCTCACCAGCATCGCCTGGGGCGGGGCCAGCTCAGCCAGCTGTGCGGTGGGCACGACCTGCTCACAGGAGACAAAGCAGCGATCCGCGGCCCCGGCGAACAGGTCGTCGAAGTAGGGATCGGCGTTGAGATAGATGGCGTTGCCGCCGCAGTCTGAGCGGTGCAGATGAATGAGCGCGGCGTCGAGCTTGAGCGCCGGGATCGCCACCATGGTCTCGCCCTCGCCCGACTCACCCAGCCACGGCGGGGTGTCGGTGTAGGGAGAGCGGATCGTCTTGAGCCACGGGTTGATCGCCATCACGTCGCTGCCGAGCCCTGCCCGGGTCACCGCGAACGGGAGCCGACGGGCCGCCGCCTGGAGTCCGAGCCACAGCATGCCCTCGTCCAGCTCAATGGCCTCGATCTGCCCGGTCTGACGCGCCCGACGGAACCAGGGCTCCAGCGGGATGGAGTCCAGACTCGCGAAGCCGTAGATCGCCCGCTTCACCTTTCCCGCCGCGCAGAGCAGGCCGAGGTCCGGCCCGGCGTAGGAGACGACGGTGAGGTCACACAGCGACGAGCGCAGGATCGCCCGGATGAGCGCCATCGGCTTGCGCCGGGAGCCCCAGCCACCGATGCCGATGGTCATGCCGTCTGAGAGCTGTGCGACCACATCCTCAGCGGTGCAGGTCTTGTCCTTCACTTCTCTCCCACGAATTCGTCTCGGGCGCGGTCTCCCTCGCCCATCAGGTTCAGCTCAAAGGTGAAGCCCTGCTCGTAGCGGTAGCTTCGATGGACATCGACCGGATCGATGCCGTTGAGGCACCGCTTGGCGGCCCGGATGGTCGCCGGGGGCTTGGCGGCGATGGTCGCGGCGAGTCTCATTGCAGCGCCCCGCAGCTCAGACTTCGGCACGACCTCGTGGATGCTGCCGTAGTGCAGAAGCTCGGCAGCGGTCGCTGGCTTGCAGGTGTAGACCATCGCCCGCATCTTCTGCTGCGGCACCAGCCGGGCGAGGTGGGTGGCGGCCCCGAGCGCGCCCCGGTCGACTTCTGGCAGCCCGAAGGTCGCGCAGTCGCTGGCGAGGATCACATCGGAGTTGCCGACCAGTCCGATGCCCCCACCGAGGCAGTAGCCATGCACCGCCGCGATCACTGGGACCGCACACTCATAGACCGCCGCGAATGCCTCGAAGCATCCCCGATTCGCCCCGACCAGTGCGGAGAATCCCGGAGTGTTCTGCATCTCCTTGATGTCGACCCCGGCGTTGAACCCCCGCCCCTCAGCCCGCAGCACCGCGACACGGGCGGACGGGTCCGCGGAGATGCGCCGGAAGATCTCTGCGAGGTCCAGCCAGCCCTGCACATGCAGCGCGTTGACCGGCGGTCGGTCCATCACCACCTCGGCGATGCCGTCAGTGATGGTGCAGTGGATGGTCATGCCTGCTCCTGATCGGGGTTGAGGCGAAGTAGAACACGTTTCAGTTTCTGGAGCGAGTGTAAGCTAATCACCGCGGGGACCGTTCCTGCCCCCGTGAGGTGCCCACCATGTCCACTGCCGCGACCCTGTTTACAGCCTGGCGCGATGCCACGGCCTCCACCCTCGACCACCTGCTGGGTCTGGCTGTGGTGCTGCTGCTGCCGGTCGGCATCCTCGGCCTCGCCGGGGGCACGCTGCTGGTGGACAACGGATCCGGCGGCGGCTGGCTGCTGATCCGGCTGGGGCTGGACCTCTTCATTGGTCCCCTCACCCTGCTGCTCGGGCTGCACATCGCCCACGAGCGCACCTTCTTCTCCCCCACCACCGCGGTCGGCCTGCTGGCGGCCGGGGGCGATCGGTACTGGCCGGCGTTCAAGCTCTACCTGCCCATCGCCCTGATCATCCACCCGCTGATGGGCCTCCTCGGCGTCCCGGGCATCATGCTGGCCTACCTCGGACTTGGCCTGACCGACCCGGCTCGTTGGCTGGAGGGCGGCAAGCTGTGGGGCTCACCAAAGCAGGCCGGTCTCCTTCTGCTGGGGGCCACGCCGCTGATCCTGGCTGGGAGCGTCGGTCATTTGTTGTTCGAGTTTTTGGTATTGTGTGTTTTTGTTG
>JBLHNG010000690.1:0-4767 GCA_047621685.1 Myxococcota bacterium | reverse complement strand
AGGCTGTCGCGCTGACGATGACCTCTGGGTACGTCGGGCTGGTCTGTGGGGTGGGGTTTCTGGAGGTGATGTCGCGGGTGATTGGGCCGGAGAGTGAGGTGCTCTCGGAGCCTGGGGTTGATCTGTCGGTGGCGCTGGGGGCAGCGGGGCTGTTGGTGGTGCTTGGGGCGTTTGCGGGGCTGCTGCCGGCGATTCGGGCGGCGGCGATTCACCCTGTGGTGGCGCTGCGGGCGGATTAGCGGTGGTTGTTTTCTGAGAACTACCCGGCGCTCTGAGTGGTACAGGACGGGTCGCTGAGTGAGCCGACGTGTGGCCAGGCGCGGGTGTCATGCTGGGGGGTCGCAGGGGGAGCGGCCGCAAGGCGGGCACTCCCGGAGAGAGCAGACGTAAGGCGGCGAATGGAGGGAGTGCAGCCCCCCTTGAGCGCAGCGCCATAAGCGGACCGAAGGTCAGCGTTGGTGCGGAGCGGCCAGGGAAAGCATGGCATCGACGATGGCGAACCTCAACCATCCGGTGAGAGAGCACCCTTCGGAGCCGAACGCCCCGACGCTGCGCATCCGAAGGTGCCGCAGAACAGGTCAGGCAACATCTATACCCACGATTCTCGGATCGTCGGAGTGAGGCGGTGATTCCAACGTCGGCTCCGTCCTGAGGCGCTGAGCGCTTCTTCAGTCGGTGTCATTGATGTTGCCTGACCTGTTCTGCGGCACCTTCGGATGCGCAGCGTCGGGGCGATGGACTCCGAAGGGTGCTCATCTCAAGCGCTAGCTGAGGCTATTCGTCGTCTCACCGCGCTTTTTCTGGCCACTCCGCACCAACGCCGGCCTGACGGCCTGCTTATGACGCTGCGCTCAAGGGGGGCTGCACTCCCTCCATTCGCCGCCTTACGCCAGCTCTCTCCGGGAGTGCCCGCCTTGCGGCCGCTCCCCCTGCGACCCCCCAGCATGACACCCGCTCACTCACCACCGTCCACAGGCCCAAAGGACCTTCCTGTACCTCAGCATGCGCCGGATGCTTCACAATGTCCGAGGCTCTGCGGGGTGTCCGCTTTCTCCCCATGATACTCGGAGCCCACCATGAAGAAGCTCCTCCCTGTTTTGGTCGTCTTTGGCGTTCTCATCGCCTTCATCGCCACCCTCGCGTTCCTCTACGAGCGCTCCCAGGTGCCCGACGTCATCTTCGAGACCGAGACGGCGTTCATCACCGACATCGTCGAAAAAACCGTCGCCACCGGCTCGATCGTGCCGCGCAACGAGGTCGCCATCAAGCCACGGGTCTCCGGGGTCATCGAGTCGGTCGCGGTGGAGCCCGGAGATGCCGTCGTCGCCGGTGACCTCATCGCCACAGTCGCCATCATCCCCAACAGCCTCGCGCTGAACAACGCCCGCTCAGCACTCTCCTCGGCGAAGATCAGCCTGGAGGATGCCCGCACAGCGATGGCGCGGATCCAGGCGCTGTCGGGAGATGGAGCGGTGTCCTCAGCGGAGCTTCAGCGCGTCGAGGTGGCCTTCGCGCTGCGCCAGCAGGAGCACCGGGCGGCATCCGACAACCTCCGGCTCATCCGAGAGGGCGCGGCTTCAGGCGGGCGGGACGTCAACACCGAGGTGCGGGCGACGGTGGGCGGCATGGTGCTGACGGTGCCGGTCAAGCTCGGCGAGTCGGTCATCGAGAGCAACACCTTCAACGAAGGCACCACCATCGCCGCCATCGCGGACATGGACGACCTCATCTTCCAGGGCGCAGTCGATGAGTCCGAGGTCGGCCGCATCCAGGAGGGCATGCCGCTGAACATCACCATCGGCGCCTTCAAGGACCGCACCTTCGCCGGAACCCTGGAGTACATCGCGCCCAAGGGTGAGCTCAACGAGGGCGCAGTGCAGTTCGAGATCCGGGCCGCGCTCTCAGCACCGGAGGGCGTGTTTGTGCGCGCTGGGGTCTCGGCAAACGCCGACATCGTGCTGGAGTCCCGAACGGCAGTGCTCTCAGTGCGAGAGGCGGTGCTTCAGTTCGAGGACGAGCAGATCTATGTCGAGGTCGAGGGTGCACAGCAGGTGTTCACCCGGCAGGACATCACGGTCGGCCTGTCCGACGGCATCAACATCGAGGTGCTCGGTGGGCTCTCAGAGTCGGAGCAGATCAAGAAGCCGCAGTGATCTTCCTGCTACCACACGTCAGTTTCCGGGTATGAGATCCCCCCAATGAGGAGACTACGATGCGCGCATTGGCCCTGATGGCACTGTTGGTTGTTGGCTGCGATGGTGACAAACCCACAGACGACTCCGAGACCGCCCTGGCTGACACCACCCCGTCTGACACCACCCCGTCTGACACCGACGATCCAGTCACCGACTCCGGGGACACCGACACTCCCACGGACACCGGCACCACAGACACCGGCACCACAGACACCGGCGACTCGGGCACCGACGACTCGGGCATCGCCGATTCCAATCCCTGCGAGGGGAAGACGGTCGGCATCGATCTTGGGGACTGCGCGACGAACTTCGCCCTCGTCGACGCCGACGGCACCACCCACGAGCTGTACGACTACGCCGGGCAGGTGCTCATGCTGGACTTCTCCGGCTTCACGTGACGATCGTGCCAGTCCCTGGTTCCAGGGATCGAAGAGTTCTACCAGGCCAACAAAGACAACCCCGACTTCATGACGATGACCGTGTTGGCGGAGGTTCAGAAGACGGAAGACCTCGAAGCATGGGGAGACTTCGGCGCAACCTACACCGTGCTGTGGGACACCGACGACACCATCACCCAGGCCTACGATGTGGTGGATCGACCGATGTTCGTGGTGGTCGACCGCGACATGACCATCAAGCTCCGGCGCAGCAACGAGGGCGGCATGATCCAGGCGGAAGCGCTCGTCGAGACGCTGCTCGCCGGAGAGTAGGCAGCGTGGCGATCAGCGGTCCTTCGTGGCGGAGATCGTGAAGCTCAGCGGGAGGTTGGGGCGACCCTCGGGCAGCACCCACAGCCCGTCGGACCGCTTCGTCATGCCCGGCAGGCAGCCGCTGCAGGTGGCGTCGTGCTCGGCGATGGCGGTCAGGGTGAGCCCGGCGTTGAGCAGCGCGGTGATGACCTGGGCCAGCTCGTAGATCCAGACGTGCTCTCGACGATTCTGGATCGGCGCATTCGGTGCGGCGTAGCTGCCGGCGGACTCCACGCTGAACTTCCGACCGTGGCCGAAGTAGTCCCAGGTCTGCCGCAGCCCGTCGGTCGGCTCGGCGCTGGTGGGGTCAAACAGCCAGGCGACCGGGTGGGTCTCGGCGATGAAGAACTGTCCGCCGGGACGCAGCAGGGCAGCGACGGTGTGCGCCCATGCAGACAGGTCCGGCAGCCAGCCGAGCACGCCCCAGGCGGTGTAGACGATGTCGAACTGCTCGCCAGACAGTGCCTCTGAAGCGGCAGTGACCTCGCTCACCACGAACCGTGCGGGCACTGCGATCTCTTGAGACAGCGCGGTGGCGGCAGCGATGGCTTTCGGCGAGAAGTCCACCCCGGTCACGATCGCCCCGGAGCGTGCCCAGGAGAGGCTGTCCATGCCGAAGTGGCACTGGAGGTGGACCAGGGACTTTCCGGAGACGTCGCCGAGTCCGGCGCGCTCGATGGGGGAGAGGGTGTCGCGGCCGGACCGGAAGCCGTCGACGTCGTAGAATTCGGAGCCGACGTGGTGTGCGACCAGCTCGTCCCAGCGGGCACGGTTCTCGGTCAGTCCGACCTGTGCGCCATCGCTCATGTTCTTCTCCGCGGCGCGACCAGGAGGCTCTGCGCGCTGCGTGCCATCAGACCACAGCGATCCCGGATGGCGCTCTGAGCGATCCCGGAGCCGTGGGTGTTGGCGGTGGAGCGGATGTCGAAGCCCAGCCAGTCGCCGATGGGCTCGCGCTCCAGGTAGACGGTGAGATCCGGATTGACGAAGGTGAAGTCCGCCGGATCGAGGGGTACGCCCATGCCGGACTGGGCATCGGCGATGATGATCAGCCGCTCGATGGGGCTGGTGACGCGACCGGCGATGAGCGGCACCCGGGGACGCGCCCAGAAACCCACCGGAGTCTTCCCCCACGCCCCATGGGCAATCGCGAGGTCGACGGCCTCCTGGTAGCCGGTCTCGTCGGGGAAGAACGGGAAGACGAACCGGGCCAGGGAGTCCGGATCGGGCCAGGGGTCGGGTGGAGGCAGCGGCTCGGCGGCGATGGGGGTGCGCCGGATGCGCAGACCAGTGGCGGAGAGGAGCGCGACCCCGTCTGCGAGGAGTGTGGCGGAGAGACGCTGCACACTCCGGCCCATGCGCTCGGCCTTCACGGTGACGGTCAGGGTGGCGATCGGCACCGGGCGCAGCAGCTCGATGCTCACCCGGGTCAGGAAGTACGCCTCAGCATCCTCACCCCACCGGGCCATCGCTCCGGCGAGCAGTGCGGAGGGTGGTCCGCCATGCTGGAAGCGGCGATCCCACGGTCCTCGGGTGTACATGGTGGCGCGGAAGGCGTCGCCGTCGGGCTCGTAGAAGGCCTCGATCACTCGAACAGGGCGTCGAGATCAAGCACAGAGGTCGGGGCGGCTGCGTCGGGATCGATCGGGAGCAGGGCTGCAGCGGAGGCGAGGTCGGGGGTGGTGAGGTTCCAGTCGGTGTGCGAGTAGAAGGTGGCCGAGCCGCGCCCCTCTCCGACCGTGAGGCAGAGGTTCAGCGGCTCAGGTGCCTCGCAGCGGCTGACCGCGACCTTCACCTCTGCCTTCTTGTTGTCCTGTGGAAAC
>JBLHNG010000689.1:0-4770 GCA_047621685.1 Myxococcota bacterium | reverse complement strand
GGTGGTCGATGAGGTCATCGCGGTCTCCACCGACGACCGCCGTCGCATGGTCGCCGCCGGGCTGGACGCCGAGCGGGTCACCGTCATCCCCCATGGCGTCGATGTGCCGTCGTTCTCCCGGGCCGACGCCACCGGGATCCGCGACCGCTACGCCATCCCCGCCACCGCCCCGCTGCTCTTCTTCCACGGCACCCTGCACTACTGGCCCAACACCGAGGCGGTGCGGTTCATCGCCGAGCGCCTGCTGCCCCGGCTGCTCGAAGTCCGTCCAGACCTCCGGGTCCTCATCGCTGGCATGAACCCGCCGACCTACTACGCCCACCCCGCCATCACGTTCACCGGCTCCGTCGACGACCTCCCCGAGCACATCGCCGCGGCAGACGTCTGCATCTGCCCGCTGTTCGCTGGCGGCGGCACCCGGCTGAAGCTGCTGGAGTACATGGCGGCCGGCAAGCCCATCGTCTCCACCGCCAAGGGCGCAGAGGGCATCCAGGTCGACGGGGAGATGATCATCGCCGACGGCGCCGCCCCGTTCGCCGACGCGGTGCTCGACCTGCTCGCGGATCCAGCACGACAGGCCGCCCTGGGCCATGCCGCCAGTCGGTTCGCTCGACGGTTCGACTGGTCGGCGGTGACCGCGGCCTATGGGGCGCTGTACCGGGGCGAGGGCAGGGGAGCGGACTGGAACACCCGGCTGCCCGTCAGCATCGAGGCCCACCTCCCACCGCGCATCCCCTCCAAGCCGCTGACCCTCCTGCTGCTCATCAACCGCGGCTGCAACCTCCGCTGCTCGTTCTGCGACCTGTGGGAGGGCCACGTCCACATGCCGCTGGACCGGCTGCTCACCCTGCTCGATCAGGCAGCGGCCATCGGCACCAAGACCCTGGTCATCACCGGCGGCGAGCCGTTCCTCCACCCTGATCTGTTCACCGCGGTCGCCGCAGCGAAGGACCGGGGGATGGCGGTCAACATCACCACCAACGGCACCCTCATCGACAAGCGGTGGGCAGAGCTGTCTGGCAGCGGGGTGGACTCCCTGTCGTTCTCCATCGACGGCCTGGAGGAGACCCACGACCGACTGCGGGGCCAGAAGGGCTGCTGGAAGCGGACCTGGGCGGCGATTGAGCGGGTGAGGCAGGTCGGCATCACCACCAGCGTCTACTCGGTGGCGACGAATGAGAACGTCGGTGAGCTGGTGGCGATCTATGAGCGGGCGAAGGCCCTGGGCTGCGGGTACGACTTCTGGCCGGTCAACGACGCCGAGGATCTCTACATCACCACCCCGCAAGACCGTGAGACCTGGGCGGAGGCCGTGGCCCACATCGCCGCCGCCGAGCCCGCAGTCGCCGGTCGCCGGGCGTTCTACACCGAGGGCCTCGACTACCACGCCGGGGAGCTGCCGGGGGGGGCAGTCCGCTGCCTCGGGCTCGTCGATCAGTATGGGGTCACCTACGAGGGCGACCTGCTGCCGTGCTGTGTGTGGGGTGGCGAGGGGCTGAAGGTCGGCAACGTGTTCGAGACGCCGCTGACCGAGCTGTGGCGCTCACCGTCAGTCCAGAATTACCGCCAGCGACTCTATACCGGCGGCTGCACCGCAGGCTGCTTCAACCACTCCCTCTATGAGTTCACCGACTCCACCGGGGAGCCGTTCCGGGTGTGATACACCGTCTGCTCGGAGGTCTGATGCCCTGGAAGCCAGCACAGTTCAAAGGAAAGAAGGTGTGGGTGGAGATCGATGCCAGCGGCAAGCCGGTGGTGAAGGGTGGGCGCATGCCGATCCGCTACTCCGCCGGTGCGAACAGCAAGATCTACCGGGCCGGGGTGTCTGGGGTGATGATGCTCGACGAGCCTGTGGTTGACATGGAAGCCGGGGTCGATGCAGACAAGGCGAAGGCCGCCAAGAGCCGGGGCAGTGGGTTCGGCAAGGCCGGCACCCGGACCGCCGCACAGGCCGCCGCCGCCAAGGTCGCTGCTGGTGAGCTGGTCGCCAGCTTCCACCGCAATGCCGTGGTCTGCTTCACCGACGGCGCCTGCCAGGGCAACCCCGGTCCCGCTGGTGCTGGCGCGGTGGTCAAGCTTCCTGGCGGCCGGGTCCTGGAGCGTCACCTCGCGCTGGGGCGGGGGACCAACAACATCGGCGAGCTGAAGGCCATCGGCCTCGCGCTCGACCTGCTGGACGAGGCTGCGGTCAGCGGGGATGAGCGAATCGAGATCCTCACCGACTCCAAGTACGTGCACGGCCTCCTCCAGCTCGGCTGGAAGGGCAAGGCCAACCGCGAGATCATCACCGCGATCAAGTCCCAGATGCGCAACTTCTCCAAGCTGCGAATTCACTGGATCGCCGGACACGTCGGCATCCCGGAGAACGAGCGGGCAGACGAGCTGGCCAACCGCGGTGTCTCCGAGAGCATCGCCAACCGGTAGATGCCCCTCGACCACAGCGCGGGCTGTGTGAACTACCGGGACGTCGGTGACTTCCTGGCAGTGCTCGGGGACGACCGCCTGCCTCCCGGTCGTCTGCTGCGCGGTGGAAAGCTGACGTTTGTGGAGGACTGGGCGGACATCGATCGCGCCGCGACGATCATCAACCTCCGCGGCGGCCCCGACCCGACCCGGTTCGACGCCGCCTACCGCCACCACCCCCGGCCCAACAACCTGTCCACCTACGACACTGCCGATCGGGGCGTGCGTCGCTGGCTGTGCGCTGTGCTCGCTGAGATCGCCGAGGCAGACCTCCCGGTGATGCTGCACTGCACATCAGGCAAGGATCGCACCGGGGTCGCGGTGGCGGCGGTGCTGATGGTGCTTGGGGTCCACCGGTCGCGGATCGTGGAGGAGTACCTGCTCAGCGATGGGGAGGTCCGACGGGAATGGATCGGGAGTGCCCTGGACGGGATGGGCGATCTCAATCGCTACTTTGACCGGGTTGACCTGGGAAAGCTGCATCGTCGGCTGTTAGAGCAGCCGGCATGATGTTCCTCCTGCTGGCCTGTGCGACCGACCCGACCCTGCCTCCGACGATGCCCCCGGAGGTGATCGCCCCACCCCCAGTCGAGGAGCCAGCCCCGCCGCCGGAGCCCGAACCTGAGCCCGAGCCGGTGATCCCCGAGATCACCATCATCGACAAGCCGATCCCGTTCTCTGAGGCCCGCAAGGAGATGACCCGCCTGTATCTGGCGACCCACTGGGGCGAGCAGCACCTCACTGGGGATCTGGAGGCCGACATCACGATGGTTCCCCGGATGGTCGTGCTGCACTGGACCGCCGGTCCCACCGCCAAGGGGGCGTTCAACACCTTCTCCCCCGAGCGCCTGCCCGGTCGCCCCGAGCTTCAGCGGGCTGGCGCGCTCAATGTCTCCGCACACTTCGTGGTCGACCGCGACGGCACGATCTGGCGGCTGATGCCCGAGGATCGAGTCGGCCGGCACGTCATCGGACTCAACCACCTCGCCATCGGCATCGAGAACGCTGGCGGCAACAAGGGCTACCCGCTGACCGACGCCCAGGTCGCCGCCAACATCGACCTCGTCCGCTACCTCACGGCTTCCTGGCCCACCATCACTCACCTCATCGGGCACATGGAGTACCAGGACATGGAGGGGCACCCCTACTTCCAGGAGACGGATCCGACATACCGGACCATCAAGCCTGACCCGGGGGCGGACTTCCTGGCCAGGGTTCGCGCGGAGGTCGTCGACCTCGGACTGGAGGGGGTGCCGGATTGATCGCGGCGCTGCTGCTGTCGTGCCAGGAGCCCCGGCCGCTGGATCAGCCCCAGCCGCCCCCGGAGACTCCTGTCATCCAGTACGCACCGCCCCCCGAGCCACTGCCTGAGCCCGAACCGGAGCCCGAGCCGCCTCCAGAGCCGCCGGAGAACCTCATCGACTGGCTCATCCCGTACACCGAGAAGCGGGAGAAGCTGACCCAGGCCTACCTCGCCGCACACATCGGGGAGGAGCGGGTGACCGACGATGCCGCTGCGGACTCCCGGATGGAGCCGAGGGTGGTCGTGCTGCACTGGACCGGCGGCTGCTGTCACAAGTCTGCCTGGAACATGTTCCAGCCCGAGCGCCGCCCCCACCGCCCAGACCTCAAGGGTGCCAAGGCGCTCAACGTCTCCGCGCACTTTGTGGTCGCTCGGAACGGAACCATCTACCGTCTCATCGAAGCGGACCGGGTCGCCCGACACACCATCGGGCTCAACCACCTCGCCATCGGGGTGGAGAACGTCGGGGATGGCAAGCAGTACCGGCTGACCCAGGCCCAGATCGACGCCAACATCGCCCTCATGCGCTACCTCAAGGCGTCCTTCCCCGACATCACCCACCTCATCGGCCACCACGAGTACCGGGCCTTCGAGCACGCCGGGCACGACTACTTCCAGGAGCACGACACGAAGCGGCGCACCCGGAAGGTCGATCCCGGTGAGGACTTCATGGCCGCGGTGCGGGCCGGGGTCGCAGACATCGGGCTGCTCGGTCCGCCGGAAGAACCTGCGGAGTCAGAGCCTGCGGAGCCCTTGAGCCTCACAGCCCCTCCATGAGCACGAGGTAGGCCGCGCCGGCCTCGCTGGCGCTGATGCTGCTCTCTGGCGCGCCGATGAGCACATCGTCCAGCCCGTTGCCGTCGAGGTCACCCACCCCGGCCACCGAATGCCCGGCGGCGTCTCCAGCATCGCCGGCCAGGGTGATGCCGATCTCAGAGAGGGTGTGGGTACCGGTGATCGGACCGAGCACGACATAGGCTGCACCGCTGCCAGAGCCGCCGTCG
>JBLHNG010000688.1:0-4772 GCA_047621685.1 Myxococcota bacterium | reverse complement strand
GGTACTGCCGTGGTAGATGAAGCTCGCTGGTGCGAAGTCGGTTCCGGCTGCGTAGCCAGGGGCGATCATCTCGGGGAGGCCGTCGCCGTCGAGGTCTGTGAGGAGCGGTCGCTCTGAGCCCGCCGCCTCCAGCTCAGTCATTCCATCGGTGCTGTAGCCCGTCGCCTGCCCCCAGTAGATCCGGACGGACTCGCTGTAGGCAAAGCCCTCGACATCATCGAGCAGCGAGCCGAACACCAGCTCGGGGAGGCCATCGCCGTCCAGATCGGCGGCCTGAACGCTGAAAGCGGCGACGGTGGGCAGGTCGGTGGCGGTCTTGGAGGCGAAGTGGTCGCCGTCACCCCAGTAGATCCGCGAAGTGGACGTGGAGGAGGCCGCGCCGCGGTAGCTGGCGAAGACGATGTCGAGGGTGCCGTCGTCGTTGAGGTCCGCGATGTCCAGGCCGCGACAGCCGTCGACGGGCAGCCGCGTGGACTTGCTGAAGTCCCCGCCCCAGTAGATCACCGAAGAGATGGTGAAGGGGTCCAACGAGTCGTCTCGGTGGTTGCAGAAGACGACGTCCTGCGCCCCGTCGGCATCCAGGTCCGCCGCAGCCACACCCAGCGCGCCGGAGGTCGGCAGGGGGCTGGGCTCGCGCACGAGGAAGCCCGAAGAGGAGGCCCAGTAGACGACGGAGTCGAGGTCGTAGACGATGTCGGGACCATACGAGCGGCTGTGGCTGGCGAAGATCAGCTCGGGGAGGCCGTCGCCGTCGAGATCGTGGGCCAGGACCGACTCAGCACCAGGGGTGAGGAGCTGCTCGCGGTTGTCGGTGGTGTGGCCGCTGCTGCTGCCCCAGTAGACCGACGAGAGCACGATCCCGTCGAGACCGCTGCCGTTGGCCGCGGCGATGTCGAGGTAGCCGTCGCCGTTGAAGTCGGCGACGACGGTGTCCGTTGTCTGCTCGGCGCTCAGGGCGGCGGGGACCGGGTCGAGCAGGGAGCCGTCTCCGTGGAAGAGGCTGACGGACAGGTCGAAGGAGTCGCCGTCGTAGAGATAGGCGAGCACGAGGTCGGGCCGGCCGTCGCAGCTCAGGTCGGTGCAGAAGTCGCGGCCATCGCAGTCGGTGTCGAGGCCATCAAAGGGGATCTCGGTCGCGGTGGAGCCGGGGAAGACATTGGCCTCGGAGTCGTCGCAGTCCGTGCCATCGGTGACGTAGCCCAGGGGGGCCTCGCAGCTGGCGATGGAGGCCGCGCCGTTGCCGAAGCCGTCCTCGTCGCCGTCGGGGAAGTAGATCGTCGGGTCGGCAGGGTTGTCGTCCACCACGCCGTCGCAGTCGTTGTCCAGTCCGTCGCACAGCTCGGAGGCACCGGGGTAGATGTCGAGCCGGCTGTCGTCGCAGTCCTGGCCATCTTCGACGTAGCCAGACGGCGCACTGCACCCCATGACCGCGGAGTCCGGGTCGCCGAGGCCATCGCCATCGGCATCGGCGTACCACAGCTGGTTGGCGCCGACGCTGACTGTCGGATCGCTGTCGTCGCAGTCGCCCTCCAGCACGGAGATGCCGTCGCCGTCGCCGTCGAGGGCCTCCCAGGTCGCACCGCATCCGATGAGCAGCCACAGCATCTCACTCCCCTCCGTGGAAGGTGATCGCCAGCTCAGCCCAGGGATACCAGCGGTGGGTGTCGGTCTGTACGCCGCCGAGCAAGGCGATCCCGCTGCGCATGTTGCCCATCGTGCGGCCTGGACGCATGATCCCGGCGGTCACCCCGGCAGTGCGCACCCAGCCAGCGAGCGGCACGGTGTCCAGGGCGGCGAGATCGACCCATCCACAGCGGATGTCGCCGGGATTGTCCGCACAGTACGCCTCGTACATCGTGCGATCGAGCCCGGTGGTCTTCGCACGGCCCAGCCCCATCCCCGGACCCGCACTGAAGCGGAGGCCGTCCCCGTCGGAGAGGGCCCAGGTGGCGGCGAGCCAGGCATAGCCGAGGTGGAGCTGGCTGCCGGAAGCGAACAGGCTGTGGTATCCGACCTCGGCCTTCACCCCGAGGGCGTCTCCGAGCGACATCTCTGGTCCCAGCCCCAGGCGCAGCCCCGGTCCGCCAAAGCCTGCGGGCTGGAGGTCGCTGCCGCCGGGCTCACCGGCACGGGTCAGGGCGATGCCGAGGCTGGCGGCCGGCTGAAGCGGACCAACAGACACCCCGCCGCCGCTCTCTCTCGGCTGCTTTGGCTGCTTTGGTTTCTTCGGCTTCTTCGACCGGCCGATGACCACCGCCGGACAGCCGGGGAACAGCTCGAAGGTGTGCTCGCCGAAGGTGTAGCTGCCGTTGGGGAGCATGCCGGAAAACCCGCCGGACTCTGTCAGCTCCGCCTCAGCGAAGATCAGGGCAGCGCGCTGATCCGCAGCAAACGGAGCCTCTGCGATCTGGAGCGCACCGGAGCCAGCGATCTGGACGGTGGTGTAGCTGTTGTGGATCTCCGCCAGCCACCGCTTGACCTCTTCGTCGGACTCAATCGTCAGGGCACGCTCCAACCTCACCCGGGTGCTGCCGATGTCTCCCTGGGCCCAGGCGGCCTGAGCGCCGTGGTAGTGGTCGTCGTAGGTCAGGGGGAGGTCGAGTTCCTCCAGCTCCCGGTAGCTGCGATCGACCCCGTCCCAGGCATTTCGCCCAGCCAACCGCCGCATCGTGTCGCTGAGCCGGACGTGCTCCGCCTCGCGGGCTTCGTCGCTCTGTGCGACGGCGGTCAGGATGGTGAGGAGGAGGAGCATCGGGGTGTTCTATCGCACGTTCGCTGGGGGGCGGGGGCTGATTCTACCCTACCCGTTCACGGGTGAACGCTCCGATGGAACGTTCCATGGAACACCCTGCCACGGACCAACCTTAACTATCGGCTGGCACGACTCCTGCTGTGTATCGAGGCAGACCACACCGGAGGACACCATGCTGCTCAGCCTGATCATCACCACCCCCGCCATGGCCCAGGAACTGGAGAGCGTCGGCAGCGAAGCCGCGCTGGATGCTCCAACCACCTCGAGCACCACCCAGTCCGTCGTCGGTGGCAGCGCGGTCAGTTCCGGTGACTGGCCGGACACCGCCGCGATCTACTTCGGCAACCAGGTCGGCTGCACCGGCGTGCTCATCGCACCCAACGCCGTGCTCAGCGCGGGTCACTGTGCCGATGGCATCACCGCAGTGAAGCTGAACACCAATGACTACTCCAGCGGCGGCGAGCGCATCATGGTCGCCGAGATCATCGAGTACCCCGACTCTCAGCGCACCTTCGACCTCGCCGTGCTCATCCTGGAGTCCGATGCCACCGCCGAGCCCCGAGTGATCGCCCGGGGATGCGCCCTGGAGGACCTCGACGCGGACGCTCAGGTCACCGTCGTCGGCTACGGCGCCCAGAATCCACAGGGAACGCAGTACAACTCCACGCTGATGGAGGGCTTCACCACCGTCGACGATCCGGAGTGCACCGACTTCTCCTCCGGCTGTGTGCGCGACATCAGCCCCGGCGGAGAGCTGGGCGCAGGGGCCAGCGATGAGGTGGACTCCTGCTACGGCGACTCTGGCGGACCGCTGTACCTCACCACCGACCACGGCGACTACCTCGTGGGCATCACCTCCCGAGGCTACAACACCTCCTGGGACTGCGGCGGGGGCGGGATCTACGTCCGGCCCGATGCGGTGATCGACTGGCTGGAGGAGAGCATCGGCGACACCCTGCCGACGCCGGACTGTGATGGTGATGGTGGTGGCGAGCCGGGCGGTGGTGAGCCCGATGGTGGCGACGACAGCGGAGACGGCGCTGACGGCGGCGGCGGCGGCGGCGGTGGTGGTGGCGAGTCCGATGAGATGTGGGTCACGGGCTGCAGCCATGCTCCGGGCGGGACGGGGTGGATGGTTGTGCTGCTGGCCCTGGTCGCTCCGCTGATTCGCCGACGCTGAGTTCGGCAGCAGCCGGTCGAAGACGGGCGAGCGGCTGTGTCGGGGAGAGGCACGGAGGCGGCCGGAGTCTGACGGAGCCGGTCAGGTGGCTGCCCAGCGGAGCCAGCCTGACACCCACTCCGCAGAAGATCGCACGTCGGCTGACTCAGTGACCCGTCCTTCACACCTCAGAGCGCCGGGTAGTTCCTCCCCGCAGCGGCTCGCGACACTTATACTCACACCATGGCAACGCACATGCCCGGCGGCTTTGTCCTCGGTGAGCTCATCGGCCGCGGCGGAACCGCGGAGGTCTGGCGGGCGGCCCACATGGGTCGTCCCATTGCCGTGAAGGTGCTTACGACTGAGCGCGCCCGGCATCCCCGCTACCACCAGCTCTTCCGCAACGAAGTCCGTGCCACTGCCGGCCTGAGCCACCCGGGAGTGCTCACGGTCCTGGAGCACGGCGAGATGCTCCCTCCCGATCCCCGGGCCGGCTGCCCCTGGCTGGCGATGGAGCTGGCGGACGGGGGCTCGCTGCATCCCCGATGCGGAAGACAGGACTGGGCGACCTGCAAGACACAGCTCCTCAGCCTCCTCTCCGCCCTGGCCCACGCCCACGCCCGGGGGATCATCCACCGGGACATCAAGCCGACCAACGCGCTGTTTGTCGGCGGTGTCCTCAAGCTGTCGGACTTCGGGCTGGCCTGGAGTGGCTCGGAGGAGGTCAACACCATCGTCGGCACCCCGGCGTACATGGCGCCCGAGCAGTTCGAGGGACACTGGCGGGAGTTCGGCCCCTGGACGGACCTGTACGCGCTGGGATGCCTGGCCTGGCAGCTGGTCTGCGGCGCACCACCATTT
>JBLHNG010000687.1:0-4773 GCA_047621685.1 Myxococcota bacterium | reverse complement strand
CCCCACCACACCCCAATCCCCACCTGCACCACAAACAGCCCGAACCGAACCATCACCGCCCAGTACGACGTCGAGGCCAGGTGAACCACCGACTGCCCCACCCGTGCCGCCAGCAGCACCGGGGCCAGTGGATCCGTCACCGCAAACCGCTCTGCAAAACCCGCAACCACCACAATCGCTGCGAACACCGGCAGGTTCTCCACACAGTTCGCATGTGCCCGGCTCAGCCGCATCGCGAACGGTGAGACATCCTCCCGCAGCACCAGCACGCTCCGCCACCCGATGATCGCCACGACGAGCAGCAGGGCGAGGATAGAAGGGCTCATGCCTCCAGCCTACCCGACCGTCACCGGCATCGCCGCCGTCATGGTCCACGTCCCCGACCCGATCATTGGCCTCGACTGGTACGCCCGCGCCTTCCCCGAGGCCACCCCCGTCTCCCTGCCTGAATTCAACTTCCAGTGTCTGCGCCTCGCCGGGGTCAGCTTGGAGATCGTCCAGGCCGATGAGAAGGTCGGTGCCGGGGCGATGGGCCTCGCGGTGGACTGGCGGGTCGCGGACTTCGACGCCGCCCGTGCGCACCTCGAATCTCTCGGCGCCACCCTGTACCGCGGACCGATGGACATCGAGGACGGTCTGCGGATGTGCAAGCTGCGGGATCCGTGGGGCAACCTGCTGGGCCTGCGGGGGCCGTAGCCACCCACCGCGACTACACTCCCCCCATGGCAAAGTCCAAAAAGACCAGCGCGGGCCTCCTCATGTACCGCCACCGCGACGGCGACCTTGAAGTCTTCCTCGCCCACCCCGGCGGCCCCTACGGCCGCAGCAGGGACGCCGGTGCCTGGAGCATCCCCAAGGGCGAGATCGAGCCCGACGAAGACCTCGAAGCCACCGCAGTCCGAGAGTTCGCCGAGGAGATCGGCATCCCGGCCACCGGCCCCCGCACCAACCTCGGCTGCATCAAGCAGCGGGGCGGCAAGACGGTGTACTGCTGGGCGTTTGAGGGCGGACACGACTGGGCCGACGGGCGCATCCCCGACAGCAACACCTTCGAGCTGGAGCTGCCGCGCGGGAGCGGGAAGATGGTGAGCTTCCCGGAGGTCGACAAGGCTGCGTTCTTCCTCGTGCCCGTCGCGAAGGAGAAGATCAACGTCGCCCAGGCCGAGCTGATCGACCGCCTCGTCGCCCACCTCAGTGCGTCCAACCTCAGCTGAGCCGCATCACCACCCGCCCGCTGCCCGGCGCCACCCCCTCCGCCACAGCCAGCCGCCTCAGCGCGTCGTCCCAGTCCCCCACCGGCACCGCCACAAACCCATGGCGAGCATAGAACGGCGCGTTCCACGGCAGGTCGGCGTAGGTCGTCAGCGTCACCGGCCGCCCGTCTGCCCAGGCAATGCACGCCCTCAGCAGCGCACCCCCCAGTCCCCGGCGCCCATGGTTGGGGTGCACGTCCATCTCGCAGAGGTGCGTCCCCACCCCGAGTGTCTTGACCACTGCAAAGCCCACCGGCACGTCGCCATCGTCCACCGCCACCAGCAGCCCGCCCGCAGTCCGCGCAATCTCCAGGTCCGCGATCGACATCACCGAGACCACCCCACCGATCCCGGCCGCCACGAACAGCTGCGCCGCCGCCCGCTCGATGTCCGGCAGCAGCGCCACGTCCTCAGGGCGAGCGGTTCGAATTCGAGTGTCCGTCATGCATTCTCCCAGACACCTGAAACTCACCGATACTGCTTCACCGCGTCCACGACCTTTCCAGCACGGTCCGTCAGCGTTGCCTGATCCTCCGTGTTGTTCCAGATCGGCCGGTCAGAGCCCAGGTAAATCATGAGCTGCTGGGCTGGATCAGACTGATTGATACCCACACCAGAGTGCACCAACACCGTATGCCCAACCGGGAGAATCATCGGAGGCAGAACCCACAGGTTCCCGCCCTTGTCGCGCAGCGTCGAGCCACTCAAGTCCATCGAGCGGACGCCCGTGTTGCAGATACGCAGGTACTCACCATTGACGTTCTCGCGGTCGTCCCCCTCAGCATTCGCAACGAACTCGACAATGTGCAGCTCACCAGAGAACCGCTCCGTACCCCAGATCCCGCGCCCAGCCGCCCGCGCAGCGTTCTGAGCGGTCAGCAGCATGGTGAGGTCAAGGTTGTCGGGAGGTAGAATGTAGAGGTGGGCGAACCCCTGCTCCAGCAGGCTGATCGCCAGGTCACCCTCCATCGTGCGCACACTCGCCCGCTTCACCGGCTCCTCGCCAGGTCGGTACGCCAGGTAGACCTCCCCCTCCGCCACCAGATGCCGCACCAGCTCCCGCGCCTCGATGCCGTAGTCCGCCCCAGCAACCGGTGCGACCACCCCACGGAGCTGAATGCGGTCGCCAGAGTCGAGGATGAACGAGTCGCCGTCGATCACGGTGGTGATGGTGGCCGAGGTCGGGGCTGCGTGGGCGAGCGAGAGAAGGAGCGTAAGCATGGGGAGGATGGTAGCGTTTTGGGCGCTAAACTGCATCGTGGAGGCTCCCCATCCACCCGGATTGAGACGCTGCTGGGCTCACTGGCCCGCCGTTGGGTCGCGACAGTTGGCTGTTGGTGGGTGTGCGGCGGAGGCGGCGGATTCCCACTCACTCGGATTTAGATGCTTCTCCCGGCCTGACCTCTCCGGCAGCAGCCAGTCGTCAGACGGGCGAGCTGCCGAGCGTGGAGACGGGCGGAGGCAGCCGGAGCCGGTCGGGTGGCTGGCTGCACTGACCATGAAGTTCGGCAAGTGCCGGTCGTAAGACGGGCTGATTGCCGATTCGTGGAGAGGGACGGGGACGGGGTGAGTCCGACGAAGCCGGTCAGGTGGCTGGCTCAGTGTCCCCGCCAGTGAGTTCAGCAAGTGCCGGTCGCAGACGGGCTGATTGCTGATTCGTGGAGAGGCACGGGGACGGGCGGAGGCATCCGGAGCCGGTCAGGTGGCTGCCTTTTCCCCCTAATTTTGTTGATTGTATTGTTTTGGATCGCCAGTTCAGGAGTCTCCGTTCGCCCGGGCGCGCGCAAGGGGAGCCCGGAGTGGGCCGTGTCGGAGGGCCGGGGGGCGCCCTCAGTCGGGGACGCCCCTAGTCCACGCCAGATTCTCTGGCGGCCCCGGAGGCAGCAAGCGACCCGAGGCTTGAGAGGTCGGCAGTCGCACAAGATGGTCCGCCGACAGGGAGTGAGAGGCGAAGCGAAGCGGAGGCGGAGTGCAACGGAGCTGCGACCGCGGAGGGGACCCGTGGCGATGAGCGCCCAAGGACGGAGACGGGGTTGGAATCACCGCCAGTCGAGGATTCGCCCATCTCTGCTCTCGATGTTGCCGACCTGTCCTGCTCGCCCTTTGGGCTTCTCAGCGTCGTGGCTTTCGATTCCGAAGGGTGCTCCCTCACCGGATGGTTGAGGTCCGCCATCGTCGGCGCCATTCTTTTTCTGGCCACTCCGCTCCAACGCCGGCCTTCGGCTGTGCCCGCTCCAGCGGCTTATGTCGCTTCGCTCAAGGGGGGCTACCCTCCCTGCGTGAGTGCCCGCTCCAGCGGCCGCCTTACGTCGGCTCTCTCCAGTCCCCGCTCCCCCTGGACTACCCGCCCAGCGGACCCCAGCGTGACACCCGCTCCGAATCCCCGCCCAGCGGCCACCGTCCGCAGGCTCACTGGACCGTCCTGCGCCTCAACGCAGCCCCAAATCCACTACCAAACGCCACATCCCATCCTGATGGCAGCTTAGATCAAAAACACCCATCGCCATCAAAGATAAGCTCCCTCCAATACCCCCCGCCCGGAGCGCCCCCATGCTGACCCTCCTTGCCCTCATCGCCTGCGATGCCGAGAAGCCCACCGCAGTCCCGGTAGCTCCCGCAGCCCCGGCAGCTCCCACAGCCACCACCACCCACGCAGCACCCACCACAGCAGCCTCCGCCACCACCCCCGCGGCCCCACCAGCCACCGGCCAGCAGTGGAACCAGCTCCGCGCCGACCACGCAGAGGCGACCTCGTTCCTCAAGAGCAACTGGAACAAGTACAACGAGAACTACCACCCCAGCTACGTCCTCGACGGCAACCCCAAGACCGCCTGGGTCGAGGGCGCGAACGGCAACGGGGAGTACGAGACCCTCACCATCCCCCTCTCCACCCTCAAGAGCGCCCGGGCAGTCAAGCTGCGCATCCGCAACGGCTACCAGAAGACCGACAGCCTGTTCACCGCCAACGCCGTGCCCAGAGACGTCAAGATCACCGCCTGGGCCAGCGCCCGGGCCACCACCAAAGAGATCACCCTCCCCCACGAGACGGGCTGGCAGGAGGTGATCATCGACCTGCCCCAGGGCTTCGGGCTCAACGCAGTGTCCCTGGAGATCGGCTCGGTCTACCCGGGCAGCAAGTACGAAGACACCTGCATCTCCGACATCGAGGTGTTCGTCGACTCTGAGGTGCCCTACAACGCCGCCCAGGAGGATGCCCGGCACAAGGAGCTGATGTCGTGGGTGAGTGAGCGCGTCGAGACCGCAAAGTTCTTCGCCAGCAACCCCACCTCCTACCCGTTCGCCTCCACCCAGCTCACCTCCACCACATCCGACGCCACCGATGCCGCGATCGAGCCGTCGATGGTCAGCCCCCGGGCAGCGATGACCCGGATGAAGGCCGCCGAGGGCTGGCAGAGCCTCTCCGCCTCCCGCTCGGTGCCCGCCTTCCCCGATGGCATCTACCTCACCGACGGCCTGCTCCCGCTGTTCACCCCCGACGCCCTCTCCTTCGCCTCCACCA
>JBLHNG010000686.1:0-4795 GCA_047621685.1 Myxococcota bacterium | reverse complement strand
CGGGGTGGGGGGTCGCAGGGGGAGCGGCGACTGGAGAGAGCCGACGTAAGGCGGCGAATGGAGAGAGTGCAGCCCCCCTTGAGCGCAGCGCCACAAGCGGACCGAAGGTCTGCGTTGGTGCGGAGTGGCCAGAGAGAGCATGGCGCGGAGGATGGCGGACCTCAGCTCACACGGTGAGAGAGCACCCGCCGTCATCCCATCGCCCCGACGCTGCGAAGCCTGAAGGGCGAGCAGTCCAGGTCGGCAACATCTAGACCTGCGATGGGAGAGTCGCTGGTGATTCCAACCCCGCCACACTTCAAGGCTTCGCCCATCTCTGCTTTCGATAGTGCCGACCTGTCCTGCTCGCCCTTCGGGCTTCTCAGCGTCGGGGCTCTCGATTCCGAAGGGTCCTCCCTCACCGGATGGCTGAGGTTCGCCATCCTCCGCGCCATGCTCTCTCTGGCCACTCCGCGCCAACGCTGGCCTGACGGCCCGCTCATGGCGCTGCGCTCAAGGGGGCTGCACTCCTTGCGTTGAGTGCCCGCTTCGCGGCCGCCTTACGTCGGCTCACTCCAGTCCCCGCTCCCCTGTGACCCCCACCCGGGCACCAGGAGTGCCCGCCTTGCGGCCGCTCCCCTGGACGACCCGCCCTGACCGCCACCCTTACGGCGTGTCGATCATCAGCGTCACTGGCCCATCGTTGAGCAGCGCCACCTTCATGTCGCCGCCAAACACCCCGCGGGCAACCTCCCCGACCCCCTCAACCGCCAGCGCATCGCAGAACTGCTCGTACAGCGGCTCCGCAAGCTCTGGCCGCGCCGCCTTCACGAAGCTCGGACGCCGCCCCTTCGTGCAGTCGCCGTACAGGGTGAACTGCGAGATCACCAGCGCCGCGCCGCCGACATCCACCAGCGACAGGTTCATCTTCCCGCCATCGTCGGTGAAGATCCGCAGGTTCGCCACCTTCCGTGCGAGCCAGGCGACCTGCTGGGGGCCATCGCCGGGAGCAACCCCCAACAGCACCGTCAGTCCGGGGCCAATCCGCCCGACCACCTCGCCGTCAACCGTCACAGAGGAGTGCTTCGTTCGCTGAATCAGTGCGCGCATCGCCCAGCCTTATCCCGTCGCTCCCCGACCTACAGCCACTTCCCGGCCACCGCCACTGCGGCCACGCCCATCAACCCCAGGCTCACCACCGCCATCGCCACCCGCACCAACCGGGAGGACTCCTCGCCAGGAATCACCCGGTTCCCCATCACCATCGCCAGCACACACCCGCCGATCAGCCCGCCGGTGTGCCCCAGGTTGTCGATGAACGGAATCACCGCCCCGATCACAAGGTTGACCACCACCCACGGCGCGAGCTTCCGGCGAAGAAACACCGACATCGGCTCGGGAAGTCGGTGCCGATACCGCCAGCCGAACACAATGGATGCCCCCATCAGTCCGAAGATCCCGCCGCTGGCCCCCACGCTGCTCTCGTTGCCGCCCAGCCACGAGAAGCACGCCCCGCAGATCCCCGATGCCAGGAACAACCACAGGAACCGCGACGGGCCATACAGCGCCTCGCACAGCCGCCCGAGCGCCCACAGCGCGAGGGCGTTGAGCAGGATGTGCAGCCCGTCGCCGTGCAGGAACACACAGCTCACCAGGCGCCAGACCTCCCCGGCATCGATCCGAGGCGCCCGCATCGCTCCGCTGCGGATCAGCAGGTTCGGCCCCCGCTCGGCAATGATCGCCCCGATGAACCCGGCCTGCCCGCGGCTCCACATCACCGCCCCGAGCGCGAGGTGGATCCCGGTGATCAGCGACACCAGCGCCACCGTGACCCGGGGGCGGGCGAGGCGATCAAAGACCGCGTCCTCGATGAGATCCAGCTCGTCTATCGGGCCTGCCAAACCACCACCTCCTCGACCGGCGCCTGTGACCACCCCATCGGCAGCGGCCCGAGGGTCTCGCCATACAGTCCGATGCGATCCGCCACCGCGACCACCCGCAGACCCGCACCGGGAACACTGCGGCGCTCCAGGAGGCTCCAGTCCGCCGGCAGCGCCCCGGGGGAGCCGTTGACCAGGGCGGCCACCACGGTCCCCGGTGCAGCGTCTCCGGTGTAGAAGGTCCAGCCAGCCTGCTCCATGCGCCAGCGGAAGGTCCACTCCCCGGTGAACTGGCCGGCTGGGTGGGCGGCGATGACCTGGGCGGCGAGGTCATCGGCCGCGTTGGCGTAGCGGTGCTCGGAGAGTGTCAGCGCCACCGAGAGCATCCCCCACACCACCGCACCGCCCACCAGCGCCCGCCGACCGCTCCTGCGCTGCTCCAGAGACATCACCAGCAGCAGCACGATCGGAGCCGCCGCGGGCAGGAGGTAGCGGGCCGCCGCGAAGTTGTGCCCCAGGACCACCCCGCCGATCACACACAGCGCCCAGCTCCCCAGCAGCACCTCGTCCCCACCGGTCATCCAGCCCCGACGCAGCGCGAGCACCGACAGCGTCAGGCACAGCCCGCCGAGCACCGCCAGGAGCAGCAGCGCCCCGGACTGCTGCGGGAGGGTCACTGGCTGGGCGAGGAAGAAGACCAGCCCGGCGAGGCCGACTGCGGGCAGGCCGACCAGCCTTCGCCCGGGGGGCAGCAGGGCGAGCAGGACCGGTCCGATGAGGGCCAGCCGGGTGAGCACCCCGAGGAGCCGCCCCCAGACCTCACCCCGGGGAATCTCGTTGGCCCGGGTGAGCACCTCGACGAGGTGGATGCGCCCATAGGCCAGAGCCAGCCAGCCCTCGCCGAGCACGAACACCGCCCCGGCAACCAGCCACAGCGACCAGGAGCGTCGCAGCGAGCGCCGGACCACCCCGTCCAGCAGCAGCGCGGGGACGACCACCAGTGCGGGGTACTTCGTCCACACCGCCAGTCCGAGCGTCAGCCCGGCCAGGATCCACCGTGACTCCACCCAGGCCGCCACCGTCGCGGTCATCAGGGCGGCGACCATCAGATCGGGCATGAAGCCGCGCTGCAGCGAGAGCACCACCACCGGCGCGGTCAGCCAGACGAGGCCGACCAGCACCGGTCGGCGACAGGTCCGCTGTGCGAGCACCCCGACCGATCCACCAAGCAGCGCCGCGAACGGGATCCCGACCAGCCGGTGGGCCAGCTCAAACGGCAGCGACAGCCGCGTGACCGCCCAGGTCCACCACAGGAACAGCGGCGGATGGGCGTAGACGAAGGCATCAGCCTCCCGCTCCCCGTTCCACGGCGGCCAGGGTCGCCACCAGTCGTAGGGGCGCAGCGGATCGAGCTGCCCGGCAATCGCCAGGTAGCTCTCCTCGTCGAGCACAGGCACCGACGCCGCGCAGAGTGCGGCGACGAGCGCAGCTCCCAGCGCGAGGCGGGCCGGGGTCACTCAGACAGCGACCGCGAATTCCCGGAGGACCTGGTTCAGCGAGGTCTTCCGGTCGGTGCTCTCCTTGCGGCTGCCGATGATCAGCGCGCAGGGAACGCCATACTCCCCCGCCGGGAACCGCTTGATGCGGGTGCCGGGGATGACCACCGCGCGGGGCGGCACGAAGCCCTTGGTGATGACCTCTTTCGGACCGGTGACGTCGATGATCTGGGTGGAGGCGGTGATGACGGTGTTCGCACCGAGCACGGCCTCTTCGCCGATGTGGACCCCCTCGACCACGATGCTGCGAGAGCCGATGAACGCACCATCCTCGATGATGACCGGGGTGGCTCCCGGCGGCTCAAGCACCCCGCCGATGCCGACACCGCCCGAGAGGTGGACGCCACGGCCGATCTGCGCACAGGAGCCGACGGTCGCCCAGGTGTCGACCATGCTGCCCGCCCCGACCCGAGCGCCGATGTTGACGTAGCCGGGCATGATCACGCAGCCGCGCTCGATGTGGGCGCCGTAGCGGATGTGACCCGGTGGCACGAGGCGAACGCCCTGAGCCTCCAGGTTCTTCTTCAGCGGGATCTTGTCGTAGAACTCGTAGGGGCCGATCTCATGGACCGCCATCTCCGCGTGGCGGAAGTAGAGGAGGATCGCCTTCTTCAGCCATCCATTGACCACCCACTCCCCGTCGATCTTCTCGGCAACGCGCAGGGTGCCGTCGTCGAGACCCGCCAGGGCCTCTTCGATGGCATCGCGGTCCACATCACCGTCCCAGCTTGCCTCAATGCGATCTCTCAGACTCATCATTCCAGCCATCCCCGTCGATTAGACGCCAGCCGTACATAGCCCGCTTCCTGCTATCCTGGAGCATTTGAGGAGGCTCAGCCGCCACCGCCGAGGATGAGGTAGGCCGCCCCGGCGAACAGGCCGTTGGTAGACTCATTCTCCCCCCCGATGAGCAGGTCATCAATGCCATCGCCATCCATATCAGGGCATCCAGCAACTGTACTTGGGTAGTCGTCCTCAACCGCCGCCTCAAAACTCACGTCCGCGCTGGATATGCCAACCGTACCTGAGATTCCGCCATAAAATAGGTATACGGCGTCCATATATCCAGAACCTATCACCACATCATACAAGTCATCCCCGTCCATATCAGCCTCCAGACTCACCGATTTTCCAAACGAATACCCCCCCTCTTTCGTTCCTTCCACGACCCCATCCGCGCTGTTCGCCTCAACGACGCCTTCCAACGTTTGTTGATACAGGAAGGCATGTCCGGGATCCGTATCCGGTGCGCCAACCAGCAGATCCGGGAGTCCATCAAGATCGGTATCGCCTTCACAGGAGACCGAACGCCCAAACCCTCCCGCCTCCCACGAACTCTCAATCCGCGCATCGGCATCCACCAGCGAGCCATCCTCCGAA
>JBLHNG010000685.1:0-4809 GCA_047621685.1 Myxococcota bacterium | reverse complement strand
TCGTCGGGAGGAGCTGGGCGGTGAGCATCTTGATGGTGGTGGACTTGCCTGCACCGTTTGGCCCCACGAGTCCGATGAACTCTCCGGGATGGACCGAGAACGACAGCCCATCGACTGCCTTGACCCGGCCATAGTGCTTCTGCACATCGACGACCTCAATGACCGGCTCGCTCATCCTGCCCCTCCTGAAATCACCGACCACAGCAGCACCGCCACCGGACCGTACACCCACGCACCGCGCCCGCGCAGCCTCATCGCCGCCACTGCCGCCAGCATCGCGCCGATCGCCGCCGCCAGCTCCGCCAGCAGCATCACCGCCGCGCCGTCTGGCCCCTGGCGGATCAGCAGTGCGGCTGCCGGGAGCACGATGACCCCCTGCGCATACAGGAACGCCGTGACACCCCGCGCCGCCGCCACCCGAACCGGCGAGATCGACAGCGCGCGATCCAGCCACTCTGGATCGCCCTCTGCCATCCGCACCGGGAGCCCGGCGATCAGCAGCGCGCCTGCCGCGGTGATCGCCAGCGCCTGAGCCGGTGCATCTGCGGCATCCGACCAGCCAGCGAACGCACAGGCGAAGCCCAGCAGCCACGCCCCGGTCGGCCAGGTCCGCAGACGCCGCCAGCCCTGCCGCAGCGCCCGGAGCAGCTCGGGCCGTCCCTGAGCCAGCCAGTCCAGGTAGACCCGCTTCGCTTCTTCCGCGCCCTCCAGATCCGCCCACTGGGCATCGATCTCTGAGAGCAGCGCGGTCGCTCGGACGTACCAGGCATCCGCCAGCGGGCGTGCCGCCAGCCAGCCCAGGAGGCCCACCACCGGAGGGATGGCCAGGAAGAAATAGCCCGGGGTCCAGCCCGACAGCACCCCCGCCGCGCCCGAGGACGCCATGCCCACCGCCACGCCGACCACCGCCAGTGCGACCCCGGGGGCGTAGATCAGCGCGGCCTGCATTCGGGGGTTGTTGCCGCGCACGAGGTTCATCACCCCGGCCAGCTCCGGGCTCATCGCTGCCCACACCCCGCCGAGGTGGACCGCAAAGCCCACCCCAAGCGCGCAGACCCACGCCCCCAGCACGACCGCGCTGCCCAGCGCCCAGGCCAGCCAGTACCCATCCAGCGCCACCGGGAGCAGGAAGATCGCCCCCATCGCCGGGAGATACAGCCGCTGACGAGCGGTGCGGATTGCGATGGCGGTGAGCAGCTGGCGGGGCTGGACCGGGTGGGGATCGAGCACTGCCCGATCCGATCCACGGACCAGATCGGTGTAGGTGTGAAGCGCCATCGCACCGGCCACCAGCGCCCCGAGACGCATCGAGATGCCCTGAATACCGACCGGGATGACCCCCGCCTCCAGGAACGCCAGGAGCACCGGCTTCGCCTTGTAGGTCGCCAGCCCCGCAGCCAGCAGCGGGAGCACCCACGACATCCCGCCGCTGGTGCGCTGTCGCTGTCGGGCATGGACGCTTCTGTACGGGTTGGACATTGAATTCTCTCTATCAAGCCACTCCACAGTTGACATCAGCCGCGGAATCCGTGATTCACCCCCATCGACACCTGGAGCCCACCATGAACACCCTGCTCCTCCTGGCGAGCCTCACCATCAGCCCCGCAGTTGCGGACACTCCCCTGGCCGACGACTGGGAAGATGAAGACGAGGATCTCGACTGGGACGACGACGGCACCCGTCCAGACAACACCGCGGAGGATCCCGACGAGGACCTCCCCGCCGATCTCGGCGAGGATCCCCTTCTCGATGGCGCCGGTACCGGGTCCACCGCCCCCGCACTCGACGAGGATCCAGAGTGGGACAGCGACAGCCCCGCGGACGTCGGCCTCGGTGAGGAAGAGCCCCCGCCGCGCACCAGCAGCGCCCCGCCGGCCCGTCCCTCCGCAGTCGGTCGCACCCCGCTGGAGGACAACTACCCCCTCCAGATCATCCGAGCGGGCCTTGATGTCATCGTGGTCGAGCTGCCGGTCCTGGTCGCACAGAACCGCACAGAGCTGTCTGGCGACTTCTGGATCATCGGCGCGATCTACCTCGACGGCGCCCAGGTCGGTGAGAGCCGCGCCCTGGTCACCGCCGCCGGAGCCGCTGAGGACAGCCCGAGCTTCGTCTGGATCAAGGCCCAGGCACCGATCATGGAGTCCGACGGCACGGTCGAGGTCCGACTGAGCCGCCAGGAGGTCGGTGGGGCCAGCCGAGACCTGTTCACCCGCTCCGACAGCTACTGAACGAAGCTACTGAGCGAGCTGCGCCACCATCTCACCGCGCAGAGAGTTGGCGAACCCGCGGGTGACCACCACCGGCACGGTCTGGCCGACCAGCTCCAGGCTGCCGGGGAAGTTGATCGTCTTGAAGGTGCCGCTGCGACCGCAGATCACCCCGACGTCGTGACGGCTGGGGCCCTCGACGAGGACATCGAGCACTGTGCCCTCCAGCCGGCGGTTTTCAGCCTCACCGATCACCCGCTGTCGGGCCTGGAGACGGGTCAGCCGGGCGCTGACGATGGCTGCGGGAACCTCGGCACCGCGATCAATGAGCCGGAGCGCCGGGGTGTCCGGGCGCTGGGAGTACTTGAAGGAGTACGACGACTGGAAGCGCACCGCGTCCAGCAGGGTCATGGTGTCCTCGAAGTCGGCATCGGTCTCGCCGGGGAAGCCGACGATGAAGTCGGTGCTCAGGACGAGGTCGGGGCGGGCATCTCGGAGCCGGTCGACCAGATCGAGGAACCGCTGGCGGGTGTAGAACCGCTTCATGCGCTTGAGGATCTGGTCGGAGCCCGACTGCACCGGCAGGTGCAGGTAGCTGGTGAGCTTGGGCAGGTCGCGGTAGGCCTGCACCACATCGGCCCCCATGTCGCGGGGGTGGCTGGTGGTGTAGCGGATGCGCTCCACGCCCTCGATGTCAGCGACCCCGTAGAGCAGCTGGGCGAAAGTACGCTCGCCGTCGACCTTGAGGCCGTAGCTGTTGACGTTCTGGCCGATGAGGGTGATCTCCTGGACCCCCTGCCCCACCAGGCGCCGGACCTCGTCGAGGATCTGCGTGGAGGGGCGTGAGACCTCGATGCCACGGGTGGCGGGCACGATGCAGAAGGTGCACTTGTTGTCGCAGCCCTTCTGGATGGTGACAAACGCACCGATGCTGTCGGAGGCGCCGGGGTCCAGCTCAGAGGCGAAGACGTAGTCCGCAGCGTCGAGGAAGGTGGTGTCGAGGACCTGCTTCTCCTTTGCGCCTTCGACCAGCCGGGTGATCGAGGGGATCGCGTCGGGTCCGAACACCAGATCGAGGTCGCGGTAGCGGTCCAGCAGCTTCTGGCCCTCCTGCTGTGCGACACACCCCGAGACCGCCAGGGTCATCGGACGCTTACGCGCCTTCTTACGCTCCCGTTTGATCCGCCGGGCATCGCCGAGGAAGCTGTGCAGCTTGTGCTCTGGCTTCTCGCGGACCGAGCAGGTGTTGACGATCACCAGATCCGCCTCGGCCATGTCCTCGGTGGCCTCGTAGCCATCGCTCGCCAGCAAGGCCTTCATCTTGCCGGTGTCGTAGGCATTCATCTGGCAGCCGAACGTGCGGATATAGACGCGCTTCTTTTCCATTCGGAGGATTTAACCGGGTCGGTCCGACCAGTGCCCGGCAATCTCATCGGGATCATCACTGACGCGCGGCACGGCTCCGTCGGCTGGCCCGTCTGGCCTCTTGCGGACCGAGGAACATTCCATAGGGAAAGCGCCCCGTCCGGTGGTGTGCTCGATGGGCTGCGGCGAGCCGATGAACCCAGGGCAGACGCTCCAGGAAGCCCACTGGCAGACGCTCATGCACCAGGCCGTCGTGGACCAGCATGTAGGACAGCCCGAACGCCGTCATCCCCAGCCCGAAGCCAAACCCGGCCTCCCGCAGCCAACCAACCGGCCCCACACAGCCGTACAAAATCAGCGCGATGGCGAAGCCAGCGTGGAAGACTGCGAACAGATCGTTGCGCTCGAAGTGCCCCTCGCGCTCCTCATGGTGAGAGCGATGGAGAAACCACAGCGGACCATGCCAGAGGTGCCGATGCAGGATCGCAGCCCAGATCTCCATGCCGACCGCAACCGTCAGGCCAATCAGGAGCCAGAGGAGTACCTTGTCCAGGTTGTCAGGAGGAAGGGTAAGGAAAGAGAGCACCGGGTCGGATTACCTGGAGAAAGCGTATGCATAATACCGCTATTATGAATACAGTTTGTATGCACTTCAAATTTCGGGAGCCTTTCACATGTGGGCCTTGATGTGGGCCCTGGTGGCTCAGGCAGAGGACGTCACCGTGGCCCCCGGGCGGTACGGCATTCACCTCCAGACTGGCACCCGCTCCCACGTTCCGGTCCTCGGGACGATGCCTGGAGCGTCAATAGTATGGCTGCTGGCAGACGTGATCCACAACACCGAGGGCGCTCCAGAGCTGGTGCAGCGGACATGCTCAGTGAGCATGAAGGGTGCGGGGGACAAGGCATCGGTTCGCCTGGGACCGGGATTCCTGGCTGCACTGCCCCAGAAGAGCCACACCCTCGACATCACCGACAGCGGACAGGTCTTCATCGACATGGGCGAGGATTACGTCGGCTACGACCCCGCCCGATACCCCGACAGCCTGCCCGAGGACATCGACGCTCCTGGTCTGATCGACTTCGACAGCGACGGCAACCCCGGCGCGACGGTCATCGTGACGGTCCCGCTCCTCGGCGAGGTCGAGCTCTACATTGTCCAGCACGCCCACTCCAGCCTCATCGGCCAGCTCCACAGCGACGGCACTCTCACCGGCACGGTCGCCAGCCTGACCCT
>JBLHNG010000684.1:0-4829 GCA_047621685.1 Myxococcota bacterium | reverse complement strand
GCGGCGGCTACTCCGACATGGGCGTCGGCCTGACCGCGCGCTTCCGTCCGGTCGAGGCGGTTGGCCTTGAGGTTGCCTACGAGCACCACAGCCAGAACTTCGAAGACACCACCGAGCGCATCAACAACCCGCTCCAGGCCTCCGTGCAGGTCTACGCCTTCCCCTGGACCCGAGTGAGCCCCTACGCCACCCTCGGCCTGACCTGGAACAGCCGCTCGATCACCGACAGCTACTACAACAACGAGACCTTCCGCTACGATGTCGCCCAGGCCGACGACACCCTCTTCGGCCCCCACGCCGGCCTCGGCCTCGAGCTGGCCCTGGGTGACAGTGCCGCGCTGAACTTCGAGGGTCGCTACATCAACTACCTGAACGTGACGCAGGAGGATGTGAGCGTGCCCGGTGCGGTGCAGGGGACGGCGGGATTGAACTTCTACTTCTAAACGTGAAGCATCCGCACAGCGGATCAATCGTTTAGAAGCGCGCACCAAAAACCAACCGTGCTGCCCAAAAACCAAAAGACCCACCACCCTCCCGGCGGTGGGTCTTCTCGTTCCCGCTCGCCCGAGGCCCGCCATGTCCACCACCGCGCTCACCCTCCGCCTCACCCACCCCTGCGCCCGCTGCGCCCGCGACCTCCCCATCCGCGCGCTCGGAACCACGGCTTCCTGCGTGACCTGCGGTGTCGCCACCCCGCTCTCCAGCGCCACCTGGGACAGCCTCCTCCCCCGTGCTGAGGTCTCCGCGCACCTCCTCGAAGCCACCGCCGCCGACGGCCCCATCTCCAGCCAGCCACCCCGCTGCGGCGACTGCCAGCGCCCGGTCGACCTCGCGCTCCTCCCCGGTGCGGTGCCGGCTGGTGGACTGCGCTGCGCCTGCGGCAGCCGCGTCCCGGTGCGCTCTGCGGACGCCCTCACCCGCCACCTCGTTCCCGGTGCCTGCTACATCGTCTCCGAGCGTCCGCCTCCTGGCGCGGCCTCCCCGGTCCTGTTTGCCTGCATGGGCTGCGGCAGCGCGATGAGCGCCGATGGACGCCGACGGGTGGAGGACTGCGGGCGCTGCCGGGCGGCCAACTACCTGCCCGATGCCCTCTGGTCCGCGCTCCATCCCATCGAAGACGCCATCGAGATCACCGTGATCAGCCTCCTCTCGACCGCCGAGCACCTCACCCTGAGCCTGGAGATCCCCGCTGCGGCCCGCAACCTCGCCGCAACCTCCAGCCTCGACCCGACCCTGTGGCCCATCCTCGCCGGACACCCCGATCCGTCCGTCCGGGCCGCCGTCGCCGCCAACCCTGCCGCCGCAGTCTCGCTGCGCCTGCCCCTCGCCGAAGATCCCGACCCATCCGTGCGCATCGCCCTCACCGGCTGCGTCGCCGCCCACCCCCGGCTCCTCCTCGACGCCGATCCATCCGTGCGCGCCGCCCTCGCCGCAGCCCCGAGCATCGCCCCTGACGCCCTCGCCCGGCTCGCCGAGGATCCCGACGCCGCCGTCCGCGGTGCCGTCGCAGAGGCCCCGGCCACCCCCGATGCCGCGCTGTGCGCCATGGTCGCCCTGGAGTCCGACGAGGCCGTCCTGCTCGCCCTGCTCTCCCGCCGCGCCCTGCCCGACGCCGCCCTCACCGCGATGGCCACCCCCGGACAGACCGCCCGAATCGCCTGCCGCATCGCCGCCCGCCCCGCCCTCCCCGACCCGGCCGCATGCCAGCTCGCCGGCCACTTCGAGGACACCGTCCGACAGACCCTGCTGGACCGGGACGACCTGCCCGCCCGGGCCCTGCGCACCCTCGCCACCGACTCCACCCCCCGCATCCGTCAGGACGCCCGCGCCCACCCCGGCTACGTGGTCGCCCGGCGACAGCGGCGGCGGTTCACCATCATGCTCTCCTCGGCCCTCGTCCTGGTCAGCGGCATGGGCGGACTCTTCGGCGCGCTCCTCCTCGCCACGCAGTACTCCTCGGAGCTGCTGCGGTTGATGCCGTAGGGGGGAGTGACCCGCCGGTGAGTGTCGGCAAGTGCCGGTCGGGGGTGCCTGTGGCACTGACCACTGAGTGCCCGCTCCAGCGGTCACACGTCGGCCCACTCACCGACCGTCCTGAACCACCCAGAGCGCCGCATGGTTCCAAGATGCCCGCCCGCACACCTCCGCTCAGCGCAATGTGTACGATTACGGAGTCTCCCGGTAGACTGACGGGATGCTGATCCCCCTGCTCATCGCCGCTGGCTGCACCCCGTCCACCGAGACCGGCACCCCAGACACCACCCAGACCGAGCCCACCGACTCCGGGCCAGACACCACCGAGCCCACCGACTCCGGCAAGACCACCGACGACTCCGGGATCACCAAGAAGACCGAAAAGCCGATCGTCATCATCATGATCGGCGACGGCATGGGCGTCGGGCAACGAGAAACCGCCAGCCTCTACGCCCACGGCAAGACCGGACAGCTGTTCCTGGAGAGCCTGCCCTACCGCAGCTCAGTCACCACCTCCAGCCTCTCCGGGGTCACCGACTCCGCCGCCTCCGCCACTGCCATGGCGACGGGTCAGGTCACCTGGAACGGCGTCATCGGGCAGGACCGCAAGGCCCAGGAGGTCGAGAGCCTCACTGAGCTGGCCCGCTCCCTCGGGCTGTCCGTCGGGGTGATCACCACCGCGGAGGTCACCCACGCCACCCCCGCCGCATTCACCGCCCACGAGACCAGCCGCAACGACGGCACCGAGATCGCAGACGACCAGGCCGCCCTGCTCCCCGATGTCCTGCTCGGCGGCGGCGCGGCCCACTACCTGCCCGCCGGAGAGGGCTCCCAGCGCATGGACGGCGGACTCATCAAGCCGATCGAAGCGGCGGGATGCTCCGTGATCTTCGACCGCGATGCCCTGCTCGCCCACGATCCCACCGCGCCCGGCTGCCTGTTCGGCCTGTTCGCCACCAACCACCTCACCTACATGACGACCCGCCCCGAGGACACCACCGAGCCCACCCTCACCGAGCTGACCCAGGCCGCCCTGGACCGACTCGACCAGGACGACGACGGCTTCTTCCTCATGATCGAGGGCGCCCGGATCGACATGGCCAGCCACAGCAATGAGCTGGGCCAGATGATCGGCGAGACGCTGGAGTTCGATGCCGCAGTCGAGCTGGTCCACGGCTGGCTCGCCGACCGGGGCAACGCCATGCTCATCGTCACCGCAGACCACGAGACCGGCGGACTCCAGCTCATCGAGCCCGGAATCGCCGGAGAGTACTCCGAGGTCGCATGGCGGCACCGGGAGCACTCCAACACCGCCATCGCCCTGCACGCCTGGGGCGAGGGTGCGGAGGTCTTCGACGACGCCACCATCCACCACCCCTGGATCCACGCTGCCGTCAGCGCGCACCTCGAAGATCGCGCGGTGGTCGCCCCCACGATCCCCATCCTGCCCGACGGGGTGCTCACCGATCACCGCTGGCGGGCCACCGAGCAGACCCAGACCACCGACTTCGGTGCCGGCTACAACCAGCTCGACGCCCTCACCCTCGACGTCAGCCCCGACGGGCTGTTCATCGGGATCGAGGGGCTGTTTGAGTGGAACAACAACGCGGTGATGGTGCTCATCGACCACGACCCGGGCCAGGGCACCGGCACCGCCAGCCTCTCCGGCGCCTTCGACGACACCGACAGCCCCCTGGAGAACATCCTCACCAACGTCGCCCTGACCGCCCCGCCGGTCGACGGCTTCGACGCGGACATGGCGGTGATCACCCAGGGCGGCAACTTCAGCCAGGTGTTCGGCCTCTCCGAGCTGTCCGGCATCCGGGGAACCTCCGAGGAATACGGCGCGCCCGATGACCTCTGGTGGCTGACCGCCGCGATCACCTTCGGCGACGACGTGCGCATCTCCGACACCGGCGGCAGCACCATCACCGAGCGCGGCGTGGAAGTGTTCGTGCCCTGGGACAGCCTCTACCCCGGGGTCAAGGGCACCATCCCGGTCGGCGCAGCGGTCGCCCTCTCCGCAGTGCTGGTCAACAGCACCGGCACCGCCATCTCCAACCAGCTCCTCCCGCCCCACAGCAAGGTTCCCGACACCGACGAGGTCCCCCTGGCCGGGGTCGTGTACTTCGCCATCGACTCCGACTCCGACGGCATCCCTGACGGCAACCTCGCCCCCGAGGTCCTGCTCAAGTGATCCTCCTGATCCCCGCCGCCTTCGCCGACACCTGCGAGGGCTACGGCAAGGAAGAGGCGCTGCCGACGATGACGGACGAGAGCGTCGATGAGGCCTCCGGGCTGGTCGAGCTGCGCACCCGTCCCGGCATCTGGGTGACCCACAACGACGCCGGGGGGGGCCCTGCGCTGTACGTCTTCAACCTCGACGGCGAGCTGCTCAAGATCCTGTCCATCGCCGGTGCCACCCACGACGACTGGGAGGACATCACCGCCGGCCCCTGCCCGATCAGCAATCAGCAGTGCCTGTTCATCGGCGACATCGGCGACAACAGCAACGATCGCGAGAGCATCATCGTCTACGCGGTGCCCGAGCCCACTGAGGACGACATCAGCCTCTCCGTCGAGGCCACCTGGGAGGTCACCTACCCCGACGAGCCCGAGGACTCCGAGGCCCTCGTCTACCACCCCTGCGAGGGTCGGCTGCAGCTCGTCACCAAGGTCTCCAACGCCCCCGCCGAGGTCTGGGCGTTCCCCATCGAGCCCGGCAAAGGCGAGCTGACCCTGGTGGCCGAGATCGATCTGTACGCCTACAAGCTCGGCAACTACCGGGTGACCGGCGCGGACTGGGACGACACCGGCGAGCGGCTGGCCATCCGGACCTACGCCAACATCCTGGA
>JBLHNG010000683.1:0-4871 GCA_047621685.1 Myxococcota bacterium | reverse complement strand
AACGCCCGCGCGAGGTTCTCGAAGAGGGTCTTCTTCTGTGGCCTTTCCCTGTAGAGGGAGTGGATCACAGCGGCTTTTGCGTCCTTGATTGCGGGTGTGAGGATGGGGTGCGGGCTGACCTCAATGAACAGGGGGCTCTCTGAGAGCATCCGACCGACAGCCTCGGAGAAGCGAACGGGATGGCGCAGGTTGTCCGCCCAGTACGAGGCACCCATGGCCTCCCCGCTCACCACATCGCCGGTCACCGTCGAGATCAGCGGGATCCGCCCGACGCTGCCCGTCACCTCCCCAAGCACCTCCACCAGCTCACTGAGCAGGACGTCTACCTGGGGGCTGTGGCTGGCGATGTCCACCTTCACACGACGACGGTACACATCTAACGGAAGAGAGTCGAGGTACGACGAGAGCGCCGAAGCGGAGCCCGAGACCACCGTCGAGCGGTCACTGTTCACCACAGCAACGCTCAGCTCGGAAGACCAGGCGGAGAGCGTCTCGCGAGCATCAGACTCCGACAGCTCAACCAACGCCATCCCGCCCTGACCGGCAATCCGAGTCAGCAGCTTGCTTCTTCGGCAGATGATGCGTGCGGCGTCCTGGAGAGAGAGGATCCCGGCGATGTGTGCGGCGGCGATCTCCCCCTGGCTGTGACCGATGACCGCGACCGGCTCGATCCCATGGTGCATCCACCACTTCGCCAGGGCAACCATCACTGAGAACAGCACCGGCTGGATCACAGCGATGCCTGAAAGCACCGGGCCATGAAGCACATCTACAACCGAAAAACCAGCTTCGGCCTCGATCGCTATCGAGACTTCATCGAGTGCAGCGGCAAAGACGGGGCTGGAGTCGTACAGCTCAACACCCATCCCCACCCACTGGCTGCCCTGACCCGGGAACACAAACACAGCACCGGGCCTGGAGGGCGAAGCACCGGTCACCAGCGCCTCATGCACCTCGCCAGCGGCCAGCGCATCCAGGGCCGCTGCGCTGCTCTGGAGGTCTGAGACGACAACGACAGCCCGATGGCTCAGGGGGCTGCGATGGTGCGCCGCAGTGGAGAGCACATCGCTGAGATCATGCGCAGCAAGGGCTTCACGCCAGCCTGTCGCGAGCTGTTGAAGCGCCTGAGGGGTGCGCGCGCTGATCGGCAGCAGCGCGGGGAGCGTCAGTGCAGCGGGTGCGGCTCGTTTTTGGACATGCTCCTGGAGGATGACATGGGCGTTGGTTCCGCTGATGCCAAAGCCGCTGACGCCTGCGGTGCGGGGACGGTTCCCGCGCGGCCAGGGAGTGTTTTCTGCGACCACCGTCAGCGTGTCGCTGGGGGTAATCTTCGGATTGAGGGTGCTGAAGTGGAGGTTCTTTGGGATCTCGTGGTGCTTGAATGCGAGCAGGACCTTGATGATTCCGGCGATACCGGCTGCGGCTTCGAGGTGCCCGATGTTGGACTTGACTGCACCGAGGAAGCAGGTGCTCTGCCTGTTTTTCCCGGCGTCCCCCTGCGCGAAGACGTTTGAGATGGCCTCGACCTCGATGGGGTCTCCGAGGCTTGTGCCAGTGCCATGTGCCTCGATGTAGCCGATGTCTTCGGGCGCAAGGTTCGCCCGCTTCAAGGCGGTCTTGAGGAGCCTCTCCTGTGCGAGCCTGCTCGGCGCAGTGAGTCCGGCTGACCGACCGTCCTGGTTGACGGCACTCCCCGCGATCACACCCCAGATCCGATCTCCCGCTGAGAGGGCATCTGACAGACGCTTCAGCACCACAACACCGCAACCCTCACCACGAACAAACCCGTTGGCGGATGCATCAAACGTCTTGCAGCGGCCATCCGGGGACAGCGCCTGGAGCGAGGCGGCGAGACGCATGGAGGTCTCATCGAGGATGAGGTTGACGCCACCGGCAAGGGCGAGATCGCACTCACCTGATCGCAGCGCGCTGGCCGCGAGGTGGATGGCGGTCAGCGAAGAGGAGCAGGCGGTGTCGACGGTCATCGTCGGGCCGGTGAGTCCGAGGGCATAGGCCACCCGCCCGGCAGCGACGCTGGTCATGCTTCCGGTGCTGCAGTAGGCGTCCATGCGCTCTGCACCCACCTGCCAGACCCGGTGCTGCCAGTCCTGGTTGCACAGCCCCACATACACCCCGCCAACGGTCCCGACGAGATCCGCAGCCGGCAGCCCGGCATCTTCGAGGGCCTCCCAGCTCACCTCCAGCAGGAGACGCTGCTGGGGGTCGAGGGCCTCGGCCTCCCGCGGCGTGATCGAGAAGAACGCGGCATCAAACTGATCGACCCGGTCCAGGAAGCCGCCCCACCGAGTGGCTGGCGGGGCATCTGCAGTCGGCACCCAGCGGTGATGCGGGATCTCAATGATCCCGTCGCGGCCTTCCGACAGCAGCGACCAGAACCGCTCCGGGCCATCGCTCCCGCCGGGGAATCGACACCCGACACCCACAATCGCGATGCGGTCTTCAGGCAGCGGTGTTGGGGTTGCAGGGGTCGCAGGGATTGGTGGTGTGACGACCTCTTCAAGCACAGCCGGAGCCGGAGGCTGGGGCGTGGCGGGAGTGTAGGTGTCCGTGTCAGTGTCTGGGAGCTGCTCGACGAGGTGCTCGCTGAGGGACTGGAGGGTCGGGAAGGCCCACAGCAGGGTCGCAGACAGCGACATGCCAAGCCCGGCCTCCAGGCGGTTTCGCAGCTCCAACGACATCAAGGAGTCGATGCCCTGATCGGTGAGTGCCTGATCCCGATCGATGCGATCAGGAGCAATCCGAAGGACCTGCCCGGCCTGCGCGGCCACCCAGCCCATCATCATGCGGATCCGGGCGGGTGCTGCGGTCTGCCGGAGTCGGGTGAGGAGGGCCTCGTCTCCGGTGCTGCGCTGTGCACCAGCGCTCAGGGTGGACAGCCACGGTGCGCCGACCAGCCGGGGGTAGAAGGTGAGCCACTGGCGGACATCCCACCGCAGCGCACCCAGCAGCGGCCGACCGGTGCTCAGTGCTGTCTCCAGCACCTCAAGCCCCTCACCCGGAGACATCGGGGTCAGCCCACGTCCGCCCAGGCGCGCGCCACGGTTTGCCTCAGCAGCAGCGAGACCGACCTCCGAGAACGGCCCCCAGCACAGCGTCATCGCCGGGAGCCCCGCCGCCTGCCGCGCCAGGGAGAGGGCGCTGAGGAATGCGTTTGCACCGGCGTAGTTGGCCTGACCCGGGCTGCCGACGAGCGAGGCGGCAGAGCCATACAGCACGAAGTGGCGGATCGGGTGATCTGCAGTGAGCCGATGAAGGAGCGCCGCCCCGGTGATCTTGGGCGCAGACACCGCACGAAACCGATCCCGGTTCTGCTCCAGGAGCATCGCATCGTCGAGCAGTCCAGCGGCATGGACCACCCCGCTGAGGGTGTGATCGCCGATGGCCGCACGCAGCGCAGCCTCGTCGGAGACATCCGCAGCCGCCACCGACACCGACACGCCCAGGGCACGCATCGCCTCAACCGCCGCCTTCTGGGCTTCGGTGTGGGCGCCGCGGCGTCCGATGAGCAGCAGCGAGGCCCCCTGCTCTGCCAGCCAGGACGCCACGCTCAGGCCGAGCCCACCCAGCCCACCGGTGACCAGCCAGGTCCCGCTGAGATCGAGGGCGTCCTCGACGACCACCGACACCGGCTCTCCCCCCGACAGGACCAGCTTGCCCCGGTGGAGTCCCCGAGCCATGTGCCGAAAGGTCTCACCAGCCTCAGCGATCGGGGTGACGGTGTGCGGGAGGGGGTGGAGGTGTCCGAGGCGGACATGCTCCAGGATTTCGGAGAGCAGGGCACGAATGCGACCCGGCGTCCGCTGAATCATGCCGCGGACATCGACCACGCTCAGGGAGAGGTTCTTGAGGAACGGCCGCAGCCCGACCGGACGGTTGGCCTGCAGATCCCGCTTGCCGATCTCAATGAACCGACCATGATCCCGCAGCACACCGATGCCAGCCGGGATCGCTTCTCCAGCGAGGGAGTTGAGGACGACGTCCACACCCTCTCCGTCGGTCCAGGCCATCACCGAGGCAACCCAGTCCATTGAGCGGGAGTCTGCGACAAACCGGATGCCCTGATCGGCCAGCCACTGGCGCTTCTCCGGTGTTCCAGCGGTGGCGTAGATCTCTGCACCGACATGGCGAGCCCACTGGATCGCCGCCTGCCCCACGCCGCCTGCTGCGCTGTGGATCAGGATCCGCTCTCCGGCGGAGAGTCGGGCGACCTCGTGCAGGGAGATGTAGGTCGTGAGGTGCACGATGGGCAGGGTCGCAGCGGCGGTCGGGTCGAGGTTGTCTGGCAGGGGCACCACCAGCGACGCCGACACGATCGCCTGACTGGCGAAGGCACCGCCGAGGGACAGCCCGATGATCCGCTGACCGACCGAGAGGCCCTCGACGCCCTCCCCCAGCCCGAGCACCCGCCCGACCAGCTCACCGCCGAGCACGCCGTCCTCGATCAGCCCCATCGCGGTCAGGACGTCGAGGAAGTTCAGGCCAGAAGCCTCCACCGCCACCAGCACCTCACCCGGCCCCGGACGAAGCGGCGGCAGGGCGCGGAAGCAGAGTGTGTCGAGCATCCCAGGGGTGTCGATGCACAGCTGGTAGTCCGTGCCCGGTGCCGTGCGCCGCTCCAGCGTGGCATCGCCGATGGTCGTCGGAACCAGCCGGGCAACCCACCGCCGCTCGCCACGAAGCACGACCTGATCCTCCGCCCCCTCACAGAACACCTCCGCGACCAGCGCCTCGGCATCCTCCACACCACCGACATCGACCCGCAGGCAGCGAAGCTCGGGGTGCTCGACCACCAGGGTCTGCCCCAGGCCCCACAGCGGGGCGGTGTCGAGGGTGGTGAGGTCTGCATCGGC
>JBLHNG010000682.1:0-4878 GCA_047621685.1 Myxococcota bacterium | reverse complement strand
ATGGCTGCGATGAACCGGGCGATCCCGGAGATCGGTGTGGGAGCGGCTCTGGCGGTGACGGTCGCTGCGCAGATGGCGGCGGCCCTGGTGTTTGAGCAGACCGGCTGGATGGGGACCGCGATGAGAGAGGCCACCTGGGATCGCTGGCTTGGGGCGGGTCTGCTGGCGCTGGGAGCGTGGCTGGTGAGCCGGTGAGCATCTCCTGGCTGATTCCAGTGCGAGACGGTGCGGAGTGGCTGGCAGAGTCGGTCGGCAGCGCGCTGGCACAGTGCGAGGCTGGTGACGAGGTGGTGGTGGTCGATGATGGCTCGACAGACCACCCCGAGGCGGTGCTGCCGGCGGACTCGCGCATCGTGCTGCACCATCAGCCGCCCCTGGGCATCACCGCAGCACTTGAGGCTGGCCGCGCCATCGCATCGGGCGACCTCATCGCCCGACTCGACGCCGACGACGTCGCACTCCCCGGTCGCATTGCCGCCCAGAAGATCGCCCTGGCTGCCGATCCTGGCCTCGTCGCGGTCGGTGGTCAGGCGCAGCTTGTCGGCTCGCTGGGCATGGGCATGGACCGCTATGTCGCCTGGATCAACGGGCTGCGTGATCTGCACACCGCCCTGCTCGTGGAGAGCCCGCTGTTTCACCCCGCGGTCACCCTGCGCGCGGACGTGCTGGATGCTGTCGGGGGCTGGCGGGATGGGGACTTCCCGGAAGACTACGACCTCTGGCTTCGGCTGGTCGCAGCAGGGCATCGCATCGGCGCGGTGGCACTGCCGGTGGTGCGGATTCGGGACCGGCCTCAGCGGCTGACCCGGACCGATCCCCGCTACCGTCGCGCGGCGTTTACGGACCTCAAGATGGCCCACCTCGCCGCCACCCGGCTCACCACGCCGCAGCGGGTTGTGGTCTGGGGGGCCGGGCGTGGGGGGCGTCCGTGGATCCGGTGGCTGCTCAGCCAGGGCCACACAGTCCCAGTGGTGATCGACCTGTTTGTCCGGACTCAGCGCCAGGGCGTGGATGTGGTTGCACCAGAGCAGATCGTCGGACTCGCGCTGGACTGCCTGATTGTTGCGGTCGGTGCGAGAGGAGCGCGGGCGGAGATCCGGCGCTTGCTCAGCGAGGTTCGGCCAGATCTGGAGGAAGGAGTCGACTGGATCGCGGTGTGCTGAGGCGATCCTGGTGTTATTCGGGACACCCCTCTTGGCCCTGGAGCCCGCTTGATGCCGCTGTCGCTGCTGCTCCTGACCGCCTGTCAGGAACCGTTCGCCGAAGATCGGCATGACCTCGCTGGGTTCCGCATTGCTGGAGTCGGTGTGGAGGATGGCGTGGCGAAGGCTGCGGTGTGGAGCGGGGAGGGGCCGTGGCATGAGCAGTCCCCGACCCTCAGCTGGGCGCTGGATGGGGTGTCGCTGGGGGAGGGCTTCGATGTCGCGGTATCCGGTGAGGGAGAGCTGTCCCTCACCGCCACTGGTGGAGACGGGACAGAGCGGACTGCGGTGGTGGATGTCCGGGAGTCTGGCGGTCTGCTGACCGTGAGCCGGGAAGCCGTCGTGCTCGATGGGCTCACCCTCGATGAGCGTCGGGCAGTCTCCGGCACCCCGGTGGAGTCCGCGGTTGCCGAGGGAGAGGCCGTCCGGCTGACCCTGGCGGGACTCTCCGAGGGTGAGAGCGGGCGCTGGATGAGTGCTGGGGGGACTGTGCTGGAGCTGGAGACCGATGTCGCAGACTTCCTCGCCGAGGACATCGTGTTCGACGACGGCGAGCTGGTCTCTCGCACCGATGGCGGTGTCGGGCTCACCTCCCTGCTGGCCTTGATCATCGACGGATCTGGCGGAAACCGTTGGCTGTGGACTGATGCCGCGGTCGGCACCTCGGAGATTCTGCTGCGGCATGAGGGGCGCCTGGTGGTCTCGGATGCCACCGCAGCGCCCGGCCTCATCGCTGCGACTCTGATCGAGGATGCCGTCGGCGGGGTCGCCCTGTCGAATGTGGTCTCCGTCACCGACACCGCTGAGCAGGACGATCTGCCTTGCTTCCCTGAAGCCCCAATCTCCCTGTCCTGGGTGGCCGAGGGACGCTGTGCCCGCCCGGACATTCTCGGCGCACGGGTCGTGCTGGAGGTCTGGTGATCCTTCTCTTCATCGCCGCCGCAGCCGCTGCGGAGCTGTCTGGCGAGGTCCGAGAGCGCGGAAGCGGGGATCCGATCCCTGCGGTCATCACTGTGGATGGCGTCTCCACAGCAGCCACCGGTCGGGGCACGTTCTCGCTCACCCTGCCCGACGGGGAGCATGAGCTGACCGTCACCGCGTCGGACTACCTGTCCGTCACCCTCCAGGTGCGCCTCCCCAGCGCGCCGATCCAGGTGTGGATGGAGATGGAGATCCCGGAGATGGAGATCGTCATCGAGGCCGACCGGCCCTCTCCCCATGCCGCACGGCAGATCCTCGATCGGGAGCGGGTCGAGCAGACCCCGGGAACCTTCGGCGATCCGATGCGGCTGCTCCAGTCTCTGCCCGGTGTGGTCGCGACCCGGGAGTACAGCCCCTCCGCCGGCGAGGTCGTCATTCGCGGCTCAGCTCCGGCAGAGTCCCGGATCTACTTCGACGGGGTGGAGATCCCGTACCTCTACCACTTCCAGCAGTACGCCTCGGTCGTCCACACCCGACTGCTCGATGAGGTCGCGGTCTACCCCTCGGCGTTTGGCGCATCCTATGGCGATGCGACTGGCGGGGTGGTGAGTGTGAGCACCCGGGATGCTGAGACCGATCGGGTCCACGGCGAAGTCAGCGCCAACCTCATCACCGCCGGGGCCTACCTGACTGCGCCGGTCGGTGAGAAGGGTGCAGTGTCCGTCTCTGGGCGGCGGAGCTACGCCGATCTGCTGGAGAGCGAGAACGATCAGTACACTCTCTGGCCGGTGTTCTGGGACTACCTCAGCCGCTACGACCACACCTTCTCCCCCGACAGCCGCCTGTCCCTGACCGCCATCGGCTCCGGAGATGCCTACGGCCGCTACGCCGGTGACTCTGCGGTGCTCGACCCCTTAGAGCAGGAGGAGAACCCGGCCTTTGAGTTCAGCCGACGGTTCCACGGGCTCATCTTGCGCCACCGGTACACCTCACCTGTCGCTGGGCTGACCACCTCCGCAGCACTGGTCGACGACCTCTGGCAGGGCGCGCTGTCGAGCGCCAACCAGACCCGAGCGGAGCGGTATGCCTGGCTGCGTCACAGCGCCATCCTGTTTGCCTCGGAGGACTACCAGCTCGCCGCCGGCTTTGAGGGCAAGATGGTCTGGCTCGATCGGCAGGTCGACACCGACCGCGCCTGGGCAGAGCTTGGCGGCGAGGCTCCCCTCCTGGCGCGGGGCGTCTCGGTCAATGAGCAGCTCACCCAGCTGCGCACCGGGATGTGGCTGGAGCCGCGCATCGGCATCGGACCCGCCACCATCCAGCCCGGCGGGCGCCTCCAGTGGGACTCCGGCACTGGCACCGTCACCCTCGACCCCCGGCTGACCGTGCAGGCCGCTCTTTCCGGCGACTGGCAGCTCCGCGGCGGGGCCGGTCGCTACAGCCAGCCCCCAGAGCTGGACGCCCTCTCCCCGACCGCCGGGGATCCCAGCCTCCCCGTCGCCCGCTCCGAGCACATCACCATCGGGGTGGACAAGACCATCGCCAGCCGGTGGGAGGTTGCAGTAGATGCCTGGGGCAAGCAGCTGCACAACGTCCTGGTTGAGGAGCCCGGGGTCGCACCCACGGTCGAGGAAGGCACCGCGGTCGGCCTGGAGCTGACCAGCCGCTATCGCCTCCGAGAGCGCTTCTTCTCCTGGGCCTCCCTGACCCTGGGGCGGGCAGAGCGGGGCGGGGCATCGTTCTCCTTCGACCAGCCCTACGCCGTCAACCTCGTCGCGAGCTGGGAGTTCGCTCCCCGATGGGATCTCGGCGTCCGCTACCGATACGCTGCCGGGCTGCCCTTCACCCCCATTGTCGGCAGCACCTACGACGGCACCACCGACAGCTACTTCCCCAACCTCGGGGAATCCAACTCCGTGAGGCTGGCCAACTACCAGAAGGTCGACTTCCACCTCGGCCATGAGATCCCGCTTCGGCGCTGGACCCTGTCGATGTACCTGGAGGCCTGGTTCGTGCCGCCGGGCGCCAACACCCTCTACCCCGTCTACAGCTACGACTACTCCGAGCAGGCCCTGGTGGTCGGCCCGGCGCTGGTCCCGCTCATCGGCGGACGTGCGGAGTTTTAGATGCCTGAGAACATAGATGTCTGAGAACAACGAGAAGCGGTTTGAGGAGCTGCTGACCTTCCCCTGCCTGTTTGTCTTCCGGGTGATCGCCCACACCGGTGAAGAGACTCGGCTGGCTTGCGAGGAGACCCTGCGCACCGTCCTGTCGCGCCCGGCGGAAGGGGTGGAGGTTAAGCCTTCTACGAAGGGGAATTACCAGGTGATTCGTCTCGGGGTGACGGTCATCAGTGCCGATGAAATCCGCAGTCTCTATGATGCGCTCAACGCTGTTGAAGGCGTGAGGATGGTTCTGTAGATCACTGCCTCGTGAGGGTGCCAGCATCAAGGTCAATGAGGATGCTCCCCGCTGGTCCCTGATCGAGCGCAAAGACGGTGTCGGTGAGGTCGAGGACTTCGGAACCCACCCGCACCTTGAGCACCACCTTGCGCGGCGCGCCGATCTGGAGGACGAACTGCCCCGGTCGGTCGAGCACGATGCTGCGCAGCACCCCGCCGCCTTCTGCGGGAAGGGCCTCGATGGTCACGGGCTCGCCGGTGCTGGCGGTGTGGACGAGGATGCCCTGGATGCGGATGCCGTCTGCACTGGTCGCGAGGCCGGTGACCGGTCCAGTCTGCGCGCTGCCCTGGAC
>JBLHNG010000681.1:0-4903 GCA_047621685.1 Myxococcota bacterium | reverse complement strand
GTCGCCGCTCCCCCTGCCACCCCCCAGCATGACACCCGTGTACTCACCACCCACCACAGGCTCACAGGACCGTCCTGTGCATCCGCGGGGACCCAAAAGAACGCCACCTCTCACCCTGAGATCAACTCAACATCTCAATAATGCACCATGATTTTCCCGTCGGTCCTCGCGCAGCTCTGATCCAGTGCGGTCATAAACTCCGTAAATGGCCGACGGTCTGTGATCATCGCTTCGGCATTGAGGCGCCCATGCTCCAGAAGCCGAATCACCTGCGGAAAGCATCCCATCCCGGAGTGCCCACGGGCACCCACGATCGAAGCGGCACCGGAGACCAGCACGTCGAGCATCACTGGAGCGCGCTCGCCGGTTCGGCCGAGGTAGACCATCTTGCCGCCAGGCGCGAAGGACTTCTCGATCTCTGGCATCGTCTTGAGGGCCGCGCCTGCGCACTCCACCAGGATGTCTGCGCCCCAGCCTCGGCTCAGGCGGCGGATCTCCTCGGAGGGAGAGGTGCCGTTGGCGGCGAGGGTGATCGGGTTGTGGGCCTCGTCAGCACCGAGGACCTTCGCCAGCTTGCAGCGCTCGTCGGAGATATCAAACGCGATGACCGTCGCTGCTCCTGCGGCACGGGCCAGCGCGATGGCACCGAGGCCGATGGGACCGGCGCCGAACACTGCGACGTGATCGCCAGGACGCATGCCGCCGGCGGCCACGAAGATGCCGTTGAACGGGCACGAGATCGGCTCGACCAGGGCGCCAATCTCCAGGGCACGCTGGGCGTCTCCCAGGCGCTCGGCGATGCCGTTGAGCTTCCAGCAGAACCGCTCCTCGACGGCAATGTACTCGGCGTAGGCGCCGGGGCTGGAGAAGCCGACCATGTCGAGGTAGGGGCACTGGTTGGGGTGGCCGGTGCGGCACGGCTCGCACACCCCACAGTTCAGCATGCCCTCCGCGGCGACCAGATCGCCGATCTGAAGCTCGCGGACCTCCTTGCCCACTGCTACGACCTCGCCGGCATACTCGTGGCCGGGAACGACCGGGAGCTGGACGGGGCCAGAGAAGATGATGTAGCCCTCGTCGTCGGTCTCGTAGCAGTGGGTGTCTGAGCCACAGACCCCACAGGCCCGCACCTTGACCACCACATCGCGGGGGCCAGGAGTCGGATCAGCCACGATGGCCTCGGCATAGCGGGGATTCCGCCAGACCTGACTGGCCATTGTGGCCTTCTTAGAGTCAATCTCAAGCTGCGTGATCGGGTAGTTCACGCGCGGCTTCCAGTCTGCTTCCAGGACGATTGCTTTCATCGTGTGCCTCCGAGATCAGGGTGTATCGTACACAGCCGGGCTGAGCAGCAGGGTCATCGAGAGGTTCTGGAGGACACCACCAAACAGCCCATCGGTCAGCACCGCGACCAGATCGCCGCCCTGAGTCGGCTGGATGCGGAGGAGCTGGCCGGGAGCGGGGGTGGGCATGGTCAGCACGAGAGTGGTTCCGAGCATCTGAGCGGCCGGGGTGATGGTCTCGCTGCCGCTGACGAACTGGAGCCGCTTCATCAGCCCGGCCACGTCGGCCTCCATCGGTATCCCCTGGAAGATGATCTCGATGAGGGCAGGGGTGGTGGGCGGCTGGATGCGGATCCGAGCGGTGGGGGTCTCCCGGAGGCGGGCGCCGAGGTCGTGGCTGCGGGTGGAGGTGACCGGGTCGAGGTGGTAGTCCAGCGCCGGGCGGACTCCGTTGCGCGCAGTCAGGTCGGTGGAGAGCCCGGTGATGCGAACCGCGCCGCTGTCGTAGTGCCCCTCGATGGAGACCTCTTCATCGAACAGCCTCTCCATCATCGCGCGCAGGTCTGCGGGCATCGCGGACACGTTGAGGCAGAACTGCTGCGGGTTGTTGGCATCGGTGCCCATGAACCACGCATCTCGGCAGCCCCCGTCCGCCCCGGCGCGCTTGAGGATCCCGATGGTGTTGAGCCGATCTGCGGCGTGGAGTGGGAGCAGCGTGAGCAGGAAGAACATGTCGCCACTGTAGAGAGGGATATGCTGGGGCGCGATGGAGACTCGCGAATTCTACGATGTACGCTCACCGGATATCCACTCCGGTTTGTTCGACCTTCGCCGCTGGCCAGCGCAGATGCGGGGCGGGCTGGTCTCTCACACCAACCGCCACCTCGCCCAGGTGGCCCCTCACACCCCCGAGCTGGTGCTCAATGATGCCGGGTATGCCCGGATCCTGGAGCCGGACAAGGGTCCGAACGGACCGTGGGGAGCGGGGGTTCAGGAAGCGCACCGGGCGATGGAGATCGCGGTGGGTGCGGTCATCCCGGTGTTCGTTCGGCTCGAGCGGGTCTACCGGTTCCACTTCTCTGCGTTTGACAAGAGCAACTGGGTGATGCTGGCGAACCTGTTCTCACAGCTCCCTGGCTGGAAGGGCACGAAGCCCTACCCACACTGGTTTGGACTGCCCGTCGACTCGCCGCCCGCGCTGTGGGGAAAGGTCGAGGCTTCCGGACTCCGCATCACCGGCGAGCTGCAGAGCGCACGCTGGGCGGGCTGGGACACCTGGCTGCGACGGAACATGCACGAGTTCCCTCGCCAGTAGCCACGACCTACCGCATCTTCTGACGGACCCGGCGGTACAGCGTGTGGACTTCCGCGGAGGCGTTTCCACGGCGAATCAGTCGGCCCAGGCGCTCCTCTGCACGCTTCAGATCCTTGGTGCTGTCTTCGAGGCTGGCGAGGAAGAACTGGGTGGTGGTGGCCTGGTTGTCGAGGGACTCGGAGAGCTGGAGCAGCTCCAGAGACTCTCCGTGTGCGGCGAGGCCTTTGTGCCGGAAGGTAGACCAGCCGAGGTAGGCGAGGTTGCGGGGGGACTGCATGCGCTCATCGCAGGCAGCGGAGAACAGCCGCATTGCCATGCTGGCCTCGTCGCGCTCCAGCATGACGATGCCCTTGCGAAAGGCCACTTCTTCTCGGCAGTGTGGGTCCTTCGGTGTGCCGTAGATCTGGTAGACCGCCGCGAGGATGGAGAGGATCTGGAGGGCGTCCTCGACCCGGAGCCGGAGCGTCTCAGCGAGCTGTCGGACCTCGTCGATCGTGGTGTCTGCGGCGAGGTCGCGGTAGCGGGCGGTCATGCGCTCGCCGGCCTGTGCGATGAGGTCGGTGTCGTGGGTGGGCTGGATGCCAAGCACAGTCCATTCATCGGCGCCAGAGAGGGTCTCGACCTCCCGACGCAGCCGCTTGAGCATCAGGCGGTTCTTGAGCTGATCGTTGATCGGCTTGTGGGCCATGATGTTGCTGTGAGCAGAGCGGGAGGGCGGGAGGAGGCCCTGGAGGGCCTTGGGGCGCGCGGTCCGGGGGCGCCCGGCGACGAACCGGTACAGCCCCAGCAGGTAGAGCACCTCCAGATCCTGCTCGACCACCGCCGGCTTGATCTTGAGCGCGGTGAGGTGTCGACGGAGCGGAAGCTCTCGGCGTCGATCCGAGAGCAGCTGCCGGGTGGCGTCGCTGATCGGCAGGCCCTCCGCCCGGGCGCTGTTGGGGCGAGCCTTGAGCACGCGGCGCTGCCTGGTGAGGTAGAAGCCCTCAGTGGTCCGGGTGCGGGCGGCGCTCCACAGGGCCATGCCCACCGAGTACCAGTCCCCAAGCGCACTCACGGAGCCTGGTGTGAAGGTCAGCCCCCCGCGCAGGAGCCCCCGCTCCAGAACGGCGAGCTGGTTGGAGTTGACCAGTCCGCCCTCGCACAGGGTCACCTTCTGCCGTCCCAGCGCCAGCTCTCCAGACAGCCCCTGCCGCCAGGCCCGCGCGAGGGTGTCCAGGGCGTAGGGATGCGCCTGCCCCTCGGGACGATCCTGGAGCCGGCTGACCACCAGCGCCTTGAGGGTGTCGGAGAAGGTGGGGGGGATGTCGGCGAGGCTGTACTCCAGGTCGACGCTGAGCGCGGACTTGTCGATGCCCGGTGCCTCAGCATCCTCGGGATGGAAGACAATCAGTGGGATCTGCGCCGCCGGGTAGTTCCGCCGCAGCTCGCTCAGCAGACGCACCCGCTCCCGACGCCGAGCGGAGAGATCCACCAGGATCGCCTCGGGGAGACCAGCCCGGGTCGCGGCTGTGACCTCCGCGGCGGTCGCAAACGGCTGGCAGTCCAGGCCCCGGGACTTGAGCGCCATGGCCGTTCGGATGGTCAATTGCGGATCGTTGCTGAGGAGGAAAGTAGCCACGTTCGATCCCGGTGGAGTCCATCCTATCGCACGGAAGGGGGAAATTGGACTGCTTCGGTGGTGGAAATCAGCCGAACTACTTGCTCAGCAGGGCACCATCTCCCAGAGACTTCATGCCAGCGAGCATCAGCCGCGCTGCCTGAGCCACCTGACGAACCGCTTCGTCGGGCTCATGGAGTCCGCCCATCCAGCCCACCAGCCCGGCAAACCAGATCTGCTGGAGCATGTGTGCCAGGAGCCTCGCTTCCTCTTCCTCAAGGGTCGGCTCGGTGGGGGTGTTGATCGCGTCGACGATGAGGGAGACCATCTGAGAGTGGAAGCGGAGGACCTTGTCGGCCATCTCCGGCTCTCCCGAGGCGACCGCGCGGATGACCGCCTGGCTGAACTTCGGCCGGGCGGCGAGGATGGTGGTCAGCGTGGAGAACAGACTGCGGATGCGCTCTTCTGCGCTGACCCCGACCGGCGGAGTGATGTTGATGAGGCTCTGAAGCCGGGAGACCTCCATCGCGAGCGCCGCGACGAGCATGTCCTCCTTGCTGCGGAAGCGCTTGTAGACGGTGCCCAGAGCGACCTTTGCGTGGGCAGCAACATCGCGCAGGCGGACGGCCTCGAAGCCACCCTCCTCTGCGAGGTCGATCGCGGTCTTGACGATGCGTCGGGAGCGTTCATCCATGGCGCAAGGATCGC
>JBLHNG010000680.1:0-4908 GCA_047621685.1 Myxococcota bacterium | reverse complement strand
GGGGACCTGGGGCTACATGGCACCGGAGCAGGCTGCAGGCACCGAGGTCGGTCCTCCAGCGGACCTCTTCGGGCTCGCCTGTGTGCTCTATGAGATGGCTGCCCTCCAGCCGCTGTTCCCCGAGAAGAAGCCGGACCTGATCCGCGATCTGCTCGCCCGGGATGAAGGCGCCCGACGGGCCAGCCGGCTGTCGGGACCCCACAGCGACCTCGGCGGGATCCTGGTCCGTGCCCTCCAGCGCGACCCCCAGGCCCGCTACCCCTCCGCTGCGGCGATGGGGCGGGCGCTGTCGAGCCTCGCTCGGGATCCGATCATCGCCCGGGAGAAGCTGACCCGCTTCCAGGAAGCCTCGGTGGCGCTCGGCACCCCCGGTCGGCGCGGGCCCGGCGCGATCTCGGCGTCCACCCTCGACGCCTCTCAGCCCAGCGCCTCTCAGCCCAGCGCCTCCGGCCTCCCGCTGCGGGTGGGGGATGTCCACCGTCCCGAGCCCATCGCCCCGGCTCCGGAGTATCGGGCCAGCGCTCCGAGCGGAGTGGTCCGTCAGGTTCAGGCCATCCTCGCCGCCCTGTTCATCGGCGCGGCCCTCGGCATCGTCGGGTTCACCGCCTGGCGGGTGATCGCCGGGAAGCCCGCAGCCACGCCTCCGGTCGAGGCCCCGGTGGAGTTTCCGCCAGAGACCCCTACCGAGACTCCGACCGAGACCGCCCCCGATGTGCCTCCCGCAGAGGTTGTCCCAGAGCCACCCGCAGAGGCCACAGGCACCGAGATCGCCGCAGAGACTCCGCCGGCAGCAGAGGTCGTCCCCGAAGCCGAGCCCCCGCCTCCTGCTGAGCCCGTCGAGCTTCCCGTAGAGGAGCCTGTTGACGAGCCTGGAGTGGAGGTCGTCCCCGAGGTGGAGCCCCTACCCCCAGAGCCCGTCGCCGCGCGTGGCCTGCTGACCATCGGCTCCATTCCCCGAGCACAGGTCCTCATCGACGGCGGCTTCGTTCGCTACACCCCGCTGTTCAAGTACCAGATCAGCGCTGGCTCTCACACCGTCACCCTCATCTCAGAGACTGGCGAGCGGACCTCGTTCACCGTTGGGGTGCTCGCGGATGATGAGGTGCGGCGGATCTGGTCGTTTGAGGACAACGACTGGGTGGAGGATTGAGCGCACTGCTCCTGCTCGGCATCGTTCACGCCGAGCAGGTCTGGGTGAGTCCATCGGTCAGCCTGGAGGAGGCCACCGAGGCCGTGTCGCGCCTGGGCATCACCGACGCGCCTCAGCCCCTCTCCGCCCTCACCGACCGCTTCTCCCTCGCGGTCTTCCCGCTGCAGCGCACGGTCTGCCCGTCTGAGACCGGAGTCGCGGCGCTTCGGGCCTCTCTGGCAGAGGCTCAGGTTTGGCTCCAGCGCCTCAACATCCCTGCAGCGATCGACCTCGTCGTCCAGATATCGGACGACCTCGTCTGCCTCTCTCAGCCCGCTCCCCCCGACCTCCTGTTCTCCGTCCCCCTGGTCTCCGCCGAGCTTCGCGCCTATGCGATGCAGGCTGAGCCCGCCCCCCGCCACCAGACCGCGCTGAGTGCGGCGCTCTATGCCGCCGCGACCCTCGACGGCACCCCGCCGATCTCCCTGGATCCAGCGCTGTCTCGGGAGCTGATCCGGATTCGCCGCAGCATGGAGACCGGGATGGTGCGCGCCTTCAGCGAAGATCGAGAGATCTACCTGGACGGACAGCGCCTGTCAGACGAGCCTGCCGTGGTCCGGGAGGGGCGGCACCTTGTCCAGATGGCGCTGCATGGCGGTGTCTTGCATTCTCGGGAAATCGACGTGGAGGAGGGGGCGGCGATCCTCCTGTGGGCCTCGTCCAGCGGAGCGCCATCGGACTGGCAGATCATCGACGGGGTTGAGGCACTGGAGCGCACCGGACAGGCCCACATGATGCTCGGCCCAGCACTGTCCACCAGCGGCCCGGAGCCGTCCCTGCTGGTGACGCGCAGCACCGACGGCCTGGTCGTCTGGGGGACCGACGGCGATCAGCTCCACCAGCGCCTCCAGCTTCGCTTGCCGGAGCCGGAGACAAAACCGGAGTCGAAGACCATCCTGCCCGACCACCCCTACGGCATCCGGTTCGTCGGGCTGGCGGGGCAGTGGCTCGGAGAGACAGGCCTTGGCGGTGGGCTGACCGGCTGGGTGGCGTTCTCGGAGCGGGGTCGGCTGTCGCTCTCCCTGGCTGCGGCCTCCGCGATGTCTTCCTGGAGCAGCACCGGGCAGACCGGGGGGCTGCTGCCGATGACGGTTGGTGTGCGACGGCGGGGGTTGGTCTGGGAGGTCGGAGCGGAGGCCGGCGGTGCGTACACGATCCGCCTGGGCGACGATCCATTCCGTCCAATGGCCGGTCTGGTTGGTGCGATCTCTCTGCCACCGACCACCGCAGCCGCCGCACACCTCCAAGTCTCTGGAGGCTGGATCGAGGGCGGAGGTTGGGGGACGGTGTCCGTCGGGATCGGACTGCGATAGCGCTCAGCGGAGCCGGGGCGGGAGGTTGTCCATGAACGCCTGCACACAGCGCTGGATGTCGTCGCGGCTGCGCCGGAACCGCCACCGCCAGCCGCCGACCGGATCATCGACCTCGACGAGTCCGCCGAAGCTGCCGAGCTGGAGCACCTTGGTGCCGAGGTTGTCGTGACGCTCCCGCAGCTTGATGGCGTGACGAAGCTCCATGACCAGGATGTGGTCCGCCCACTCCACCAGCTCTGGGGTGATGCCCTGGCTCTTGTGGTCGCTGATGTCGATGTTGATCTCTCGCAGCGCTCGGACGGCGTTGGAGGCGGCGTCTTTGTCGATCAGCCCCATGATTCCGCCAGACTGACACTCGACCGACCAGCCTCTCTGCTGGGCGTATTCGAGGGCCAGACCCTCCGCCATGGGCGAGCGGCAGATGTTCGCGGTGCAGACAAACAGCAGGTGGTACGGGCGAGTCTCATCCATGCGGAATCTGGTATCACAGTTGTTTCGAGAGTGCCGAGCAACAGGGGTCTTCGGGGGAGTGCTGCAGGCCCTGCTCAGGGGGCATAGTCGGGCACCAGTCATCGCGGTGGACCGTTATCCCGCTTGACTGGTGCTCTTTGTCTGAGAAGGGGGTTTCACCCCCAAGCTCCCCGCTTCGCGCAGGCATCCTCTCACACAGGCTGTCCGCCAGAAGGGGGCGACATGACTGGTGCCTGAGATCTCATCATGACTCCACCCCGACAGTGGGTTTTCAGGCCCCACATCAACAGCGGACATTGGGCATGGCCTGAGCCCACCTGCTGCCAGGATGATCGGAGGCAATGCCGTCAGGGGTACGAGGCTCGCGTGGGATCGCGGCAGACGACAGCGACCTGGGATAGGGGTGTGTCGCAACTGCATCTGGAGTGACATCATGGCAAATCCGACCGCTGTCTTTGAGACCAGCATGGGCAATTTCACCGTCGAGCTCTTCCTCGACACGATGCCCATCACCTCACAGAACTTCATCAACCTGGCGAACTCGGGCTTCTACAATGGCCTGCACTTCCACCGGGTCATCAACAACTTTATGATCCAGTTCGGCTGTCCCCACAGCAAGGATCCGAACTCCCCGCGATGTGGCACCGGCGGCCCCCCGCATGGCAACATCCCTGATGAGTTCCCCCCGAAGCTTCGTCTTTCCAACGAGCCGGGCACCCTGTCGATGGCGAACACCGGCCAGCCGAACTCCGGTGGCAGCCAGTTCTTCATCAACACCGTGCACAACGACTTCCTCGACTACTTCGGTCCTGGTCGCTCCAAGCACCCGGTGTTTGGCAAGATCGTTGAGGGCATGGACAATGTGAACACCATCGGCAAGACCCCGACTGCTTCGGGCGACCGTCCCAGCACTCCTGTCATGGTCAAGTCGGTCACCATCAGCCTCAACTGAGACTGACTGGTTCGAATTGGAGAAGCCCGCTTCGGCGGGCTTCGTTTGCTTTTGGTGGGCCGGAGGGGGCGAGGGCGGTCGGGGGCTGCCGGTGGACTGACCACTGAGCGGCGGCAGCAGCCGGTCGCAGACGGGCGAGCTGCCGGTTCGGGGAGCCGGTCGGGTGGCTGGCTTCCTCTCTTCCCGCTGAGTGACGGCAGTAGCCGGCCTTTAGGCGGGGTAGACTGCCGATTCGGGGAGCGGCACGGGGACGGGCAGAGGCATCCGGAGCCGGTCGGGTGGCTGGCTCAGTGTCCCCGCTGTTGAGTTCAGCAAGTGCCGGTCGTAAGACGGGCTGATTGCTGATTCGGGGAGCGACACGGGGACTGGGTGAGTCCTACGAAGCCGGTCAGGTGGCTGCCTTCCTCTCCTGTTTTGTTGATTGTATTGTTTTGGATCGCCAGTTCAGGAGTCTCAGTCCGCCCGGGCGCGCGCAAGGGGAGCCCGTAGTGGGCCGTGCTGGAGGGGCCGCACGCCAGATTCTCTGGCGGCCCCGGAGGCAGCAAGCGACCCGAGGCTGGGAACGTCGGCAGTCGCACAAGATGGTCCGCCGACAGGGAGTGCAGCGCGGACCGCGGAGGGGACCCGTGGCGATCAGCGCCCAAGGACGGAGACGGGGTTGGCAGTACCGCCGGACTTCAAGGCTTCGCCCATCTCTGCTTTTGATAGTGCCGACCTGTCCTGCTCGCCCTTCGGTCTTCTCAGCCAGGGGCGCTCTCAGCCTCGTGGCTCTCGATTCCGAAGGGCCCTCCCTCACCCATGGCCCGAGGTCCGCCATCGTCGGCGCCATTCTTTTTCTGGCCACTTCGCACCACTGTGACCCCCACCCGGACACCCGCGCACTTCACCACCGTCCGCAGTCTCAAAAAACCGTCCTGCACACCTCAGAGCGCCGGGCACTCAGTAGCGACAGACCTCGCCCATGCTTTCGCCATCCAGGGTCA
>JBLHNG010000679.1:0-4926 GCA_047621685.1 Myxococcota bacterium | reverse complement strand
GCGAAGCCAGAGGCAAGCAGTGCATGTAGGCAACATCGAAAACTGCGATGGGAGAGTCGCTGGAGTGGGGGAGGTCGCGGCGTTGGCATCACCTCCTGACTCCAGCGATGCGAGAATCGTGGGTTTCGATGTTGCCTACATGCACTGCTCGCCCTTCGGTCTTCTCAGCCTCGTGGCTTTCGATTCCGAAGGGTGCTCCCTCACCGGATGGCTGAGGGTGTTCAACGTCGGCGCCATGCTTTTTCTGGCCACTCCGCACCAACGCTGGCCTGTCGGCCTGCTTATGGCGCTGCGCTCAAGGGGGCTGCACTCCTTGCGTTTCGCCGCCTTACGTCGGCTTACTCCAGTCCCCGCCCCCTGCGACCCCCACCCCGACACCAATTACTCACCACCGTCCGCAGGCTCAAAGGACCTTCCTGAGCACCTCAGAGCGCCGGGAGCACCCTGAAAGCACCCGCTTACAGCGCACCGACCTGCGTCTGCCGATCCCGCAGGTGAGCGATGAGGTCAGCGACCGGATCGCGGTCACCCACCGCAGCCGCAAAGACATCCGGAGCATCCCTCAGGTGCCCATGGCGGTGGATGTTCTCCCGCAGCCAACCAAGCACCGCGCTGAACTCGCCAGCCTCAACCTGACTCCAGAGATCAGGAATCGCCTCCTCAATGGTGTAGCGAAACGATGCAGCGTAGAGGTTGCCGATGGTGTAGCTGGGGAAGTACCCAAGCAGACCGGCAGACCAGTGCACGTCCTGGAGCACCCCCACACGCGGCCCGGTGGGGCGGATACCGACGATGCGCTCATAGGCCTCGTCCCAGGCATCAGGGAGGTCCGCCACCGCCAGCTCGCCGGTCAGCAGCGCCAGCTCCAGCTCGAAGCGCACGAGGATGTGGAGGTTGTAGGTGGACTCGTCGGAGCTGACCCGGATGAGGGAGCGGCTGACCCGGTTGGCGGCGCCGAAGATGGCCTCGGCGGTGAGGCCGTGGCCGGGAAGCTCGGCGTCGAGCACCCCCACCAGCCAGCGGCAGAACGGCAGGCTGCGGCCGATGCAGTTCTCCCAGAACCGGCTCTGGCTCTCGTGCAGACCCATGCCCGCCGCACCGTTTGTCCAGGTGCCCGGCCGGTCCGGGAGGCCCTGCTCGTAGAGTCCATGGCCGGTCTCGTGGATGGTGCCAGACAGGGTGCCCAGCAGGCTGTCGAGGTGGTAGTGGGTGGTCAGCCGGACATCGCCAGGGGTGACCCCGAGAGTGAACGGATGCTCTGCCTCATCCAGCCGACCCCGATCCATGGAGAAGCCCAGCGCGGTCACGACCCGGCGGTTGATCGCCTTGAGGGGCTCCAGCGGGAAGTGACGGGTGATCGCCGGGGGACGGGGGCGGGCCAGGGCCTCGTCGATGACGCCGGACAGCTCATCGGCGAGCCGGGAGAACATCGGCCGCAGCGCAGCGACGGTGGAGCCGGGGTCGTACTCAGAGAGCAGGAGGTCGTAGGGATGCTCGGCCTCTCCCAGGCAGGCGACCTGCTGGCGGGACAGGTCGATGAGTCGCTCCAGCGCGGGCTGGAACGGGGCGAAGTCGTCGGCCTTCCGAGCGGTCATCCAGGCTGCGTGTCCGGCGGTGGTTGCCTCGGAGAAGGCGGAGACCAGGGCGGAGGGGATGGCGGTGGCCCGGGTGTAGGCCCGCCGGGTGTTGCGCACTGAGGCCGCAATCCCGGGATCGTCGGTGTCGGAGAGGGCATCAAGCCAGTCCCCTACGCACGGGTCGGCCAGCCGCCGGTGCTTGATCGCGGCGAGGGTGCCCATCTGCTGACCCCGTCCGGCAGCACCGCCGGGCGGCATGTGGGTCTGGTGATCCCACTCCAGCACACCCATCGCCTGAGACAGGGCATCCAGCTCACGGAGCCGCTCCTGTAGCTTCGCGTAGACCTCTGCCATCTCAACCTCCCGATGATGTCGGTGCTCTACCGCCGTCGGCGAGCCCATGCCAGCGGCAACAGCAGCGGAAACCCGAGGGCCGCGCCGCCCAGACAGCTGCAGCCGGACTCGTCTTCTGGATCGGTCGTGCCGGTGTCGGGGTCTCCTGAGTCCACCGGCTCGGCAGTGTCGGGGTCTCCGGTGTCCGCTGGCGGCTCTCCGAGATCGCTGACGCTGTAGGACCAGGGGAACGTCTCGCCGTTGGCCATTGAGGGGCTGACCACGCTGACCACCACCCAGACCTCGTCGACATCCCCTGATCCGTCCAGCACCATCTCACCCGATCCCCCGGTCAGGGGAATGGGGATGGTCGTGCCAGAGTCGCCATCGACCAGGACCGCTCGGACATCCCAGGTCGCCGCTCCGCCGCTGGAGCCGGTCGACTCGCCGTTAAACGAGACGAGCACGTCGCTGCCCTCCGGCGAGATCACGAGGTGGTTGGTGCCGTAGCGCTGGGGGAGGGAAGAGGAGGGGGCGTCCTTCCAGCCGCTGCTGTCGGCGTCGCTCTCGACGGTGACCCGGGTGCTGCTGCTGCCGTAGTGGGCCTGGTAGGCATCGACGGTGTAGCTGAAGATGTCGCCGTCGTCGTAGTTCTCCCAGGTGACGTTGCTGGCGGCAAAGTCGAAGAACGCGGTCTCGATGTCCACCCCCCAGCTCGCCTGGAGCAGCCCGTCCAGCTCGATGAGCGGATCCGAGGAAGAGGCGTCCAGCCAGCTCGACCGGATCAGGGCATCGTCGGCGATCTCCCGGGTCAGGTAGTAGGGGAAGATGAACGCCCCGTACTGGTGGTACTCCTCCAGCGTGCCGGTGTCGGGGTAGTCGAAGAAGTGGATCGGCAGGTGGGGCAGCAGGGCGTAGCCCATGAGGAAGCCGGTGAGGGTCTGTGCGCGGTTCTCCGGGTAGATCGCCGTCTCGACCCAGTTGGCAGTGGCCTCCCAGTACCACGCCGCTGGAGAGCCATCGCCATAGGCGTAGGGGGAAGATGCGGCATCCTGGAGGGCGTGGAAGAACTCATGCGCCCCGACGGTGATGCCCCACTCGGTGTCTTCGAAGGTGCCGGGGGTGACCACGATCATCGGCCAGCTGTTGCCGTCCCGGGTGTAGTACGCCGAGCCATAGGCTCCTGGTCCGCCGGTGTCGCCGATGTAGACGTTGAACTTGTAGTCATCGCTTCCCGACGGTGCCCGGTAGTCCATGTCCACCAGGATCAGCGACCAGGCGGCTTCCATTGCGTCGAGGACATCGCTCGCCCGGGTCGACGGCCAGCTGTTGCCGCCCCACCGGACCACGAAGTTCTCGGACTCCTCGCTGTACGGCATGTTGTAGCCGTCGCGCAGTCCCTTGCCTGCGGCGGGGGGAGGGGGAGCGATGGCCGGGGTGGGGCTTTGGGCGAACGGTGTGAGGCGATCATCGTCGCAGCGTAGATCCGAGAGCTGGAGCAGCGTGGTGGTCGGGCAGCCCTCATGCTGGAGTCGCTCCAGGAGGTTGGGGAGACGCCCACAGTCATCGGCGTAGGCAGTCGAGAGCAGCCAGAACATCCACATCTCCAGTTCGCGAATTTCACAGTGACATCAGCAGAGCTTTGACATCAGCAACGTCGCAAAGAACTGTGACACCCCCAGAGGGGGGCGGTGTGAGGATTTGGTCACCGGTTCAGCATGCGCGCGATGGTCTGCTCAAGGAGCGCGAGCGGGACCGGCTTGCTGCTTGAAATTCGAGGAAAGCATACGGTACTGATCGGCCGCCTCGTGTGAATCTGAAGGCGGGCTGCGTCTGCTGCCACCTCATGGCATCGGTCCCCCTCCGGCTCGATCTGGAGCGGTTAAGGCTGCTGACGATGAAGAAGCTCATCCTACAGATTCGCCGCGGCGGAGAGCTGCTCGGGAGCTGGTCTCTGTCCGGCGCCCCGCTGGAGATGGGGCTGGTGGATGTGGTGACTGGCGAGGAGCTGGCCACTTTCACCGCCACCGCGCCGCCATCTCGCAGCGTGGGTGATGAAGAAGCCACCCTCATTCGCTCTGCAGCGCCCCTCATCCGCTCCGCAGCCCCCCTGGTCCGCAGAGGCGGCGGCGACGACCTCACCATGCCGTTCCCGGAGCCCACCGTCGAAGCCACCCCGGCCACCGAAGAGGCCTCGGCCTCGATGCTGATCGACATGGATAGCTTCCATGATGACGACCCCCAGGAGGAGACCACCGCCGGGGTGGACCTGCTGACCATCGAGCGGGCGCGCCTCCCAGACGACGACTTCACCATGCCCGCCCCCGAGCCCTTCCTCCCGGTGCGTGCCGCGGAGGTCTGGAAGCGGTGGAACCAGTCCTGGGCGGCGGCAGGTCGGCTCCAGCCCGGCGATCAGGTCACCGCGTTTGGCGGTCGGATCCGGTTGTCCTCAGACGGCACCCTGCTTGTGAAGAGCGGCCCGAAGCTCTCCGGCACTGCCACCCTTCCCTCCGGCGACGCCAGCGACATCCCGCCGGGTCGGCGCCTCTACATCCTCCCTCCAGGCTCCAGCGTCATGCTTCGCTGGGAGGAGAGCGGCATCTATGTGCGCTCTGAGCCCCTGGAGGATCCGGTTGCTGCGGTTTGACAATGAAAAGCGTCTCCTGAAAGTCGGGGTCCACGACCTCATCGATGCTGGCCCGTCCAGCGGCCACCTCCGAATGCAGGTCAACTGGTCGGGTCGCACCCGGATGCAGATGGGCACCGACATCCACAACCGCTGGCAGGACGCCCGGACCGCGGCGGACGACTCCTTCCGCCGCGAGGTCCGCATCCAGCACAGCCTCGTGGTCCGGGACTGGGAGGTCCGCATCTCTGGACGGGTCGACGGGCTCTCTGAGCTGGGCGGCCGCATCGTCATCGAGGAGGTCAAGTCCTCGACCCTGCCGGGCAGCCGACTGGTCGGAGCCACTGCGGAGGACTTCCCCTCCTACATCCGCCAGCTCCAGCTCTACCT
>JBLHNG010000678.1:0-4944 GCA_047621685.1 Myxococcota bacterium | reverse complement strand
TGCCTCGTTCCATTCTCTTCGCAGCCATTCTCCCCCTGATGGCCTGTGCTGACAGCCCGGTGAAGTTTCACGACACCATCGACCTGCACTTCGACTTCGGCTTCTTCCAGGACGCCGACGCCGGTCTCCACGAGCCCTATGTCCAGGGCGCGGACTTCCGGCTCTCGGTCACCCACCGCAAGAATCGGGACATGACTGGCTGGTGGGTGATGTCTGCGGACGAGGACATGTTCAACCTCCGCTGCAGCAACTACGACCCCGAGACCCTCGACTTCGACTGCGAAGCCACCGCAGCGGAGGCTGGCATCACCGAGGTCGTCGTGTTCGATGATCGCGACGAGCCGGTGGGCTCCACCAGCATCGAGATCGCCCTGCCCGACCGGGTCGAGCTGCTGCCGCACGGTCCGCTGATCATCGACCGCCCCGAGCTGATCGACGACTCCTTCCAGGTCCTTGAGGGCGGCACCTCAACCTGGCTGGCCCGCTACTACCGCGGCGACCTCCAGCTCCACGGAAACGGCGCCCTGACCGTCGATGGCGGAGACAGCTTCACGGCCTGGACCGAGGACTCCTTCCTGTTCGAGGATCGCGACTGGCTCCAGGGCATCGCCAACGTCCAGGGCGAGCACCCGGTGTCGCTGATGGTCGACGGCGTCCACATCACCGACACCATCTTCACCGCCCTTGGCACCGAGCAGGTCGATCACATCGAGCTTCACGGCATGGACGAGTCCGCCGCCAGCCCAGAGGCCAACCTCGTCCTGCTCGCCCAGGCCTACGATGCCGCTGACACCCCGGTCTACGGCGTGGAGTACGACTGGCAGCTCGACGGCGTCGAAGAATGGGGAGAAGGCGACCTCTACCGCTACACCTACAACCCCGAGAACGAGAACCTCATCTCCGCCAGCTTCGACGGGCTCGGCTCTGAGGTCACCATCCACGGCGAGGGCTACGTCGACTCGACCAACGACGTCGGCTGCAGCAGCCTCGGAGGCTCCGTCGGCGGCCTGCTCGGCGTGCTGGTCGGTCTGCTCGGCATCACCCGTCGGCGGGAGCAGTACCGCTCGGCGGGGGTCGTTCAGTACCCCGGCCCAGCAAACAGGTAGGCGCTCTCGTCCTCTTCGCCCGAGGAGATGAGCACATCCGACCAGCCATCCCCGGTGACATCAGACAGCGCGGTGACCTGGAGGCCGAACGCCCGCTGCGGCCCCTCAAAGGTGAGGTCGAGGCTGTTGGCGTCGATGACACCGGATCGGGCGCCAGGAGACGTCAGCATGTAGGCCTCCGCCGGGCCATCGTTGACCTCCAGCGAGCCGCCCTCGACCACTGCATAGCCGGTGCCGATGAGCAGCTCCGGGAGCCCGTCGCCGGTGATGTCGTCCAGCACGTCCACGTCTCCACCGACCAGGAAGCCCAGCGACCCCTCGATGGTCAGCGGAGCATCCGTCAGCGCGCCCCCGTCGGCCGCCGAGCCGTCGAGAAACACCCCGGTCACCCCGGAGTACAGGCTGTGGATGGGCGCGCCGATGATCGGATCGGAGTAGCCATCGCCGTCGAGATCCGCTCCGGCCAGGGCGGACCCGGCCCGGGTGGCGTTGCTGCCGGTGAATGTGACCCCGTCATCAACATCCATGGTCCCTGACAGCGGCCCATAGACCAGCCAGGCCCGCTGCCGATCCGGCGCACCGACCAGCAGATCGACGATGCCATCGCCATCAACATCTCCGGCCAGTGCGAGGGTGGCCCCGGCCTCGCTGCCAGACAGCACCGCTTCCTCCACCCCGCTGCCATCCACCACCACGACCTGCCCGCCAGACGGATCACCGAGGATCGCTTCATCGAGTCCGTCGCCGTCCACATCGCCAGACGCCGCCGCGACTCCCAGCCAGCCGGTGGCATCCACCGTCGAGGCCCCCAGACTCATCGCCCCGGTGATCGGTCCCGACAGCAGCCATGCCGTGCCTGTCCCGGGTCCACCAACGATGAGATCCGCGTAGCCGTCGCCGTCGAGATCGCCCGCCGCGAGCGCTGCACCCGCTGCCGATCCGCTGGTGCCTGAGAGGGCCTCACCGATGATCGTCAGCGCACCACCGGCATCTCGGGGGCCGGGGATCAGCCGGACGGTGTCCGACCCGGGCACACCGACGATGAGGTCGTTGAGCCCGTCTCCAGTCAGGTCCGCGGAGACTGCTGCCCAGCCGGCATTGCCAGACTCCGAGATCAGCTCCAGGGAATCGGACTCGCTCAGCGTCCCGCCCCAGGCACACGCCGCGAGGGCCTCCGCCTCAGTCAGGCCGCATGTGTTGACCACCCCGTCCCGACAGCTCTCGGAGACCCCGGGCCGAACCGTCGCGTTGGTGTCATCGCAGTCGGTCTCCTTCGTCGAGACATAGCCGCTGCCCGGCGAGCATCCATACAGGGCCTTTCCCGCGCCGTACCCATCGCCGTCGGCATCGACAAGCCAGTCCGTGGCATCGACCGGATCGTCGTCGACCTCACCGTTGCAGTCGTTGTCCGCCCCATCGCACACCTCGGCAGCCCCCGGGTTGCTGGTCGGATCTCCATCGTCGCAGTCCCCGACGATGTCGATGAAGCCCGGCGGCGGCTCGCAGGCGGTGGAGGAGGAGGCCTCGTTGCCGTAGCCGTCGAAGTCCCCGTCGGCGTAGACCGTCACTGCATCGAGTGCGGTGGACTCATCGGCGGTGCCATCGCAGTTGTTGTCCACCCCGTCACACACCTCATCGGCGGTCGGAAAGACGCCAGCGTCGGTATCGTCGCAGTCGTACTGCGTGGTGAAGCCGTCGCCGTCGTCATCGACAAACTCGACCTCTTCCCTGGGATTGCAGCCCAGGAGCATCAGAACTGGAAGTGCGCGCATCTTCCCTCCACCCTCAACCTATCCAGCGCTGCGCCAGCCTGCCCTCTGCCGATCCTTGAGCAGCCCGATGATCTCTGAGAACACCCTGCTGATTCGGGTGTGTTGGCGGATCATCTCCAGGCGTGGCCAGCACGCCCGCTCCCCCTCCAGGATGAACCGATCCAGCTCGGCGGGGGTGGGGTTGGAGAACACCCGGCGGAACAGCCGCAGGTCGAGGCGGGGGTGGAGGTTGATGTCGCCGCGGTAGTCCTGGTCCGCCAGCCCCTGCGCGATGCCGACCCACTGCGACAGCGGGGTGGGCTCAGCGACCTTCGCGATGACCTGGAGGAGCTGCCGGCTCTGGGCATGCAGCGACTTGCCGGCCAGGGTCGCGGCCATCGGGAGGAGTCCGCCCTGCTGCCGAAGGTGCAGAAAGGGCAGGACATGGGGATTGGTCTGGCTGACGATGAAGTGGTTGACGTTGTGCAGTCGAGACAGACGCATCTTCGGCAGGTCGCCCTGCATCGAGCCGTCGATCCACCGCTCACGGGCGAGGTAGGGCACCTCCCGTCCGTCGGCATCGAGCGCCTTGAGCATCACCGGTGGAAACGCGACCGGCACCGCGCCCGAGGCCAGCGCTGCGACACAGATCAGGGCGTCGGGAGCGGTGAGGTGGTTGAGGATCCGGGGCTTCTGCCGATCCCGGGTCGGGGAGATCGAGACATTGAGCACCCGGCCCGTCCGCTCAAACGCCTGCCGGAAGGTGTAGTAGCCGACGTTGTGCCGGACCGTCTCCAGCATCACCGCCGGATCCAGCAGCGCACCCTGCGTCTTCATCGCCGACAGCCCGACCGCGCGCAGCCCCACCCGTCGGACGTCGGAGTGGTCCGCAAACAGCACCGCCAGCTCGTCGTCAGTGCGGGTGGCGATGCCCGCAGCGATCATCGCGCCCATGCTCGCCCCGCAGAGCACCTCGGGCATCAGCCCTGCCTCCCACAGCGCCTTGACCACCCCGAGATGGTAGAAGCCCAGGGTCGCCCCGCCTGAGAGCAGCAGCGCCGAGCGACCATGCACCCGGGCGGAGTGCTCCACCAACCGCAGCTTGTCGTCTCCTGGAACGCCCGGGGCATCAGCCATCCAGCGGATCGTCTCCTCGACTGCCGAGAGCCACTCCTCCACCAGAGCCGGCGGTCCGGTGAGGGCGGTGTCAAACAGCGCGGGGGTCGTGACGTCGCCCTGGTGGCGGTGGATGGTGGCGGTCAGTCGGGAGAGCACCGCCGCGAAGTCCCCGCGCTCCCGGTAGCTGGCGAGTCGGGTGACGTCCTCGCGGATGCCTGCGACATCAAGGTGGGGGGCGTCGGCATCGGCACGCCAGGTGTCGAGCCCGCTCAGCGTGTCGATGTCCGCGGCAATGGCGGACCACTGGGCGTAGCTGGTGGCCTCATCGAGGGCAGAGAGGAGACGGACGAGCTTTCGGCGACGACGGAACATGAGGGCGGTGTAATCGCAGCGTTGCGGACATTGGGGACCGTGACCAAACTCAGACAGGCTTTTCGATACCCATCAGGGGTCGGAGATTCCGAACCACCCGGCGCTCTGGGTGGTTCAGGAAGGTCCTGTGAGAGTGCGTGGGGTGGTAAGTAATTGGTGTCCGGGTGGGGCCACAAGGTGGGTAGTCCAGGGGGCGGTGACTGGAGAGAGCCAAAGGCGAACGTAAGGAATGCAGCCCCCTTGAGCGCAGCGACATAAGCGGGCCGTGAGGCCAGCGTTGGAGCGGAGTGGCCAGAAAAAGAATGGCTCGGACGATGACGAACCTCAGCCCACACGGTGAGGGAGGACCCTTCGGAATCGAGAGCCACGAGGCTGAGAGCGCCCCTGGCTGAGAAGGCCGAAGGGCGAGCAGTACAGGTCGGCACTATCCAAAGCAGAGATGGGCGAATCCTCGACTGGCGGTACTGCCAACCCCGTCTCCGTCCTTGGGCTGAGGGCGCCCCCGGCTCTGATCGCTACGGGTCCCCTCCGCGGTCGCAGCTCCGTTGTGCGAGTGCCGGCTCTAGCCGCCTCTGCGAGTGCCCGCTCCAGCGGCT
>JBLHNG010000677.1:0-4951 GCA_047621685.1 Myxococcota bacterium | reverse complement strand
AGCCCGCGCAGTCCGGCCTCGTCGTCGTACTGCGCCACCCCACCCTTGACCTTGTAGAGCTGGGGAAACCACCGCAGACCAGCCTCCTCAAACACCGCCCGACAGGCATCGGCCTCTTGGAGGCGACCGGGCAGCACGACCTGGTTGATGACCACCCGGGCGTCGACGTCGAGCAGGTCGGAGAACCAGGAGAGCTTCTCAGCAAACGCCGCGGCCTGGGCGTACTCGATGTGGAAGGAGGCGGAGAAGATGCTGAGACGGCCCCGGGTCAGGGCGGCGAACCGGTGGAGGGTGGCGGTGTCGGCGGAGAAGTTGGTGAGGATGGAGATCCGGTGATCGGTCCGCGACATCAGTCCTGGCACGATCTCGGCCATGAACAGGGGGTGGGCAAACGCCTCGCCGCCGCTGCACTTGATCTCCCAGCGACCGGGCAGGGTGGCGAAGAAGTCCAGCGCTCCTGCGACCTGCTCCCGGTGCGGGCGGCCCTTGCGGTACTTCCGCGACTGGATGCAGTAGGTGCAGTCGTAGTTGCACGCCCCGGCGACCTGCCACTCTACGGTGGGGATGCGCTCAGCCACCAATCACCTCACGCCACGCATCCTCTCCAGCATGCTCCCGGAACCGCTGGGACCACTTCACGTTCTGCTCCAGCTTCCCGCAGCGCTCGCAGCCGGGGAAGTAGCGCCCCGACCGGAGGTGTCCCCGGAGCTTCTGCCAGCGGGGGCCGCTCCACAGGGTCGCGAAGTCGTCCTCTCGCAGTGAGCCCACCTGCACTGCGGTGTTGCAGCAGTACAGGACCTCCTCGTCCACCGTGATCCGGCAGTAGACGTAGCCCATGAAGCAGCCGATCTCGGACATCGGCGCGGTGGCCAGTCCCCCGGCGGCGACCTGACGCTTGAACAGGTGGAGGTTGGTCTTCACCGACAGGGTCTCCGCCAAGGCCTCCGCAGCGGGGATGCCCTCGGCCAGAAGCCACGCCCGCTGCTGCGCGGTGATCGCGGCGGCCTCGGTGCCCTCAGAGAGGCTGGCGAGCTTGAAATTGACCCGGTCCGCAGAGAACATTCGCCCAAACCGCACCATCTCGACCACCTCGTCGGCGGTCTGTCGGCTGATGACCTGGACGTGTCGGGTCTGCACCCCAGCCCGGCTCAGCCGACGGAGGTAGCGGCACATGGTGAAGAAGTCCCGCTCGGTCCAGCCAGGATGAAACGCGGTGTAGCTGCCGGGGCTGGCCCCCTGGACCCCGACCAGCAGGTTGTCCACGCCCAGTGCGGCCAGCCGATCGATGTCAGCAGCGATGAGGTTGCTGAGCATCGTCAGCGACCAACCCTCCGCCTTGATGCGGGCGATCATGTCGTAGATCTTTGGATGCGTCAGCGGCTCGCCCATGCCCGAGAGCACCACCGCCTCCACGCTGCCCATCGCCACGAGCTGATCGACGATGGCGTGGAACCGCTCCAGGGGCAACCGGCGGCGCTTCCAGGAGGCCGAGCGGGGGGTCGTCAGCAGCGGGGAGTGGTCCCAGCAGGTCACACAGGCCGCGTTGCAGCCGTTGGTGACGTCGATGTGTACGCTCTGCGGCCCCAGCCGGGGCGCGCCCTCAGCGATGCCATTGAGCACCTCAGCGCGGCTCATTGTCCCTCCAGGATCGCCAGGGTCTCCGCCACGCTTCGCCGTCCGTGCCCCTCTTCTCGGGTGAAGTCCCGCAGCGCGTCGAACAGCTCGTCCTGTCCGGCCAGCCAGCGGGCGATGCGCTCGGCGAACACTGCCAGGGTGAGCTGTCGCTGGACCGGGATCGCCCGCATCAGCGACACCGCGCCCATCCAGTCCTCAAACGGTGCCCAGCAGGTAAACAGCGCCTCCACCCCGTCCAGCAGCGCCCCGCCCCGGGCAGCGGGGAACTTGCGGTAGATGCCGTGCAGCAGGCTGATCGCGATGTCGGTCGGGATGTCGCAGCGCCGGCAGAGGTCGAAGAAGCCGCCGATGCGCTCTGCAGAGACCCCCTCCGTCAGCTCGGGCATCGCGGCACGCTGGGCGATGGCGGACGGGGTCGCGCCAGACAGCAGCCGCACCACCTCCAGCCCCTCGCTCAGCCCCCAGCCCTCGCCCCCCAGCCGACCGATCAGCGCCGGGGTCAGCGTCTCGGCAGCGCGCTGAACATCCTCGGGCGGACAGACGAGGGAGAGGATCCGGGCGGCGGCATGGCGGGCACCATTGTCGGGGACCAGCCCCCGGGCGGCCTCCGCAGTGCCAGGGTCCTCCAGCAGCGCGGGAACCTCCGCAAGACTCGCAGCCCGACGCCCTGCACCGGCAGCCACCGCGCGTGCCACCCGCTCCTCCTGATCATCGGCGATGCGCGGTTGGGGCAGAAAGACCGTGGGCACCCCGACGTACATCAGCTCGTGGAAGCTGTTGTAGCCACCAGCCGATACTGCGGCATCCAGGCCATTGAACAGCTCGACGGGCACGTAGCGGTCGAGCCAGGTGATGCCCGGTCCGCGGACTTCCTCGCCGGAGTACAGCGGCCCGGCACCGACCACGACATGCCACCCCGACTTCCGCAGCAGCCGCACCGCCCGGGGGATGAGCTGGTTGGCGGACTTGTCTCCGCCCCCGCCCAGCGAGACATACACCGCCCGATCCCCATCGGGGATGCCCAGCGCGGATCGGGCACGGTCCCGGGGCAGCAGCTCCTCCCGCTCCCGGATGATGATCGGACCGGTCTGGCGATCATCGGGCACGATCCGGCGATCGTAGAGGGGCAGCAGTGCGCTGTAGGCGTCGTCCTGTGCGAAGTCCGGTCGCACCCGACGCTCAACCAGCACCCGGCATCGGGCCAGCTCCAGCGCGGCGACCAGCTCGCCGAAGCTTCCGGCGGGGAAGGTGTCGACGATGAGCACATCCGGCGACAGCCCGGCGATGGTGTTGAGCACCCAGGTCCGCGCGATGCCGAGATAGCGATGCGGATCGATTCCAGCATCCCGCATCATTGCTTTGGACGGCATCTTCAGCGACGGCACACCCTCCCGACGCGCCAGGGTGTCGGCTTCCGAGGAGGTCAGCACCCAGCACTCCACCCCGATGTCCAGCAGGGCGCCGTAGCGGCGAATCCAGCGCAGGATCGAGAGCTGACGCACCAAATGCCCCATCCCCCGCCCGTTGATCGCATAGCTGACGATGCGCAGCCGACTCACGACAGGTAGCCCAGCTCTTCAAGGCGCTGGCTGGCCGGCACCGCAGCAGCGGCGCGCTGAGTTGAGATCGTGGGATCCCGGCGGGGGGCCTGGCCGGGGTTGCGGTCATACCAGCTGCGCAGAGACGGGGTGAGCCGCGAAGGAGCCTTTCCACCGGTGAACTCGTGAAACCACAGCTCCGGCGGGTTGTCCAGCTCGAAGCTATCGTAGCGGTCATAGGCCACCACCCGATCCGCCAACAGCTCCAGCTTCTCGCACCGGGCGATGTACTTGTCGACCTTCTGCGGGAAGGCCCGATCCAGCTCAGCCTCCGGGATGGTCCGACTGTAGTGCTTGCTGCGGCTGTACTTGGCGATCTTGCGCTTGTACTTGCTGCGGCGGGTCCCCAGGTCGGCGATGAACTGAGTGAGCCCCTTGTCGATGGCGTCGCTGAGGAACTCAAGCTTGGCCTGGAGCCCGCCGAGGGTGCGCAGCGACATGATCAGCCCCCGGTCCTCCCCTGCCCACTGTGCGAGCAGCCCCGGATCAGCCATCCGGAGGTGTTGAGCGAGCATCTTATGAGACTCGGAGAGGTAGACCTGTGGCAGCTGACGGATGCGGCTGACGGACTTGTCGTGCTCCATCACGAGGTCGTGCACCGCCTTGATCTTCGCCCCGACCTCTTCGCGTCGGGCACGCCACTGATCCCGGGGAGCGCGGACCTTCTCATAGGCTGGCAGCACGTCGTCGCCGAAGTCGCCCAGCGACAGCGCATCGCAGATCGCATCGCCCTGCTTCCAGTTGCGCCAGTAGGTGCCCTCCCACCAGCGCAGGCTGTAGATCGGGGTGTCGTAGCCGATCTCGTAGAGGTGCTCAAAGCCCTCCATCTCCTCAAACTTCTGGCACTCCAGCTGCCAGGGGTCCAGCATCGAGGTGGCCTCTTCCAGCGCCCGGGTGTACTCCCCGACCGGGCCCACCAGGAAGGTGCGGCGCTGATAGTGCTCGTCGGCCACGACCTGTGCGACCCGTGCCTGGAGCCGATGGCGCTCGTTCTCCATCGCCTTGAGCGGACTGCGTCGGGAGAAGCCTCGAAACCCGGTGAGCTGCTCGGCAGCCGTGAGGGCGGCTTCATCGAGCCGAGGCAGGTAGATCGCGGCCAGCTCCTGCCGGGCGGTCTCCTGCTCCTCGACGACCTTATCGCGCTGCTGCGACAGGCGAGCCTTGAGCGCCTCATAGCGCTGGAGCACCGCACCCGCGGACTCTGCCAGCGCGCTGTACATCTCCGCGGCCTGTGCGCCTCTCACCATCCTCACTCCCTTCCTCAAGCGGATGGGGAGAGCATACCGCCAGATGTCTTCTTGAGTGGGCTGGGTGGGTGTCCGGGTGGGGGTGGCAGGGGAGCGACGACTGGAGGTGAGCCGGCTCCGGCGGCGAAACGCAAGAAGTGCAGCCCCCTCGAACGAGCACCATGAGCAGCCCAGAGCGAAGCGATAGGCGCACAGTGGGGCGAAGTGGCCAGAAAAAAGAATGGCGCGGAGGATGAACGTCCTCAGCTAGCCCGGGGAGGGAGGAGCCTTCGGAATCGAGAGCCACGACGCTGAGAAGACCGAAGGGCGAGCAGGACAAATCGGCACTATCAAAAGCAGAGATGGGCGAATCCTTGAAGTACGGCGGTACTGCCAACCCCGTCTCCGTCCTTGGGCGCTGATCGCCACGGGTCCCCTCCGCGGTCGCAACTCCTATGAGTGTTGTGGGACCTGAGGCTGCTTAGGTTCCCT
>JBLHNG010000676.1:0-4956 GCA_047621685.1 Myxococcota bacterium | reverse complement strand
GATCCTCCAGGAGATCCGCGACGCCCTGCTGACCATGGACGTCAGTCGCCTCACCGCGATGAGCGTGCTGCCGGAGCTGGTGGACTACCACGAGGTCATCCTGGCGAGCATCAGCGCGGTCACCGGGCTCAACCCGAAGTTCCACGGACTCATCCAGGACCTCGTCGGCCGCTACGGCACCGAGGGCAATTCGCTGGAGGGCGCCATCCGCGAGAATCCGACCCCGATGGTCCAGGCGGTCGTGCACGGCGGCCGAACCATCGTGCCCCCTGCGGCCATCCAGCGCAGCGACGACGACATCGGCATTGTGCACGGTGGTGGTGGCGGATTGGCGGAAGAAGTCGACGAGGACGAGGACGACGAGGGCGGCGGTGATGACGAGGACGACAGCGACAAGCCCCCGGAGAAAGACGCATGACCTTGATGATGTTGCTGCTGGCCTGTCAGGGGCCGGTGGGCAGTGATGGCGTGGACGGTGCTGACGGCACCGACGGCGAGGATGGCCTCAGCGGCACCGATGGCGAAGACGGCGAAGACGGCGAGGGTGTCACCGACGAGTCGCTCGTCCCGACCACCCTGCGGTTCGCCGACATCGGCTACCCCCAGACCGAGGAAGATCGCAAGGTGGTCCAGGCGACCACCACCGCCTGGGTCGATGAGGTCGAGACCACCATCGACTACCACGTGCTGATGCGCAGCGGCGATGAAGTCGGCGGCGGGGTGCTCGGCGCACTCATCGGGGCGGACGGCAAGCCCCTCATCGACACCTCCGGTGCCCCCATTGTCGCCAGCTCGCTGGACTTCTCCTCCTTCATCCCCACCGATGCCGGGATCTTCAGCGTCACCCACATCGAGACCACCCCCGGCGGCCTCTACCTCACTCAGATCGACCAGGACGAGACCACCGGGCTGCTCACCGCGACAGACACCCAGCCGATCGACCTGTCGGACATGCACGGCATCCACGTGCCCTGTGCGGGAACCGTCACCCCCTGGGGCACCCACCTCGGCGGCGAGGAGTACCCGGTCAACGCCCGGAAGTGGGAGACCGCCGAGACCTGGGCCGACACTGACCTCTATGCTCGGGGCTTCTTCCGCTACTGGGGCCACGACATCGAGACGGACAAGGACAAGGACCGCGTCCCCGACAACCTCGACCTCGACGCTGCCCGGTCGGACTACTGGCCCTACCGCTACGGCTTCGCGTTTGAGGTCTCCCTCGACGACGCGGGCGCCCCGACCGTCACCCGCCACCACAGCCTCGGGCGGACCAGCGTGGAGCTGGCCCTGGTCATGCCCGATGAGCGCACCGTCTACATCACCGACGACGCCAGCAACGGCACACTGTTCCTCTACTACGCCGATGCCCCCGGCGACCTGAGCGCCGGTCACCTCTACGCGATGCGCTGGCACCAGAGCGACAGCAGCGGCGCGGGTGCGGCGGACCTGGAGTGGATCCCGATGGGGCACGCCACCGACGCGGAGGTCTCCGCGCTCATCGAGGGTGGCATCGTCTTCTCCGACATCTTCGACGTCGCCAACGCCATCCTGGAGCCCGGCGACTCTGGCCTGCCGCCGATCCTCACCGACGAGTGCCCCGAGGGGTTCTCCGCGATCAACGTCGACAGCTACGGCATGGAGTGTCTCGCACTGGTCGAGGGCATGGAGCTGGCCGCCTCCCGACTGGAGGCCGATCGCTACGCCGCGATGCTCGGCGCGACCACCGAGCTGCGCAAGCTGGAGGGCGCCACCTACGATCCAGAGCACGGCCGGGTCTACATCGCGATCTCCGAGATCGACAACGGCATGGAGGCGGGAAGTCCGCAGTATGACCGCGGCGGCGGTGACCACATCCGGCTCGACGAGAACGTCTGCGGGGCGGTCTATGCCCTCGATCTCGTGCCCGACTCGGTGATCGGCAGCGACCACGTCGCCCAGCGGGCCAGCGGGTTCTTGGTCGGCGAGCCGGTCAACTACCCCGAGGACAGCATCTACAGCGGAAACGGCTGCAGCGTCTCGGCCATCGCCAACCCCGACAACATCCACTACATCCCCGGGGTTCAGGTGCTGATGGTCGCCGAGGACACTTCCGAGCGCCCCATCGACATGCTGTGGGCCTATGACCTGCGCGCTGGCACCCTCGATCGCATCCTCACCACCCCCTACGGTGGCGAGAACACCTCGATCTACGCCTACACCAACCTCAACGGCTGGGCGTACATCAAGAACGTCATCCAGCATCCGTTCGGCGATCCCCGGCTCCCCGGCCCCGACGACCCGGCAGACCGCTCTGCCTACGACGGCTACTTCGGCCCGCTGCCGGCGCTGAGCCTCGAATAGCGGTGGACACCGACCTCCTCGACCTCCTGCTCACCGCCGATCCGCAGCCACAACCCACCGACAGCATCGACGGATGGATGGCCCGACACCGGGACGCTCCACCGCTGGAGACCGCCATCCGTGGTGGCTTCGCGGCGGATCGCCTCGGGTATGCGTTCGCCTCGGGCTACCAGGCGGCCTGTCGAGCGCTGCTCCCCGATGCCCCGGCTGGCTGGCTGCTGGCGCTGTGTGCGACCGAGTCTGGCGGCGGACACCCCCGAGCGATCCAGACCGCGCTGTCTCAGGGACGGCTGACCGGTGACAAGCGCTTCGTCTCAATGGGCACCCTGGCTCAGGGACTGATCGTGGTGGCCCGGACCGGGGAAGCGGACGGTCGACCGCAGCTGAAGGCCGCCCTGGTGGATGCGACAGGGGAGGGGGTGACCGTCACCGCCCAGCCCGCGCTGCCGTTCATCCCCGAGATCCCCCACGCCACCCTGAGCCTGCGCGACGTCACCCCCGAGCGTGTGCTGTCCGGCGACGGCTACACCCGCGTCCTCAAGCCGTTCCGAACCATCGAGGACACCTTCGTTCACGCCGCCTTGATCGCCCACCTCATCGGGATCGGTCGGCGGAGCGGCTGGGATGCGCAGACCATCGAGGCGCTGCTGGCTTCGCTCTGCGGGCTGTCGGCGCTCGCAAGACTGGACCCGGGCAGCCAGGGGGTACACCGGGCGCTCGGCGGCATCCTCGCCCGCTTCGAGGCGCTCATGGCGTCTCTGGACTTCTCGCGGGTGGAAGACGCAACCCGGCAGCGATGGGTGCGAGATTCACCGCTGCTCCAGCTCGCCGGGCGGACCCGAGCGGCCCGGCTGGCTTCGGCTCGGCAGGGACATCGACAGAGATGAAGTCACTGCGTCGGGTCGGGAAGTTGTAGCGGATCATCGGCAGCCGATCCCACACCGACTCATCGGGCAGCACGCTGTCGGTGATGGTGATCGACTCCGCCCCGTGACGGTAGGTGAGCGTCGCGGTCACCCCCTGCGCCCGCCTCCGGACCAGCTCCCGCCGCAGCCCCCGCTGTGAGACCCGCGCACCGACCGGGTAGCGGCTCCGGCTCGATGCGGTGATCTCCACCAGCCCGTCGTGCAGTGCGTCGAGCTGGAGAGAGGCGGGGATGAGCAGGTGGTTGCTCTGACCAGAGTGGGCGCTGAGGTGGGAGTACATCGCCGCGCAGGGGTGCATGGCGAGGCCGAGGTAGGGGAAGAAGCACCACACCGCCAGCGCGCCGGGCAGCAGGAGTGCGGCGGGACGGGGCAGGGGAGGAGGTAGCCGGGGCAGGTACAGCCCGCGCAGGAGGATCACCACCACCGGCAGGCAGGCGACCACCCACAGCCCCCGGCGCAGCAGCCGGAACCCGGGGATGTCGGTGTTGAGGCCCGCCAGCACCGGGGCCAGCAGGAGGGCGAGCGCCAGCAGCACCCAGCGAGCGGCCTTCGGAAGGTCTGCGGCGGTCGGTGTCTGGGAGGCCTCCAGCGGCAAGAAGGCGAGAAGCATCGGAAAGATCAGGAAGAACTGCGTGAACCCGATGTAGCCCAGCGCACCATGCAGCAGGAAGGACAGCACCACCCCCACCCGACGCAGCGCCGGGAGCAGCAGCGCGACGAAGATCATCGCCTCGACCCCCACCGAGATCTCCGCCGCATAGGGGCGCAGCCCCAGCTCCCGGTACACCTCGCCGATGATCGGGGCATGTCGCATGAAGCGGTCGGGGGTGACGTTCTCGGGGCTGAAGTAGCCGGTGTTGAGCTTGTGGAGGACGGCGTAGAAGTACAGCACCAGCAGGGCTGCCTGGAGCGCGGCTCCAGCATGCTCCGGCCACCGCGCCCCGCCCCGACGGATGGCCCCCAGGAGGACGGCGCTGATCAGGGCGGTGAAGAACCAGCTGACCTGGATGTTCTCCAGCACCAGAAGCTTCCAGGCGGCATCGGAGAGCTGGAGGATGGCGATCCCGGCCAGGAGGCGGATCGAAGCAGGTCTGCACATCAGCGCGGCAGAGCAGAGAATGATCAGCAGGCTGGTCGCAGGGGTGCTGCTCCACATATCGCCAGCTTTGACGTAGTGAAACAGCAGTGCGACTGCCCACAGGGTTGAGAAAACCCGGGCATCGAACATGACAACTCCTCTCCCGAAGAGTCACCGTCGTTGGGTTTATAGTCAAGCTACGCCCGTATAAACCGTATGTCGTTTCAGTCGATCGATGTGCAGGACGAAAGTATGTCGATTCTGCACATTGCTGTGCATGCTGTAAACAACATCGCTGTGCATGCCGTAAACATGCCGGAGGTTGGCGCCCTACAGGCTGGCGGCCAGCTCTGTGAGGGCCTCGCCGCCGCCGCGAAATATCGGCCAGCCGTCGCCGACCAGGACCGCCTCGATGCCCGGCAGCGCGGCCAGTCGCTTGACCGACGCCACTGCTGCCGCCCGGTCGGTGAGCTTTGCATCGGGGAGGATCATCAGGGAGCCGGCCCGGTGGGCACGCACGAGGTCGCCGGTGATGAGGGTGGCGCCGTCGAGGACGAAGGCCAACTCACCAGGGGTCTTTGAGCCGCTGAGTGCCACCGCCGTGAGCCCCTC
>JBLHNG010000675.1:0-4964 GCA_047621685.1 Myxococcota bacterium | reverse complement strand
ATGACCACCGATCACAGCATCACCCTGAGTGGCTCCAACAACGAGACCTACTACTTCGACATCGAGAGCACCGACGCCTCCGGGAACACCGCATCGGCCGGGGCGTACTACATCAGCCTCTAAGCTCCGGATTCGACCTCTTCACGGCCTGTGTCTTCCAAGGCACAGGCCATGTCAATTGTTTCCTGACAGCCCGAATCCGGGCACCAGTCACCGGGCCGGACCGTATCCGGCCCGACTGGTGCGTTTTTGTCTGAGACGGGGGCTTCACCCCCAACCCCCCCGCTACGCGCTGACATCCTCTCATACAGACTGTCCACCAGAAGGGGGCGACATGACTGGTGCCCGAATCCGATGCTCGCAGACTCAAGCAGTACAATGACCATTATCCATGTCCGACAATGGAAATGCGGAAAAACCTGTCATTGATTCTGGCTGTATTCGCTTGCAACCAACCCAAGACTACATCACATCCAGCCGACACCGAGTCAGCCGACAGCGGGTGGTTTGATGCGGCTATCCTCGATCCCCCGTTCTCACACGCCAACGCCATCTGGGCAGGGGCGGCGCTGCTGGACTTTGACGGGGACGGCTGGCTCGACATCTTCTTCACCAACGGCGCCAGCCATCCCGACGCCCTGTACCGCAACAACGGAGACGGCACCTTCACCGACGTCGCCGGGGCTGCTGGCGTGGACAGCCTGGCGGAGAGCGGATCGGTCGTCGCAGGAGACCTCGACAACGACGGGGATCCAGACCTCATCGTCCAGACCGAGTGCTCGACGGGCAGCTGGGGTCCCAACGGAACCGGACTCGCAGATGGCGCTCGGCGCATCCTCCGCAACAACAACGACGGCACCTTCTCTATAGAGTCCTTCTCCGCGAAGTCCTCCCCCACAGGCATCCCCGAGCTGAGCCACTGCGGCATCTCGATGACTCTCGGCGATCTCAACGCAGACGGCTGGCTCGACCTCGTGATGCTCAACGGCGCGGACCCAGACATCGCCCCACCCTGGATCTTCGACAAGCACGCCACCGAGGCGGTCAACGCAATCATTTACGGCGACGGGGCTGGCGGCTTTGAGGAGCTGGTGGAGCTGGAGGGACTGGTGGAGTTGGAGGGACTGGTGGAGCTGGAGGGACTGGTGGAGTTGGAGGGACTGGTGGTGCTGGACGGCTCCGAGACCAGCTTCGCGGCAGTGCTGCTGGACCGGAACGAGGACGGTCGGCTGGACCTGCTCACCCACCGGCTTCACCTCCGAGCGCCAGCTCTGGGTCGCGGTGACGGCCTTTGACTCCGCTGGTGGGGTGGTCTTCTCCTCCGGTGACCTCGACGAGAGCGGCGATCTCCGAGACCGACACAGCAGCGCAGTCCAGGCCGGCACCGTCGAAGTGGACACGCAGCTGAGCAACTTCCAGTCCAAGAACATCACCCTGGCGGCGAACTACAGCGAGGAGGGGCAGTACACCCGAGAAATCGTGGAGTCCGACGAGGCGATGTTCCCGTTTGAGGCGAACTACATCGAGAAGCACTCGCTGGAGCCGCTGGAGGTCCGGTCGCTGAGCTATCGCTTTGCCTGTGGGCCGGGCTGCGCCCGGGTCGAGGTCGCCCTGCAGTACCGCAACCTGCCGCCCTATGTGCTGAGGGCGCTGGGCCTGTCCGAGCTGGTCCCCCGGCTGCAGGTCTTCACCCTCGACACCGTGAAGCTTGAGCTGTGATCCTGGTGCTCCTGATGGGGTGCGGGACGGAGTGTCCGGCAGGCTCGACCCTCGCAGAAGACGGGCTGTGCTACCTCGACGATGACACCGCAGCTACCGGTGAATCCTGTGCAGCAGTGGATGGGTCCTCTGGCGAAGTGGTCGGGACGGTCGACTGCCTCAGCGGGCGATGCACGGTTCCGGAGGGGCCGTTCTGGATGGGCGAGGCATCCCCGGAGAGCCCGGATCGATGTCCGCCGCGTCCCGTCACCCTCTCCAGCTTCACCGTCGATCAGCACGAGGTCACCGTCGGAGAGTACGCCGCCTGCACCGCCACGGGGAGCTGCAGCGCCCAGCCGGTCTGTGAGTCCGGTGAGGGAGCGGACATCCCGGTGACCTGTGTGACCTGGCAGGACGCCGTGGACTACTGCGGCTGGGCTGGCGGACGGCTGCCGACCGAGGCGGAGTGGGAGAAGGCCGCCCGGGACGAGCAGGGCGCACGCTGGGCCTGGGGAGGTCAGCCGCCGACCTGCAACCACGCCAACTTCCGGTTCGTGACCACCTACTGCCACCTCAGCCTCATCCCGGTCGGCAGCTACACACAAACCAGCGCCTATGGCCTCTCAGACACCGCCGGCAATGCCTGGGAGTGGACCGCGGATCACTACGATGCAGGCTACTATGCCCTCGCTCCTGACACCGATCCCCCCGGGCCGGAGAGCTGCCGGCTGACTGTGGATGGCGAGCCTGAGACGTGCCGCTATCGGGTCATTCGGGGCGGCGCGTTCAACACGCCAGAGAGCGTCATCCCCGGCAGCGCCAGGAGCCTCGCCGCGCCAGACATCACCGACCCCAACATCGGCTTCCGCTGCGCCTACTGACCACACGCATCACAACAGCGGATCAATGAGGCTCTCAGCATAGCTCTGGGCGCCACTCCAGCGCATCACCCCAGCGGGCAGTGGCTCACCAACCTCAAGGAGCTGGACCTGGCCATCCTCGATGATGAGAGCCCCCTCATCGACTGCAGCCAGGGTGCCATAGGCGAAGGCGAGCGCCTGGTCGCTGGTCTCGCTGAGCAGCTCAACGATGTAGACGTACCCCTCATACTCAGCGAGCTGCTCGGCGTGATCAGGCATCATAAGCGGATCAAACAAGCTGACTCCGAGAATGAACTCGCGGCCTTCGAGCCCATCGGCCGGGCTCCCACCCTCCCAGTCCCCCTCCGCAGCAGAGAGGCTCGCAGAGAAGGTCAGCCATTGGTCCTCAGTGGAAGGCAGCTCAGAGAGAGACAGCTCCGCAGCTGCCCTGACACCACGCGGTGTCGTCGAGGCCGAGGATAAACGCCTCGGTGAAGAAGCCGAAGGTCATGGACGGGGTGACCAGACTCCCATCGGCCGTGTAGCTCGATGCCGTGCCATTCAGCCAGCCCACTGAGCCCTCCAGCAGGCCGAGCTGCGCCACGGTCCAAGGCGCATCCGAGGCCGTGTCGATGGTGTCGATGGTCTCGGTGTCTTCCGCAGAGTCTGCAGAGTCTGCAGCGCTGAAGTCACCGGTCTCCGTCGCACCGCTGCATGCCAGGAACCAGATGATCACATGCCCTCCTGACCGAGACGATACACGAGCCTGTCCGGTGGCGTCTCTGTGCTTACAATCCCCTCACCACCCGGTCACAGTGAGGAAATCATGGACGTATCCATTCGCTACTGCGTCGTTTGAAACTACGAACCCAGAGCCGCCAGGATGGCGGACACGCTCAAGTCTGAATTCGGCCTCGACACCGTCAACCTCATCTCCGGTGGGCGCGGTGAGTTCACCCTCTGGCTCGGGGAGAAGCTCCTCGCGAAGAAGGACTACGACGGCTTCCCTACCGAGGACGACGCCGTCAAGGCGATGCGGGCCGCCCTGAACACCTCAGACTGAGCACTGCTGGCTGAACACTGCCGGCTGCTCAGGCCAGGATCACACCCGGTCGGGGTCCCGTCGGCTTCAGCGGTGCAGGCCAGGTCACCCAGAAGGGCTCGGGGCCGGGGTAGATCTTGATGTGGAAGTCATCGTCCATCACCACCATTGCCCCCTCCGGGATCTCCTCCCAGATGTCCTCGTCTCCGATGGGCTCGCTGGCGATGAGCAGGTGGTTGCACTTCCGCCGCCCGCCTCCGCTCAGCAGCCCGGAGAGCGCTGGCATCTGCCCCATCATGCAGACCTTGTCGGGCTCGGCACAGGTGGTGAAGTCTGCGCAGGTGCGCTTCTGGGTGGCGAGGTACAGCTCAAGGCCCGCGCGCTGGGCGATGAACACCCGCCCGTTGGTCAGGATGAAGTTCGCCTTGGGGGGCTCGACGCCAAGCTCCTTTGCCCAGGTGAACAGGTCTGAGAGCGCCTCACGGATCACCCGGGCCGCCAGCACGGTGTCGATCTTCCCGCGCCCGTCGAGGGGCACCCCGGCACGGCCAAGGGCGGAGAGCAGGTAGTAGAAGAAGTGCTCGGAGTCGGTCACCCCAAATATCAGCTGATCCAGCTGAGGCTCGACCGTGGCCCGCATGCGCTTCCGGAGCTCCTCGAAGCCGTAGAGGTTGCCGTTGTGGGCGAACATCCAGGCGCCGTGGCGGAACGGGTGGGAGTTGAGGTAGTCGACCTGCCCCACCGTGGCCTTGCGGACGTGGACGACGAAGGTGTGAGAGCGCAGCCGGCTGGAGATCCGTTGGAATCGCGCATCCCCTGCCGCGCCAGCCTCAGACTTATAGACGTAGGCATCTTCTCCAAGGAAGTAGCCGATCCCCCATCCGTCGCTGTGGTAGTCGGCCTGGTTGGCGACGGCGTTCTCCGCTTCGATCAGGGAGCGGTGTGCACGGCTGGGCACATTGGATCGGAATCCGAACAGGCGGCACATAGATGGAGGGGCCTCACACAGTAGTTCAGTCCAGGGTAACACCTGGACTTACCAGCCATCACGGTTGGAGCCACCTTTTCGCGAACAGTAAGGGTGAGCGGTAGGGGTCAGCTCTCCTGAACATTGGGAAATTCCAGCACCTGATGCTGCAAGCGACTACCACGGTGATTCTGGGACCGATGCCAGAATGATAGGTAAGGTCTCCTCGATGTGCAGCTATATGAGCACGCATGCGAACGATCAGCCTGACTCCTTCCGTCAACATCCTGCTTTTGCTCGCAGCCCTGCTGACTTCCTGCAACAAAGACAAGCAGGCAATATTAGACTCCGCACCACAACACAGCACCCCTGCCGAGCAGCTCGCTGAGCCCGGGGT
>JBLHNG010000674.1:0-4976 GCA_047621685.1 Myxococcota bacterium | reverse complement strand
CGGACGCCTGCACCGATGTGATGGGCAAGCTCGGCCACGAGAGCCTCATCTCGTACACCACCATCGCGCAGACCCAGGGGCAGCCCCACCGCATCCTCCGCCCCCGGACCATCAGCTACGCCGCCCTGCTCGGCGGCATCGCGGCGGCGTTCCTGTTTCTCGCAGTGGGCCGAGACACCCTGGATGCCACCATCAACCGGGCGCCGGGCTCGCTGTACACCCTCGATGAGGACGGCGCTGTGCGAAACACCTTCCTCCTCCAGGTCACCAGCAAGCGCACCGGAGCGGTCGCACCAATCGAGGTCACCCTCGACGGAATCCCCGGGGCCGAGCTGGTTGTTCCGCCGATGACCCTGGAGGGCGGCGGGGTGAAGATGTTGCCCCTGGTCATCCGGATCCCGCCCGACGCCATCGAGTCGCGCACCACTCCCGTCGAACTCACCGTGACGGTCGGTGAAGACATCATCGAGCTTCACACCACATTCAAGAGCAACACCGAGCTGGAGGGCTGAGCCATGGATCGCTGGGTCGCAGGAATTATCGGCGGATTCGCCATTCTCATCGGGGTTTACGTCCTGTTTATCTCCGCCGCAATGCAAAACCCGGTGGTCATTGAGGCGTCGTATGAGGCCGCCCGGCGGTGAGCCTGCCTGCCCGAGAGAGCCAGCCGTGCCCCCACTGTGGTGCGCCGGTTGAGGCCGAGAAGGGCGGGACTGCGGTGTTCTGCTGCCCGGGCTGCCAGACTGCCCACGCCATCATCACCGGGGCGGGTCTGGGGGACTACTACACCCGACGCGTAGCCCCCGCTCCCCGCCCCGACGCAGCCCCCCCGATCCGGATCGAGGCCGAGGTGCTGCCATCTGGCGAGTCCGAGGCCCGCTTCTTCCTCGATGGGCTTCGCTGTGCATCCTGTGTGTGGGTCTCCGAGCGCATCCTCACAGACAGCGCAGGGGTGACTGAGGCACGGGTGAGCTACGCCGATGGGCGGGCCTCTCTGCGGTTCGACCCGGAGCAGACGGATCTGGAGTCGCTGCTGAGTCAGCTCCAGGCGCTCGGCTACAGCCCCCGGGCGATCAGCGCCCCACCCCAGACCGATCGGGCCCTGATCAGCGCGCTGGGGATCGCATCGTTCTGCGCAATGAACGTGATGATGCTCTCCATCGGCGTCTACATGGGCTGGTTCTCTGGGATGTCGGAGATCCACAGCGCGCTGTTTCGCTGGACGGTCCTTGCCCTGGCCACCCCCTCTGCCCTCTACGCCGCCCGCCCGTTCACCCAGCGGGCGATCAGCGGGCTCAAGCAGGGAGTGCTGCACATGGACCTCCCGGTGAGCCTCGGGGTCTGGGTGCTCTACCTCCACGGCGTGCTCGCCACGATCCAGGGCCACGAGGGCTACCTCGACTCGATGACCATGCTGGTCGCCCTCCTGCTCGGCGGACGGCTGGTGGAGAAGCGAGGTCGGCAGCAGGCCGCACGCTCCTCTGCGGCGCTGTCTGCGTTTGCCCCACACAGCGCCCGACGGGTGACGCCGGAAGGCATCGAGGCTGTCTCGCCGGAGTCCCTGTGCATCGGAGACCTCGTCGAGGTCGGTCCCGGTGAGGCGCTCCCGGCAGACGGGGTGGTCGCGTCCGGGCACGGTCGGGCCTCAATGAGCCTCATCACCGGGGAGTCTGAGCCGGTCTCGCTCATCGAGGGTGTCTCAGTGGTTGCCGGCAGCATCCTGCGCTCTGGCCACCTCCAGATCCGAGTCTCCGCCGCTGGGGGGCAGACCCTGCTGGCTGGGATGATCGCCCGCCTGGAGGAAGCCACCGCCGCGCCAGGCCCCCCTCGCCTCACCGACCGGCTAGCACCCTGGTTCGTCGGCGTGACCCTCCTCCTTGCAGTCGTCACTGCCGTCGGATCGCTGATCCTGTTCGGCGAAGCGGAGGCGATCCAGCGCACGGTGGCGGTCCTGGTGGTTGCCTGCCCCTGCGCCCTCGCCCTCGCCTGGCCGCTGTCGGTGTCTGTCGGGCTCGGCGCAGCGGCCTCCCGGGGCCTCATCCTCACCAGCGGGGACGCCCTCGCGGCCCTCGCAGACATCGACCTCATCGCCATCGACAAGACCGGCACCCTCACCGGCGGCACCCCCGCAGTCACCTCCGCCGACGACCAGACCCTCCGCATTGCTGCGGGGATTGAGCGGGCCAGCAGCCACCCCGTCGCCCGAGCGATCATCGCTGAGGCACTCAAGAGAGGCATCCCGCTGCCGGTCGGCCAGGACATCACCGAGGAGATCGGAGCCGGGATCTCCGGGGTGGTCGACGGGGTCGAGTGGAGCATCCGAAGCGGTGGTCCCGGAGCTGTGGCTCTTGAAGCTGACGGCGAGCCCCTCCGGCTCATCCACCTCACCGACACCCCCCGCCCCGACGCCGCAGCCGCCATCGCCGGGCTCTCAAAGCGGTGCCCGGTAGTCATGCTGACCGGCGACACCGAGGCGGTCGGGGCTCGGATCGCGGCGGCCGTCGGGATCACCACGGTGCACACTGGCATGAAGCCCGGCGAGAAAGCGGACTGGATCGCCGCTCGTCAGGCCGAGGGTCGGCGAGTGCTGTTCATCGGAGACGGCCTCAACGACGGCCCGGCGCTGGCCACTGCAGCAGTCGGTCTCGCCATGGGCGGCGGCTCGGCGCCAAGCATCGAGGCCGCCGACGGGGTCATCGCGTCAGACCGGCTCGCCCCGGTCCTCAGCGGACTGCACACCGCCGACCGCTTCCACCGTGCCGTCCGAATCGGGCTGCGCACCTCCCTCCTCTACAACCTCGCTGCCGTCAGCGCCGCGATGCTCGGGGTGGTAAACCCCCTCGTCGCCGCGATCCTCATGCCGATCTCCTCGGCCATGGTGCTGCTCGGCGCGCTCTCCATCCGGCGCTGACATGGACGCGATCTTCTTCCTCCTCCCGGCTGCGCTCTTCCTCTCCGGAGGCTTTGCTCTGCTGTTCCTCCGTGCAAGCAGCACAGGGCAGTTCGACGACCTCGACGACCCGCCCCGGCGCATCTTGATGGACGACTGAACCCGGGCAGTGTGTTTTCACACAATTCACAGTGTCTCCAGGCCCTGAACACGCCCAGAATCGGCCTCCCAGCATGGCACACGGCTTGCTCTACCAATGAGCAACCAGGGAGACCTTCATGACTGAGCACACCATCTTCACCAACCGAAAGACCGCTGGAGCCGCGCTTGCCCAGCGACTGCTCGCCCACAGCCATCCAGAGACCATCATCCTCGGCATTCCCGGCGGCGGGGTCATCGTCGGCGCCGAGATCGCCACCCTGCTCGGCGCTCCCCTCTCATCGGTGCAGCTCACCGTCGACCACCACCGCGAAGCCCTCGGCAATCGCATGCGCACCCGCCTGGGTCAGGGCAGCATGTTCGACAGCTCAGCCCGCAACTCCCCGGCATCCCGCTCGCGCACCGCGGTCCCGACCGCGACGATGCCCGACGTCAACGGACGGGTGGTCATCGTGGTCGATGATGGCCTGCATGACGACGGAGAGGTCCACCAGACCCTCCAGGCGTTCCGGGGTCGTGGGGCGAAGAAGGTGATCTACGCCGTGCCGTTCACCACCCACGCCATCACCGCCCGGCACCGCTCGGAGGTCAATGAGATCATCGCCCTGGAGACCGCCGAGGAGCTCGGAGATCCCCGAAGCTGGTACGAGACGGCAGACTCGCCGGACCTCGAGACCATCCAGGCGCTCCTGCGCAATGGCGAGGCAGAGACGACTGAGGAGGTCAACCGGACCCTCTACCGGACCATCCTCGTCCCCTACGACTTCTCAGACACCGCCCAACGCGCCCTCAACGAGGCCGCTCGAATCGCCCGACACACCGGAGCAGCCCTCCACCTGATTCACGTCGCCCTGCCAGAGCGGGCGAAGGAAGACGCGCTGTCGGAGTCGAGGACCCTCGCCGACATCGCCGAGCACCCCGATCACGATGACCTCACCGTGACCCACGCCGTGACCTTCGGCACCCCCGATGCCATGATCCTCGAGACGATCAACACCAGCGGTGCGGATCTCGTCGTCATGGGCACCAACGGACGCCAGGGAATCCGCTCGCTCCTGGTGGGCAGTGTCGCCCAGAAGGTTGTGCGTAGCAGCCCGATCCCCGTCATGGTTCTCAGCTGATGCTCATCCTCCTCGCTGCATGCTTCTCGCCAACCGCTGCCGAAGAAGAGGTCCGTCGAGACGACCTGAGTTTGGAGATGCAGGCCCATGCCAAACAGACCGACACCGCCCGGCTGGCGATCATTGATGGGAACCTGAAAGCCGCGACGGAGGCCGGTGCAGAGCTGCTCGCCCGGATCCCGGTCTGGGAGCTGCCAGGGAGCGCGCGCACGATGGAGCCTGCCCTCATCGTGCCTGCAAAAGCGCTCGCAGAGGCAACCACCCTTCAGGCCGCGGCCCTCGCACTGGGTGACATCGGGGTCGCCTGTGGGAGCTGCCACGCATCTCAGGGTGTCGATATCGGCCTCAGCGCCCCGACCCCGCCGCCGACCACGGAGGGCTTCAGCGAGCAGATGCAGCGCTACCACTGGGCCGCTGAGCGCATGTGGCAGGACCTCATCCTGCCCTCGGAGGAAGCCATCGCAGAGTCGGTCTCCGCGATCGAGGCGCTGCCGGCAGCCGGCTTCCACCCGGAGTGGATGACCACCCTGCCCCCCGCCGCACAGCAGACCGATGGAAACGTCCACCAGCTTGCCGCGCTGGCCACCACGAAGCGGGGTTGGGCCTATGGCTCAATGCTCGCGGCCTGTGCGGCGTGTCATGAGAACCTGCCGGGTTCACCGGCGAATCCGTAGGCGGGGAGGCGGCCGGAGCCGGTCAGGTCGCTGGCGGATACCCTAATTTTGGCACTGGTCAGGGCTTCGGACATTGGGCGCTCTGGGTGGTGCAGGAAGGTCCTGTGAGTGTTTGGGTGTCATGCTGGGGCC
>JBLHNG010000673.1:0-4978 GCA_047621685.1 Myxococcota bacterium | reverse complement strand
GAGACCCGCTCCGTGGACATGCAGAGCAGTGAGCTTGCGGTTCCCTTCGAGCTGAAGCCGAACATCGACAAGGGCACGGTTCACATCTACGGCAAGACCGGTCACCTCATCTACATCGATGGCAGTCCGGTGGGAACCAGCCCGATCAACACCTCCCTGCCACCGGGACGGCACACGATCCGGGTGGTCGCAGAGGATGGCACCAGCTCGACCATCACCGCTGAGGTCGAGTTCGTCGACGCCACCACGCCCTACATCATCGATCTGGCGAATTAGCCCCTGAGATGGGCCGGGGCGTCCGGTGTGTCCCAGATGGGTTAAGCCGACTGCGCTGCAAGGGAGAGCACCGTGGCGGAAGACAAGGGACGGGGAGACGAGTTCGCCCCAGAGATCAATGATCTCGATGATGGCGATGAGGATGTCCTGTTCAAAGCCCAGATGGGCTTTTACCAGTTCTTTGCCTCTTGGTGGAAGGCGATGCTCGGCGTGCTGGGCCTCTTCCTCCTGGCTACCCTGGGCTATTCGATCCTGAGCGATCACCTCCGGCAGGTCCAGCGCGAGCTGCACGCTGGCATCGACGAGATCGATCGCCGGATGCCCGCACCGGATCCCCTGGCGGCCTTCGGCATGGCGCCGATGGACGACCCAGAAGATGCCGATCGCATGGCAAACCTCCGCGAGGGTGCCAAGCGCTACGAGGCCATCGGCACGGATGGACGGGGAGCTGCTGAGGCCATGGCGTGGCTCAAGGCCGCTGAGGCCTGGCACCGTGTTGGAGACAGCGAAGCGAAGCTCGCCGCCCTCCAGAAGGCCGCTGAGGCTGGCGGAAAGGGCATCCTGAGCTGGTCGGCCTCTGCACAGTACGCCAGCGCGAAGGCCGAAGCTGGCGACATCGACGGCGCTGCGACGATCCTCACCGAGGTCAACGAGTCTGCCTCCGGGATCATCGCCCAGCGCGCCCTGCTCGATCTCGGACTCATCTACGAGTCCGCCGAGCGCGCCGAGGACGCCACCCGAACCCTCGAAGACTTCATCACCCGCTATCCGGAGTCTCCGCTGAGTTCACAGGTTGCGGAGGCACTTGGCCGGCTGAAGGGTTGAGCGTTCTATGAATCGCATGCACTCTGACTGGATGATCGCCCTCGGGCTCCTCTCCGCCACTGGCGGCTGGGGGCCTTACGAGTTGTCGAGCACTCCGCCCGCCTCCTTTGATGCCCCGCCCATCGAGCAGTGGAGGATTCCGCTGCCCGCACCGGTCCTCTCCGCCGCGACCCACACTGAGCTGGGCGCCCCGGTGATTCATGGCGAGGAAATCTTCATCGGCTCTGCCGCACTGGATTCCCTGATCGTGCTCGACCGTCGAGATGGTCGGCTGCTGCGCAAGCTTCCGGCTGCGGGTCCGGTGCAGTCTGCGCCGGTCATCGACGGAGATCGGATCTACTTCTCCGACAGCTCCGGCACGACATGGTGCTACCCGCTCTCCGGCGATGTGCCGTTCTGGAGCCACTACAGCGGCGCCCCGATCCTCTCCTCGCCCACGGTCACTGAGGATCGGGTCTACCTCGCCAATGTCGACAACCTCGTCTACTCGCTTGAGCGGGCCGACGGCGAGCTTGCCTGGCGCTACGCCCACCGCACCGACCCCACCCGCACCGCGGAGCTGGAGCTGTACGGCGCGCCCTCTCCGTCTCTGTCCGGCGACAACGTCCTCACCGGCTTCTCCGATGGGGCTCTCATTGCTCTGTCTGCCGACTCCGGGGATCCGCAGTGGAGCCGACGGGTAGGCGAGGGTGCCTACCCCGACATCATCGCCTCCGCGCTCACCAGCGGCGATGAGATCATCGTCTCCGGCTACTCCGAGCCCTTGCTCGCCATGGACCGTGAGACCCAGTCCGTGCGCTGGCGCATGGAGGTCGGCGGCTCCCAGGCTGCGATCATCGCCGACAATCGACTGATCCACAGCGGCGGCGACGGCATCCTCCGAGCACTGGACAGCCAGACCGGCGATCTACTCTGGGAGTGGGACAGCGACACCGGCGGTGCCCTCACCCAGCCGATCGACACCGAGGCTGGTCTGCTCATCGCTGCTTCCGCCGGCAGCGTCTACCTCATCTCTGATGCTGGCGAGCTGCTGTGGACCTACGATCCCGGCTTCTTCCTCGCCGGAATCACCGCCACTCCAGCAGTCAACGGGCGCCAGGCGGTCGTGCTGACCAACGCTGGCAACCTCATCAGCTTCGTGGTCCCTGACGCCGGCCCGGGCAAGAAGCCCCAGGTCGAGCGCCCCGGTCGCGGTCCGCGCTAATCCTCAGGTAGAGCGAGGGCTAAATGTCCGACGACAAGACCCCTGAAGAAGAGCGCACTGAAGAGCGGAACAAGCCCGGGCTGCGCAACTTCGCCCGCCGAATCTTCGAGGGAGACCGCGAAGAGGGGGAGGGCGACGAGTCCACGCCCCGCGCCGAGCGTCCCGTCGAGGAGCGCCGCACCCGAGAGCTGCTCATCTCTGCCCTGGCCACTGGCGACAAGGCGAAGACCGAGATCGTGCGCCTCGTTGCTCGGGAGATCCGCAGCTACCTGGAAGCACTGGAGCTGCACAAGGACCTGCACTATCTGCTGACCCACTACTCCCTGGACGTTCAGGCCAGCTTCTCGCTGAAGCCGAAGTCTGAGGAGCCCCCGCCGAGCCCCAAGACGGAGCCCGACGAATGATCATCGCTATGTTGGCTGCCTGTGGCCGTGACGTCACCCTGGAGACAGAAGTCACCGTGCCCGGGGACCTCCTCAGTGACATCACGTACCCCCACCGGATCATCCTCGCCCTCGACGTGCCCGATGCCATCAGCGATCAGGTCTCTCTTGGGGAGATCTGTGTGCCGCAGGGTACGGATTTGATCCTGACCCATACGGTCTCGCTTGAGGGTTGTGCTCTGCCGGGGACGATTACGGCGTGGTTGGAGCCTGCGAGCACTGATGCGACCTGTGAGCTGTCGGCTGGAGACTGGGAGCCGATCACGGAGCCACCTCAGGGTGCGCCGGTGGCGGAGGCAGGGGTGTTTGAGGGTGTGGAGAAGTGCCGGAGTGGCTCGGCGGAGACGTGGCTGACTCTGGGCGTGGACTGAGCGGTTGTTTGGTTGGGGCTAAAAAGCATGGCGCTGACGATGGCGAACCTCAGCTCACACGGGGAGAGAGCACCCTTCGGAGCCGAACGCCTTGAAGCTGCGAAGCCAGAGGCAAGCAGTGCAGGTCGGCAACATCAATGTCGAGGCTTCTCGCATCGTTGGAGCATGGCGGGTGTCGCAGCGTTGGAATCACCGCCTCACTCCGACGAGTCTCGAATCGTGGGTTTTGATGTTGCCTGCCCTGCACTGCTTGCCTCTGGCTTTGCAGCGTCGGGGCGATGGAATGATGGCGGGTGCTCTCTCACCGGGAGGTTGAGGTTCGCCATCGTCGGCGCCATGCTTTTTCTGGCCACTTCGCATCACTTACGCGCCCTTCGGGCTGCTCATGACGCTCGTTCGAGGGGGCTGCACTCCATACGTTGAATGCCCGCTCCAGCGGCCGCCTTACGTCGACTCACTCCAGTCCCCGCCCCCTGCAACCCCCACCCGGACATCCGCTGTGAATCCCCGCCCTGCGGCCACCATCCGCAGGCTCAACGGACCGTCCTGTGCCTCAATGAATGCCCCAACAGCCGCCTCCGCATCATCCCGCTTCCGCTCCTAATCCTCCTCCACAACCGCCTTGCTGCGCAGCCGCACACGAATCCCTTCCTCCCGAAGCAGACGACGAAGCTCAAACTTGTCGATCTCAGTGAGGTTGTCGATGATCAACTCAATGTCGTCGGAGTTCTCGTTGATCACCGCCAGCAGCTCGTCGCCATGGGAGATCGCGGTGCGGGTCTCGGAGATGAGGGCGCGGGTCTCGGAGAGGGCGGCGGTGGCATCGTCGGCGGTCTGGGGGAGGTCGGCAGTGGCCTCGTCGAGGCGGGACATGACCTGCCGGCCATCGCGCAGCAGGGGCGACATCTGCGCGGTCATGGAGTCGACCCGCTCCAGGGTCTCGCCCGCAGAGGTGGCCAGGGCGGGGAGGTCGGCGCTGGCGGCGGCCATGTTGTCGAGGATGACCTCTGCGTCGGCCAGCATGCGACCCGCGCGCTCCGGATCCTCCTCCAGGGCACGAGCGATGGCTTCGAGAGCGGCGGACAGTGCCTTCGTGTCGATGTCGTTGATCACCGCGCCCATGGCGTTGACCAGCTCGTCGATCTCGGTCACCCGGCGGGTGTTGGTCAGCACGTCGCCGTCGGTGAGCAGGGGGGCGGCATCGGTGCCGGTGCTCAGACCGATGTACTTCTCGCCCAGCACGGAGCGCGCCCGGATCTGCACCAGGGCGTCCTGGTGGATGCCGAGATTCCGCGCGATGGACAGCGACAGCTGCGCCTGACCATCCACCACAGTCAGACCGGTGACCGTGCCGACGTCGACCCCGGCGAGCTTGATGAGGGAGCCGTCCGCGATGCCGCTGGCGTCGGTGAGGGTGACGGTGGCTTCGAGTTGGTCCCGGCCCCCGGTGCAGGAGTTGGTCTTGACCGCCATGAACGCCAGCAGCGACAGCGCCACGATGAGCAGCGCGCCGACTCCGATCTCCTGCTTTGCCGATCTCGCCATGGTCTGGGTTTACTTTGCCGTGGGGAGTGAGGCCACATCGTCGAGCCCCGTCGGGAGCACGAGGTTGCGCTCCAGGAAGCCGCGCACCGTGGGGTCTGTGCTGCGAACGAATTGCGCGGTCGGCCCCCACTCGATGACCTTGCCACCCGACAGCATCGCGATGTGATCGGCGGTGTTGATGGTGCCGACGATGTCGTGGCTGATGACCACGAAGGTGACCCCCATCACCTCCTTCATGCGCACGATGAGGGCGTCGATGGCGTTGCTGGTCAGGGGATCGAGGCCGGAGTTCGGCTCGTCGAACAGCACCACCT
>JBLHNG010000672.1:0-4981 GCA_047621685.1 Myxococcota bacterium | reverse complement strand
CGCCCCGCGACTCGTGCAGTACACCTGCGAGGACTTCTTCAACGACGGCGGGGTCACCATCGATCCGATGGTCATCGCCCCGGGCACCGGCAGCTCTGCGGCATCGAGTCGGAGCGTGGCGGTCCCCGACAGCGAAGGCCCCCTCGACACCGCCTCTGCCTTCGACAGCTCTAGCAGCTCCAGCAGCTCCAGAAGCAGCGCCTCGGGCTGCGGCGGGGGCGGCAGCAGCGACTACCTCACCCACACCGACACCACCGATGATCGCCTGGACACTGCCTATGGCGTGACCGTCGAGGATGAGTTCACCCTCGGCGAGTACGAGCTGTGGGTGCTGCGCGCGGACGAGGCCGAGGGGCTGTCGGGCTGGCTGAATGAGAACGGCTTCGTGATGCCCGGCGGTGCGACGGAGCTGCTCGATGAGTACATCAGCGACGAGGGCCGCTTCCTGGCGCTGCGCATCAACACCGACCTCGTCCCCACCGGCCAGGAGTGGCTCTCCCCCCTCCAGCTGACCTACCTCTCCGACGCCTGGACCCTGCCGATCCGGCTGGGCACCGTCTCCTCCGCTGGGATGCAGGATCTCATCGTCTATACGCTCACCTCCCACGATGAGGGACGGGTCGGGATCAGCAACTACCCAGAGACCGACCAGCCCAGCGATGAGTGCATGCTCGACGTCGACTCCGTTCAGCCGGTGACCGACTACAGCAACATCTATGAGTCCCTGTGGACAGACACCGCCGGGATCAGCGAGGACGCACCTGGCCTGGCCTGGACGACGGAGTACAGCTGGGGCGTGGAGCTGGACGGTGTCGATCCGGCCGTAAAGTGCGATCCCTGTCCTGAGCCTGATCCCCGCGACACCTCCTCTGATCCGATCACCGAAGCCGAGCTGGGGCAGCTCGGCCTGAAGGGTGCCGAGTCTGGCTGGCATGTCACCCGACTTCGGCTTCGATACACCCCTGAGGCGGTGTCTCAGGACCTCATGCTCTACGCCACCCAGATGCAGGATCAGTCCCAGGTCCGGTACATCATCCGGCGCTGGGAGCTGGAGGGGCTCCTCCCGGTCTGCGGTGAGGCACCCGAGGAGCCGGGGAGCTGCTACTCCGCGGAGTATTGGCTGCGGGCGGAGAGTGGCGAGCTGGAGCCGACCATCGCCACCGCGGATCCGGCTGCGATGGCCTGCAAGGGCGAGGGGCGGGCGGCGCTGCTGATCTCCCTGACGTTCCTGGCTGTCGGTGTCCGGCGTCGTCGGGAGAGTGAGAAATGAGCGCCCTGACGTTCCTGCTGCTGGCGATGGGCTGCTCGTACCCCGAGGAGGCGTTCCTTGACGACTTCGACGTGGCGAGCTGCGACTGGCAGACCGACTGCTTCTCCTACCAGGACCATGCGACCTGCCTCGATGCTGCGGTCGCCAGCCGCACCGAAGTCTCCGACTCCTGCACCTACGACCCGAAAGCGGCCCGGGAGTGTGTTCGAGACTACGAGTCGATCGACTGCCCGGCGGGTGAGCCCGACGCCACCGTCCCCGAGGCCTGCGAGTCGGTCTGGGACTGCGACTGACAAGCTCCTCGCCGCATGTGCCCGGGCCTGGTACAGCGGGGCTGCCTGGTCTGGTGACTGTGTTGCTGCCCGACCTCATATGAGCTGTCCGCCCTCAGGGTCCGTCGCTTGTTGCACGGCTCCAACGTCGCGAGCTGCAGTGTGGCGATCATGTGTAGGCTGGTCGCAACCTCTATCTCTGGAAATTTAGATTGAAAAAGTCACAGGTCGCCGTCGGCTGGCGAGAGTGGGTGAAGCTCCCGGACTTCGGAGTGGACTGGCTCAAGGCGAAGGTGGACACCGGCGCCCGATCCTCCTCGCTGCACGCCTTCGGCATGGAGGCGTTCGAGCGGGACGGCGTAAATTGGATCCGGTTCGCCATCCATCCCCGCCAGCGAACGGCAGACGGCAGCATCACCGTCGAGGCTGAGGTGGTGGACTCCCGGTCCGTGAAGAGCTCCTCGGGGGTCAGCGAGGTCCGCCCGGTGATTCGCACGACCCTGTGTATCGGGGGCATTCGGAAAGAGATCGAGGTCACCCTGACGCGCCGCGACGACATGGGCTTCCGCATGCTCATCGGTCGTCAGGCACTGCGCGGGTCGTTCTCGGTGGAGCCGGGCCGCTCCTTCCTCACCGGTGAGCCCCCGACGAAAGAAGGGCGCGAGCCGTTTGTGATCGGGGGGGTCTCCGTGAAGGCAGGGCAGCGAAGTCAGGTGGACCTGCCGATCTCAAAGCTGGCGTCTGGCCCACAGATCGCGCTCTCGGTGCTGGTGCTGCATGGCAAGCTGCCGGGGCCGACGGTCTGGATGAACGCCGCAGTCCACGGCGACGAGATCAACGGCATCGAGATCATCCGGCGGGTGCTGGAGAAGCTGGACGTCAAGACGCTGCGCGGCACTGTGATCGCTGTGCCGGTCGTCAATGTCCACGGGTTCCTCATCAGCGATCGCTACCTGCCCGATCGACGCGACCTCAACCGCAACTTCCCCGGCTCCGCTTCTGGCTCCCTGGCGCGCCGCATCGCGCACCTGCTGATGACCGAGGTGATCACCCACTGTTCCCTCGGCTTCGACCTTCACACCGGCTCCGACGGCCGCACCAACCTCCCTCAGATCCGTGCAGATCTGACCGATCCAGAGACCGAGCGGTTCGCCCGTGCCTTTGGATGCGAGATCATGCTCAGCTCGAAGTCCGTCGAGGGGACGCTCCGATTTTCTGCAGCAAAGGCCGGTGTTCGGACTCTGCTGTTCGAGGGCGGAGAGGCTAGACGCTTCAGCCGAGATGCCATCGAGACGGGCACCCGCGGAGTGCTCCGTGTGATCGCCCTCGCCGGCCTCATCGACCCCATCGTTCCTCCCGCTGCCACCCGGTTTCGCGGAGGCGGCAGCCGCTGGGTGCGGGCGCGGCGCAGCGGGCTGGTGCTCCTGAATTGCAGCGATGGGGATCTCGTCGAGAAGGGCCAGCTCCTGGGCTGCATCAACGATCCACTCGGCAATCGCCTCAGCCAGCTCAAGAGCCCCTGTGCGGGACTCATCGTCGGGCTGACGCTGGAGCCACTTGTGAACCGGGGCGATGCCCTCATCCACATCTCTACCATCCAGACTGAGGAACCAACATGAGGCTCGCCATCCTGTCGAGATCCGCGAGCTGCTACAGCATTCGGAGGCTGAGAGAGGCTGCGGGGGCGGGACATCCGGGCTCTGGTCGTCGGGGATCGGGTGGTGGGCGTGGACATCGACTCCGACGAGACGACCTGAGCCTGAAACGATCGCGCTGATCTGGAGAGTCCGCAGTGCAGGCGATAGGATTCGAAGATGCTCCTCTTCCTCATCGCCTGCACCTCCGAGCCCGAGCCGACAGCGCCTCCAGCCCCGCCCACCCCACGCGCCGAGCCCGCCCCACCCACCCAGCCTCCGGTCCCGCCCACCTCGCCGCAGGGGCAGCTCATCCGCATCGAGGCGATGCGCTCCCGCTGTGAGGTGTCCTGCGATCGCCTCCTGACCGCTGCAACCTCTGCGGAGAAGCCGCTGGAGAGCCGGGAGGTGCTGTGGTGGTCGCTGTCGGCGGCCTCGGTGCCCGACGAGGTGCGCGCGCAGATCGAAGCTGCAGCAGCAGACTTCTCAGCCGCACCGCCAGAGCTGTGGAGACCGATGGCCGCCAACCTGGCGCACACGGACTCGGGTCAGGCGACGCTCACCGGGCTGATGAAGACCGGCGAGGATGCCCAGCTCCGGGCTGCGGCGGCCTGCGCGATGCTCTCCGGGGTGCCAGTGGAGTCGTGGCGTGACTACACGCTGGATGACGAGGCCATCAACGCCATGGGAATCTGTGCGACTCCCTGGCCTTCTGCCGAGCTGTACTAGATCACCTCGGAGGTCTGATCCTTCCGGAGCTGCTGGAGGGCGACTGGGATCTCCTCGGGGCTGCTGGACTTCACCTGCCAGTCGCGGTGCTGCTTCTTGAGAAGCTCCGACAGCCACTGCAGTGTCAGCATGGGCTGACCGGCTCCGATCTGGACCACCTCCCGATCGTTCTGGAAGATCAGCAGGTTTCCATCGATGATGTCGACTCGCTCGATCGTGTCGAAAGGGAGGACCTGTTCAGGAGCGGAGCCGCGCTGGAGGGTGAGCTGCTGCCAGGTCACGGAGCAGCGCTCGGTCTCCTCCAGGGTCTGCTGGCGCACCACCCAGCGCAGCACCCACTCAAACCCCGTCAGCCCGCTGAGCCCGCCGATGACCGCGCCGACGAGGAGGGCGAGGCTGAACCCGCCGTCGAGCAGCGAGGCCCGACTGGCCAGCTCTCCGGCGATGGTGAGCCCACCGCCAGCACACAGCACCGCAGCCACCACCCGCACGGTATTGGGCGGGTGGTGGTCACCGGGCGGACGCAGAACCACAGAGAGACCGCTGAGGTGCTCGCTGATCTCAAGCCCGACGGGTGGTGTTGGTGTCATCTTGAGCGGAGGCTACTGTGCCTCTTCCATCATGGCAGAGAGCTCTGAGACCGAGCTGCTGCTTCCGTCGTCCAGGCGCCAGGCGATGGTGCCGTCGGTGTTGAGGATTGTGTAGCTGTGCTGGCTGGTGCCGCCTGCTGCACCCCAGGTGCTCAGCCAGTCGCCCTCAGCATCTCCGAGCACCGGGAAGGTGACGCCGGTGAAGTCGATGAAGTCCGCGCAGTCGTCGGCGTCGGCGGGATTGGCCTGAGTGTCCTCGGTGAGGACGGTGATGATCTCGACGTCATCGGGGGCATCGGTGTAGTACTCGCTGTGAAGTCCCTTGACCAGGGACACGCAGCTGGGTCACCAGGATGCGGTGCCGACCACCATGACCCGCTGATCGGGGAAGTCCGACAGCGAGACGAGGTTGCCCTCGGCATCGACGAGGGTGAAGTCCGGCGGGGTCTCGCCCACAGCGAAGCCCTCGACCGTGGTGACGGTGTC
>JBLHNG010000671.1:0-4985 GCA_047621685.1 Myxococcota bacterium | reverse complement strand
GCAGCCGGACAGCGCTTCTGGAATTCAGCTGTGGTTGGAAAGCTGACTGTCATGAAGCGTGCGGCTTCCGGGGCTTTCTCCACACCGACAAACCACTTCTCGGTATCTTCCATCCGAACGATGGGGGCAAACGGCATAAATTCCGTTCGTTCCAGTCGGTCGTTGAGGGTCTGGTTGATCTCAGCATCAGCGGGCAGGGCGAAGATGGAGCGGTTGCCCAGCGCGCGGGGACCCCACTCCATTCGTCCGCTGCAGCGGGCAACCACTCCGCCCTTTGCCAGCTTCTGGGCGACTGCCTCGATGACCCCGCCGACGTCCTCGCCCCGGTATCGGGGAAGCTCCGCGTTTCCGAGGGCACGGTAGACGTCGAAGTCGGTGAACGGTGGGCCGAGGTAGGCGCTCTCCAGGGCAGCAGGGGGCGCGCCGCTGGTTCCCATGGCCGCACCGACTGCGAGACCGCCGTCGCCCATGTGGGGCATCACCCAGACGCTCTCCACACAGGACAGCTCCGCGATGCGCTGGTTGACCTTGACGTTGGCGAACGTGCCGCCCGCCAGAGCGAGGTGACGCAGTCCGGTCTGCTTCACCCAGTGGGTCACAAACGCAGCCACGGCCTCTTCGAGCACCTCCTGTGCAGCAGCGGCGACTTCTTCCCTCGACCACTGACGAACCTCCGCCCAGAACGGGGCATCGGGTGTCTCAGGCTGTCGGCGGGGCATGCGCGGGAACCGCCCCCGCTCAAAGCGGATGCGCTGGCGGAAGTGTGCGACGAGGCGCTCGGGAGGCTTCGCGTAGGCCGCCAGCCCGGTGATCTTGCCCTCGTGTCGGTTGGCGGTGAAGCCGAGCAGCTCGGTGATTCGGCTGTAGAAAGTTCCGATCGCGGCGGTCCCAGACTGACGCCAGAGGCGGTCGAGCTGCCCGTTGCGCCCCCGGCTGACGGTGGCGGTGGTGCCATCCCCCATGGCATCCAGCGTGAGCACGAGGCAGTCCTCGCGGTGCTGGGTGCAGTAGGCCCCGAACGCATGCGCCCGGTGGTGGTTCATCATCTCCAGGTCGATGTCCCCGAACGGACGCTCGGTAAGTCGCTTCTCCAGAATGGCGAGACTGGCGTCGACCTCGATGGTGTACAGCCCGGTGTTTCGGAGGACGGACTGGTAGATGATGTAGGCATGGAGGAGGGGAGAGAACTGCCCGCCCTTCTTCGCGCTGTGGTGCTTCTCGGGGAAGGCCCGCAGCAGGCTGGAGGGCGTAAACCCGGTGCCCACCACGATGCGATCCACCTCCCGCGCACGAACCCCACCGGCCTCCAGAACCGCATCGATCGCCCCCCATGGGAAGGCGCCGGAGTTCTTGGTGCGGTCGATTCGTTCCTGGTTGACTGCGGCGACGAGGACACCATCGACCACCAGAGCAGCCCCGGCATCATGGTTATCGGCAATTCCGAGGACATTCATGGCGCAGACCTAACCGACCGCTCTACGCAACGACTTCCATTCCTGCATCATCCCCACCACCAGGCACATTCGCGATCATCTGCCAGGCGGTCTTCATGCTGCGGCTCAGCTCGTCAAGACTCTTCATCCGCGACAGCGCACGGGCGATGTACCGGGGGCGGTAGTAGAACCGGAGGTAGGCCAGACGGGTCCAGCGCTGGATCTCCGCGTCGGTCATGTCGCAGTGGGGACGGGGGATGTTCTCGTCGGTGCCGTGCTCGATGTGCTCGCGCCAGTAGTCCCGACCGTGCTCCTTGAGCAGGAGGGTGTACATCTCGGTCGCCGGCATGGGGGTGACCTTGGAGAACTGCGCGTAGTCGAGGTCCAGCTTCAGGGCGAGCCGAATGGTCTGCCGGATGGTGGCTTCGTCCTCGTAGGGATTGCCGAGCATGAAGTAGCCGAAGGTGTGGATGCCCTGGGCGCGGGTCCGGGAGATGACGTCGCGGTACATCTCGAGGCTGGTGGACTTCTTCAGCGTGTGCAGGATCTCGCGGTTTCCGCTCTCGATGCCGTAGTAGATCCGACTGCACCCGGCACTGCGCATCGCCTTGAGCACGTCGTCGGTGATGCAGTCCACACGGGTCCGGGCAGCCCAGACGATGTCGAGCTTGCGCCGGTTGATCTCCTCACAGATGTCGATGACCCGCTGCTTGCGGATGGTGAACGAGCTGTCGAAGAAGTCCAGCTCCCGGATGCCGTGCTCTTTGACGCAGACCTCAAGCTCGTCGACGACGTTCTTGGTCGACCGTGGTCGGAACGCCTTGCTGCCCTGCTCGCAGAAGATGCACTTGTAGGGGCAGCCCCGGCTGGTGATGAAGCAGGAGAAATTCTTGTACTTGGAGATAAACGAGAAGTACTTCGAATTGTCGATGAGGTTTCGGGCCGGAAACGGGGTGGCGTTGATGTCGGGATCAGCCGCTCTGGGGGTGACCACGACCCGACCATCGGGCTGGCAGTACGCGATGCCGCGCACGCTGGAGAGATCCCGGTGGCGGACGATGGCGTCGATCAGCTCGGGGAGGGCGTTCTCTCCCTCTCCAGTCACCGCGTAGTCGATGTCGGAGTAGGCGAGGGTCTCCCGGGCGTAGATCGACAGGTGCACGCCGCCGACGATCACCGGCGCATCAATCTCGGCACGGATTGCCTTGATCCAGTCCATGGACTGGAAGAAGAGGTAGGTGGTCAGCGTGTAGCCGACGAAGTCCGGGCCAAACCGGCTGAGCCGGGCAACGGTCTCCTCCAGGGAGAGCCCCTCGGCGTGGGCATCGATGAAGATGACATCACAGCCGGCGTTCTGAAGGATGCCCGCGACGTATAGCAGGGAGAGCGAGGGGAAGATCCCGTAGTTCTCCTTGACCGTCTTGATTCCCGGCTCGTTTCGAACCGGACCATAGGGGGGGTAGACCAGGGCCACCCGGACCCCTTGAAGCGATGAATAGTCTGCCACTTGTGCACCCCTTGGCTCTGGTGACTCTACCTCGAATTTCGCCGCCGTCGATTCGCTGCGCTCTGGTAGATCGTCAGCGGGTGTCATAATGGAGGCTGAATACTCCGCCGAGGCAACCCAAGAAAGGAGACGAGGCGATGGCTGTGGTTTTTCTGCCCACTGGGCGATGCATCAACAATCCGGACACCATTAAGCTGGTGCGCATCATCCGCAATGAGGTCTATGGAAAGGTCAGCTTTCTGATCTCTGTGAAGCTTGATGATGACTCTGAGTTGCTCGTCGATTCGGTGAACAAGGAGGAGGAGGCGCTTGCCCTCGCCGACAAGTGCATCGACCTCATCAACGCTGCGGCGAACGATGAGGACATGGACTACAGCGACGATGACGACGACGACGACGACGACGACGACGATGGTGATGACAGCGCCGATGATGGCGGTGGCGATGACGACGATGACAGCGCTGATGATGACGATGATGATGACGACGACAAGGACGACGACGACGATGACTGGGACGACGACGACGACTGGTAGGTCCTGTTCCCGCTCTGCATTTCTCCCCAACCCACTGATCAGGAGCAGCCATGCCCCTCGTTAAGCTCTCTCACGGCGCGGCCGTCAACCCCGAGTCTCTCAAGTACATCACCATCGAGAGCAAGAACATCGACAGCCAGATCGTGTACGGCGTGATGGTGCGAATCGATGACAACTCCGACCACTGGATCGCTGGCTACACCGAAAAGGACGAGGCCATTGCGCAGGTGAAGGCCTACGCCAAGATCCTCGCTGCAGCCGACGAGTAGCGCCGCCGGGGTCTACCCGACGCAGTCGCTCAGCATCCGGCTCGGATCTGGGCCCTGAGCAGATCTGGATATTGCCCGCCACCCCGGCGACAAGGTCCGATCAGGCTGGCGAGGTCCGCCCCCGGTTCCGATGATGCCTGTGGAGACGACAAACCCAGGCTGATTCCGCTCCGACGAGCGACACCACAGATCGAGCATGCACAGAGCCGCCTGACTCCCCAACAGCACCGGGGAGTCAGCGGCTTTTTTCCGTGGAGTCGAGGTTGTACTGTAATCAGGTTGTAAGTATAAATAATGATAATTTGTACTTACGCGGCTTTGCCGTTCTTATACGAAAGTTGTATTACCCTCTTGAACGGACAATCTCATTCCGGTTAAGAGTGACGGAATGAAAAATTCTGAATTCGATGATGTGTAAATAACCTAAATAATAAAAATACATCACCATATTCGATCCCCCAACTAGCTGGAGTCCGAAATGAACAAAGCAGACCTCGCCGAGATCCTGTCCAACAAGGCTGAGATCCCGAAGATCCGGGCCTCGCACTTCATCAACATCCTCACCGAGGCCATCCGCGAGGAGCTGGCTGGTGGTGGTCGGGTGACCATCTCTGACTTCGGCACCTTCACCGTCTCGCAGCGCCGCGCCTTCATGGGTCAGAACCCCAAGACCGGTGTCGAGATCGCCATCCCCTCCCGTCGCATTCCGGTCTTCCGTGCCGGTCGTGGGATGAAGAACGCCCTCAACGGCTGAGCTTTCACCGCATGGTGGGTGGTGGGCGCTTGCTTCTGGCAGGCGCCCGCGCTTGTATTCGAGGCATGCTCTCACTGACACTGCTGCTCGCCTGTGGTCCCAAGCTTCCTCCAGCACCGGAGGGGGACTCCGCACAGGTCCTCCTCGATGGTGTCCGGCTCGACGTCCGATGGGATGATGGGGACACCTTCTCCTGGTCTGACTCCGACTCCGGGGAGAAGCAGAAGGCCCGGCTGAAAGGCTTCAACACACTGGAGTCCTATGGGCCGGTGCACCAATGGGGGGAGTGGAGTGGCGCGGAGCTGTATGCCCTGGCGAAGTCCGGTGGTGTCGCAGCAGGCTCGGCGGTCTGGACCTGCCAGGACACCGGCGAGGGCGGCGGCTACGGTCGGCGGCTCATCGACTGCCCAGACCTTCGCGCCCACATGCTCTCCGAGGGCTTCGCTCACGCCTTCTCGGTCGAGGGTCCAGCCCCCGATGACGACC
>JBLHNG010000670.1:0-4989 GCA_047621685.1 Myxococcota bacterium | reverse complement strand
GAGGGGCTGCTGCGGTGATGGACTTCCCTGCTCCGGGGTAGACTCCTGGTCGACATGAGCGACATCCTGGACACCGACTCCCTGATAGCCACCTTTCTTCACCGACATCAGCTCAAACGAGAGGTGGAGAGCGAGCTGTATGACCTGCTGGAAACGGCGATGGGGGCATATGGCACCCTCGACGATGCCCCGACTGCCGAGCGGGCGCTGCCGATCACCGCGGCGGCGTCTGAGGACCGCTATGTGGACCTCGGCATGATCGGCAGCGGCGCCTCCTCGGAGGTCCGACGGGTGCGGGACCGGCGGCTGGAGCGGGTGCTGGCGATGAAAATCCTTCGCCCGGAGCGCATCGGCTTCCCGACCGCCCTCGCCCGGTTCCAGCGCGAGATCCGCATCCCGTCGCTCATCCAGCACCCTGGCATCGTCTCGGTGTTTGATCACGGCACCCTCCCCGATGGCCGCCCCTGGTTCACCATGCAAGAGGTCCGCGGGCAGCCCCTGGATCGGGTCATCGCCAGCCACCGCCGCCAGCCACCCGATGCTCTCCGCCTCCGTCGGCTGATCGACACCCTGATGCGCATCATCGAGGCGACCGCTTACGCCCACAGCCTCGGGGTCATCCACCGCGACCTCAAGCCGGCCAACCTGATGATCGGGAGCTTCGGCGAGGTGCTCATCCTGGACTGGGGCATCGCCCGACGGCTGAGCGAGCCCGAGACCGTCGGCACAGACGAGCCCACTGTCGCCACCGGACAGACCCGACACGGCGCCGTCCTGGGCACGCCTCGCTACATGGCCCCCGAGCAGGCCAGCGGAGACCTGGACCGGCTCGGCCTCCCGACCGATGTCTACGCCCTCGGCGGCATCCTCTCCGAGCTGCTCAATGAGCAGGCACCAGACGAGCTGATCGAGATCGCGCAGCGGGCACAGCAGCCGGATCCAGCGGCTCGCTACCCGGACGCCAGCCACATGGCCGCGGACCTGCGGGACTGGCTGGAGGGCGCGCGTCGTCGGGCACGCGCCCTGGCTTCGGTGGAGAAGGCGGGTGCCATGGAGCCGGAGATCCAGGACCACCGGGACCGGGCCGCACGACTGCGCTCCGAAGCGGAAGACCTGCTCCGCGGCGTGCAGCCCTTCGATCCCGTCGCTACCAAGGCCCCCGGCTGGACACTTCAAGACGAAGCCGAAGAGGCGGAGCGCGCTGCTGAGGTGCTGGAGGCGACCTGGCTGCAGACCCTGCGCGCCGCGATCTCCCTGGATCCCACCCTCCCCGCCCCCCACGATCGCCTCGCTGCGCACTACCGGGATCGCATGCTGGAGGCCGAGCAGCGCCAGGACAGACGGCGCGCCGCCGCACTCCAGGCTCTCCTCACCGCACACAACCGAGGACCGTTCACCGCCTTCCTGGAAGGTCACGCCGCGATCACCCTGGTGACTCAGCCCGCCGGTGCCCAGGTGACGCTGCATCGCTATGAGACCCGCGGACGCCGCCGGATCGCCGAGCCGGTCGCCGACCTCGGCTGCAGCCCCATCCTCCGCCACACCGTCCCCCACGGCAGCTACCTCCTCACCGCCACGCTCCCCGGCTTCGCGCCCCTCTGCTACCCGGTCTTCATCCAGCGCGGTGAGCACTGGGAAGGCTGCGCGCCAGGGACTTCCGAGCCCCGCCCGATCCGAATGCTTCCGACATCCGTGCTGTCCGTCGCGGAGTGCCATGTCCCGGCGGGCTGGTTCATCGCCGGGGGCGATCCAGAGGCCGCCGAGTCCCTTCCCCGCGCTCGCTGGTGGCTGGAGGACTTTGCCATCGACCGTTTCCCGGTCACCAACACCCAGTACATTGCGTTCTTGGAGGATCTTCTCGCACAGGACCGCGAGGATGAAGCCCTCCAGCACGCCCCCCGGAGCGCTGGCCAGAGCGAAGACGATCACCTGCTGTATGCCCGCAGTGCCAGCGGCGGGTTCACCCTCCAGACCGACCCCGACGGGCGGCTGTGGCTGCCGGACTGGCCAGTCACCATGATCACCTGGCACAGCGCGCGGGCCTATGCCACGTGGCGTGCCAGGCAGACCGGCCAGCCCTGGCGGCTGCCGATGGACTACGAGTGGGCCAAGGCCGCCCGGGGGGGCGACGGACGGGCTTACCCCTGGGGAGACTACGCCGATCCCACCTGGGCGCGCATGGTCGGCAGCAGTCAGCAGCCCAACCAGGCATCGATCACGGAGTGCCCGATCGACGTCAGCCCCTACGGTGTGCGCGGGATGGGTGGCAACGTGCGGGACTGGTGCCTCAATGCGTTCCAGCGCGGGGGGCCAGTAGTCCGCAACGGCCTTCCCAAGGACGCCATCGCAGAGGGCGAAAGCCTGCGCAGCGTGCGCGGCGGCTGCTGGGCGAGCACTCCGCTGATGTGTCGCAGTGGAATCCGGTTCGCCGGCCCACCACAGACCCGGTTCAACGTGCTCGGCTTCCGGCTGGTGCGCTCGCTGTCCTGATCAGTCCGACAACGGTGCGTGGCCAGTCACAAAGAAGCGCTTATTCGCGATGTTGCCAATCTCCGTGGCGTTGAGCTTGTGGAAGTGCAAGCACCGCTGCCCTGCATTGAGGTCCTTGTTGAATCTCACCAGCCCGGTCTCTGTACCAGGGGGATTGTCGACCGCTGGCTCCTTGACCCACCACTTCATAAACCCGTCCGTCTTTAGCGAGAGGTAGCCGACGATGTTGGTGCCGACGATGTAGGGGTGGGTGATCGGCTCGTCGCTGAGGACCGGGCTGGCTTTGACACCGTAGGTGATCTTCCAAACCACCCCGTCAGTGGTCGATGGCGAGCCTGCAGTGGCCATCTTGGTGAGGTCGGAGTGGGTGTACTTCTCCCAGATGTTGTGAGTGTCCTCTGACTCACCATTGCTGTTGCCAAAAATGGCGTAGAAAGTATCGCGGGGTGCGATCGGCCCGTCTTCAGTAAAGTCATGCCAGCGCAGCTCACCGTCCTGACTGTTGACGTGGATGAATCCGATTTCAGTAAAGCCAGCACCACTCTTAATGAAGATTCCGTGGGTTCCGATAGGTATCTCTGCAACATCGGTGGGGCGAAAAGGAAGTGGCATGGGGACTCTCAGGTTGGTGTAGGCGAGATGGGACTGGAGCAACTGTACATCACTGCTCCCGGCCCTCCATTACGGTCCATTACGCACCATTACGGTCCTCACAACGCAGCTACGCTCCATGGGGCGTAGCGATACGGTAGAATCCCGGCCCATGGGCATCCTCGGCCACAGCTCCACTCCTCGAATCCTCACCCTCCCCAGCCACGGTCTCGTCGGTCGCTCTCCAGCGTGCGTCGTGCGGCTGGCTGATCGGCGGGTCTCCAGCGAGCATGCGCGCATCCAGTGGACCGCCGAGGGCTGGACGCTGCGCGACCTGAGCAGCCGCAACGGCACCCTGCTCAACGGCACCTTCATCGAGCCCGGACTGCGCCACACCCTCAGCACCGGGGACGTCCTCGCGTTCGGCGGCGAGGCCCAGGCCTGGACGCTGCTCGATGCCGCAGCGCCAGTGGCCACTGGTCGAGAGCTGGCCACCGGTCGCATCCTCACCGCCCGAGACGGCCTGCTGCGGTTCCCCGGCGACAGCCCGTTCCCCTACGTCTGCTCTCTCGCACCAGGCCGCTTCATCCTGGAGAGCGAGTACGAGCAGCGCACCGTGGCGGATGGTGAGGTCATCACGATCGGAGAGCAGCACTGGATGCTCCACCTCCCCATCGTCATGGACGAGACCGAGCTGAGCGAGGCCCGCCCCCGCCACCTCAGTCGCCTCCGCTGGCACTTCGCGGTCAGCAGCGACGAGGAGTTCGTCGAGGTCACCGTCCACGACGGCGACGAGGTCATCCCCCTCGGCTCCCGTGCGCACCACTACATGCTGCTCACCCTCGCCCGGCACCGCCAGACGGACAACGAGGGCTGGCTGTACACTGACGAGCTGTGCCGAATGCTCGGGGTCGAAGAGAACCACCTCAACGTGCAGATCTTCCGCGCCCGGGAGGAGCTGGGACGGGCCAACGTGATGGACGCCGCCAACATCATCGAGCGTCGCAAGGCCACCCGTCAGCTCCGCATCGACATCGCAGACCCCACCATCGTCCGCAGTCGGTAGCGCCATCGTAAGCCGGTCTGTAATCTGGCCGTAATGTGGTGTCAGCCAGGGTAATCGCCCTCCCAGTGGCCGCGCCGTACCTTCTCAATGTCAGCCACACCGGCTCGAACACGGAGAAGACCATGCGAACCCTGTCCCTCATCACCCTGCTCTCGACCCTCACCTTCGGCTGCGGAGACAAGGACAGCACCGACACCGGAGAAGAGGCCGATGCCGACACCGGAGAAGAGGCCGATGCAGACACCGATGCAGACACCGATGCAGACACCGATGCAGACACAGACGCAGACACCGATGCCGACGTCGACACCCAGGACGCCCAGATCGTCCTGATTGACCTGCTCACTGCAGCCGCAGTCGCAGGCTCGACGGTGACCATTGGAGATCAGGAGGTCACCACTGGCTCTGATGGCGTCGTTGATGTCCAGGTTGATACCTGGGCCCCCTACGAGATCCGCGCTGTTGCCGCTGACTACCACGACCAGTACTGGTTCGGCTACAACGACGACGGTGGCTTCAGCTTCACCGGTCAGATGATCTCCCACTACGCAACCAAGACGATCGGTGGGCTGCTCGGTGTTGGTGTGGATCCCAGTCGGGGCTCCATCGTGACCACCACCTACGAGGTGCAGGCCGACGGCTCTCTGGAGACGTTCCCTGGCGTCGAGGTCTCCATCGATGCGTCCTACGACGCCGCCATCATCCAGGACGACAGCACCTACGGCTTCTCTCCCGGCACCACCACCTCCACCGAGGGAACCGTCGTCTTCATCAACGTCGATCTCGGCGAGGTCACCCCCCCCCCCACCCCCCCCCCGGGCAAATACAGGCCCGGCTACCCC
>JBLHNG010000669.1:0-5008 GCA_047621685.1 Myxococcota bacterium | reverse complement strand
CACCCTCACCAGCCACGACACCAACATCCAGCAGCTCCTCGCGCTGACGACGGGCATGGACGAGATCCTCACCTACCTCAGCGTCAACAGCGACGGGGACATAGTGATCAGCGGGGCGAACCTGCTGGTGCAGAGCGGCGAGGGCACCACAACTGCCACGCCGAATGGCAAGGGCAACGTCATCATCGGCTACAACGAGGACGAGGGCGACAACACCCGCACCGGCTCTCACAACCTCGTGCTCGGCAAGTTCAACAGCTACGGCAGCTACGGCGGCATCGTCGCTGGCTACAAGAACACCATCTCCGGCACCCACGCCTCAGTGCTTGGTGGCCAGGAGAACACGGTCTTCAGCAGCCTCTCGGTGATCATCAGCGGCTCGGGGAACTCGATCAGCGGCAGCAACGCTGCCATCCTCAGCGGCAACAGCAACGTCGTCAGCGGCACCGATGCCGCAGTCCTCGGCGGCTACGAGAACCTCGCCATCGGCTCGTATGCCACAGTCGCGGGCGGCCACAGCAACTACGCCACCGGTGACTACAGCGTCGTGGCCTCCGGCTTCGAGAACAGCGCCGAGGAGGACTACTCCTCAGTCCTCGGTGGCTACAGCAACGAGTCCACCGGGCAGTACGCCGTGGTGGTCGGCGGCTCGCTCAACATCGCTGATGGCACCTACAGCGTGGTCGTGGGCGGCCTGGAGAACACCTCAAGCGCCAACAACACCGCCATCCTCGGCGGCTCGCTCAACATCGCCAGCAGCGATGCCGCGACCGTCTCCGGCGGACTCGCCAACCACGCCGACGGCGACCAGTCCGCCATCGCAGGCGGCTGGCAGAACACCGCCAGCGGCGCACAGTCCAGCATCCTCGGCGGGCGCGGCGGGGAAGCCTCCGGAGAGGCCTCCACGATCTACGGCGGCCTCGATCAGGTCGCGACGACGATCTACGACTACGAGCCCTGAGTCGGCTCTACGAGCCCTGAGTCGGCTCTACGAGCCCTGAGTCGGCTCTACGAGCCCTGAGTCGGCTCTACGAGCCCTGAGTCGGCTCTACGAGCCCTGAGCCGTTCGGGCTGCTGCCTCCACCCCGAGGCCCGTGCCCACTGAGGTGAAGGCGTCCTGGGTGACGATGCGCTGGGAGAAGCGCTCGGCGAACAGCTGGTGGATCAGCGGGATCTTCGAGGAGCCTCCGGTGAGGAAGGCCACGGAGATGTCGTCGGCGGACAGCCCGAGGTCTGCGAGCATCGTGTCGACGCACTGCTCGATGCGACGGACCTCCTCGCCGATGCTGTCCTCAAATGCCCCCCGGGTGATCGACTGCCGGATGTCGATGCCAGGGACCGAGAAGACCAGGTCGGCGCTCTCCTGTGCCGACAGCGCGATCTTGACCGCCTCGACGGACTGGAAGAGGACGTAGAACCATCCCTCCTCCAGCAGCCGGTGCAGTCGGCCCAGCCCGTCACTGTCGACTGCTGTGCGCATCATCTTCTTGAGGGTGTCGAGGTTGGTGCGGGTGGAGGCCAGACAGGCGGTGTGCCAGCGGGTGATGGCGTGGTGGATGCCGGTGGGGATGGTCATCCACTGGTGGAGCGGACGGTAGCGGGTGTTGTGCCCGAAGTGCGGCAGGACGTGGTGCTGCATGATTCGGGCATCGAAGTCCGTGCCGCCGACCGGGACACCGGCGACTCCCAGCACGTCCCCGGTGCGATCGGTCTGGCCGATGCGGTCTGGAGACAGCCGGATGACGGTGAAGTCGCTGGTCCCGCCGCCGAAGTCTCCGACAAAGCAGAGCACGTCTCCGTCGAGGCTCTGCTCAAACCGACGGGCCGCGGCGATGGGCTCGATCTGGAAGTGGATGTCCTCAAACCCGGCGATCCGGGCGGCTGCCTCCAGGCGGGTCTGGGCGAGCAGGTCCAGCTCGGGTCGGAGGTGGAACCGGGCGGGCCGGCCGAGGACCACACTGCGGACAGGCTCACCGGCAGCGGCGTCCGCGTTGACCTTGAGGTAGCGCAGGTAGCCACCGACCAGCGCCTCAATGCTTCGCTTCTGACCATTGATCCAGGTGCCATCGAAGCTCTTTGAGGGCAGATACTTCTTGATGGACTGGATGAGTCGCCCTTCCATCTCAGACTCCAGATAGTCGGAGACTGCGGAGGAACCAAAGACCGGCTCGGTGTCTTCCCCGAAGTACAGCAGGGTCGGACTGGCGAACCCGACCGCGCTCCCCGGATCGATCGCGAGCTGACGGACGCGACCGTTCTCTGCTAGCGCGATGGTGGAGTTGGACGTACCAAAGTCGATGCCACAGGCGTACATACACCCTCCTTCAACGTGAAGTCGGCGCCAGGAAGCGCCGGAGTATTCACCGAGAGGGACCGAATGGGTCCATCGGGTCTGTGGGTGGCTCATCATGGCCACCCGTCAGAGACGAGAACCCCACGGGACTAATGTACGAAGCAGCCAGTCGCAAATGTGCGCCAGCCAGATGGGAATGACTCCCGCCTGACTGGCGCATGTTTTGTCTGGGTCGGGCTACTGTGCAGTAGTGGCGTTGAAGCCACCGGCGTAGACCAGATCCAGGGTGAAGTCGCCAGCATCGAACGGGCCGCCGCCGGAGAACGCACCATAGACAGCCGAGCCGTCTGCGCTGCCGTCCCACTTGAACTCGATGGCCTGGCCACCGACGTCAAGGGAGAGAACGCCATTGGCATCCGCGCCAGCGATGGTACCGGTGACGGTCGCGATCTGCTCGCCCTTGATGAACGCAGCGAGGGGGCCCCCGAACGCGCAGGCAGCGGTGCCGGAGATGTCCTTGCCGGAGACCGTCAGAGCGACGGTGCCAGCGCACTGATCCTCGAAGATCTGGCCATAGACGTCAGCGCCGAAGTTGATCAGCAGCTCGTCGCTGCTGAGGCCGGACGGATCAACGTCGTCGACGGTGATGGCGTCGGCGTCGGTGTCGGCGTCGGTGTCGGCGTCGGTGTCGGCGTCGGTGTCGGCATCGGTGTCGGCGTCGGTGTCGGCGTCGGTGTCGGCGTCAGCCTCTTCCAAAGCAGTGTCGTCGTCCTTGTCCTTGCAGCCAAGAATGCTGACAGACAGCAGCATCGCGAGAGTGGTAAGTTTCATGTCTCCTCCAGGGAGTTTTGGGGTCTCAGCTCCGCAGCCACCAGGCTGGAAGCACCACTTATACCGCGGGGCCTACTTATGGCCCGCGTTGTTTTCTGATCGGTCAGACAAAAAGCGACCATCGACCAAGGCTGTTCAGCCAAACAGCCCACAGAGCAGGGTGCCCTACTTCCGGTCGGTGTCGAAGTTACCGGTGAACGTAAACGTGTACACGTCGTAGGTGAACTTGCCGCCAAAGTCCCCGGTAAAATTATCCTCGTCGAATTCTCCGGCCCAGCTTTCGTTGAGGGTCGTGATCTTCACATCCGCTGAGACCGTTCCCGCTGCGGCCGGATCGGTGGTGATCTCACCCTCCAGGTCGCCCTGGTAGGTGTCGGTGAAGCCGAAGAGCGTCGCGGCGAGGCCAGTGAATGCACACTCACCAAGGCCCAGGATGCTGCCCTTGGCATCGACTTCGAGCGACGCGGTCCCGGAGCAGGAGTCGCCGAGTCCAAGGGATGACTCTAAGATATCGATGGTGAAGTCGCCGGTGTAGGTGCCGGAGCGATCCACGTCGGCGTCGGTGTCGGCGTCGGTGTCCGCGTCGGTGTCGGAGTCGGTGTCGGAGTCGGTGTCCGCGTCGGTGTCGGCGTCGGTGTCGGAATCGGTGTCCGCATCGGTGTCGGCGTCGGTGTCGGAATCCGTGTCCGCGTCTGCCTCAAGCGAGCCGGTCTCGAGATCGGTCTCCTTGCCGTTGCAGGCCACCAGCAGCGCTGCCAGCATGAGTGCTTTGTTCATGATTGCTCCTCCTCTTTGATGTACCGTAGCCGAGCCGGTATCAGCTTTCTCTACATTTACATAGACGAAATCTCACCGACTCGCCGACCTCAAAGACGCCGCCGCTCACTGAGCGGGCCGGATGGGACTCCGCGAATGGCTCATCGGCGCTGGTGGGACTCCCGCGATAAGCTTGCGCTATGCCTCCAGAGTCCCTCCTCAGCCTCACGGTGAACGGAGAGCGGATCCGACGACTGATCCCCTCCAACCGCTCACTCCTCGACTTCATCCGAGACGACATCGATCTCACCGGCTCCAAGCACGGCTGCGACGTTGGAGACTGCGGTGCCTGCACCGTACGTGTCGACGGCGTACCGCGGCTGGCCTGCATCACCCTCGCGATGGACTGCGACGGGGCCAGCGTGCAGACCATCGAGGGCCTCGCGGTGGAGGGCAGGCTCCACCCCATCCAGGACGCCCTGCACCGCCATGTCGCGGCCCAGTGCGGCTACTGCACCCCGGGCATCGCGATGTGCCTCGCGGCCCTGGCCGATGAGAATCCCAACCCCTCCATGGATGCGATCAAGGAAGCCCTGTCGGCAAACATCTGCCGCTGCACCGGCTACACCAAGATCCTCGCCGCAGCCTCTGAGGTCCTCAGACCAGACACCCCGCAGGCTGGAAAGGCCACCGGGGGTGCCTCTTGAGCGGCGGCTACATGGGGCCAAAGGACAACCACTCCGGTCAGGTCGCTGAGGGCGGGATCGTCGGGGGCGGTGGCCGGGGCAAGATCGATGGTCTGCCGAAGATCATCGGCACCGCGAAGTTCACCGACGACCTCAAGCTCCCCCGCATGGTCCACGCCAAGGTCCTGCGCTCTCCCCACGCCCACGCGAAGATCCTCAGCATCGACACCACCGATGCCCTGGCGATGGAGGGTGTGCTGGCGGTGCTCACCGGCGAGGACGTGCCGATCACCTACGGCGCGATCCCGGTCGCCCAGGACGAGACCGCTCTGGCGCTTGGCAAGGTCCGCTACATCGGAGAGCCGGTCGCGGCAGTCGCTGCCCTGACCCCGGCGATTGCCTGGGAGGCCGCCCGGAAGATCCACGTGATGTACGAGCCGAT
>JBLHNG010000668.1:0-5015 GCA_047621685.1 Myxococcota bacterium | reverse complement strand
GAAGGTCTACACGCTCCCCTCAGGCTTCAGTACCTCAATAAGCGATGACCGCTGCGACGAGCTGTCTGACTCAGTGAGGTGGAATCGGGATGCCAACGGCTACCGGCTTCCCACTGAGGCAGAGTGGGAGGTTGCTGCGCGTGCTGGCGGCCAGACTATCTACGCGGGCACCAGTGATCCGTCGGAGATTTGTCGGTACGGCAATGTCAACAATCCCTCGGTGAAGTCGCAGTTTGAGTGGAGCCACGATGCCTTCCCTTGCGAGGACGGTCACACAACGCTCGCGCCGGTGGGTTCCTTTGAGCCGAACGGCTGGGGGCTGTACGACATGTCTGGCAATGTGTATGAGTGGTGCTGGGACTTGTACGGGGCGGATCTAACAAACGCCAGCGTTGATCCCATCGGTGCTAACACCGGCTCCACCCGGGTCAGCCGGGGCGGCTCCTGGAGCAACGGGCCGGCCCGCGTCCGGGTTGCCCTTCGCGACAGGAACACGCCGTCCGGGTCGGGCAGCCTCCTCGGCCTCCGGCTCGTCAGATCCTTATAATTTGCAGTCTTACTGCTTTACCCTTTGCCAATAAAACGCTGGAACCATCACCGGCACGGTCAAGACGTGCTGCCAGCGACAGCAAGCAGCACAAGAGTCGACGACCGAGCCCACTGGGTTCACCACTCACGCTCGCAGTCGGCCCCTCTCTCCGCGTAAGCGGGGACAAAATTTCCCCCAGGCAACGACGACTCAAGTGTTCTGGCAAGCGTTCTTGGCCGGAACAGCCGCAACATCACGGCAACTCAGCAGTCAGGGTGGGTGGGGAAGCGCCCGACGGCCACCCTGATCGACGTTGCCGCCAGTCAGGTGCCGCCGCCGGGCAGGGTTGCTTCGGCCAGTCGGTGGAGACCGGGCTGGCGCTGGACACCCGTCGGATCGGTGCTGTTGTGCTGGACGAGGGTCCGTAGACCGCCGCCTCCGGACGAATCCGCACCGTGCTGACGAGCCGGAGGCCGAGGTTGTTGTTCGACCTGGACGGCGTGTTCCTGTTGCGATTGGCAGACCGGACGTTGGCCGGCCTGTTGTTCCAGGAGCCGCCCCGGTTGACCCGGTTGGAGCCGGCTCAGGCGGGTGCCCATCCGATGCAGGTGGCTGCACCGGAGGCGGTGGGTGTCTCCAAATTGGAGGTGGGCGAACAGGCTGCGGGCGATGATCGCGGCCTCGTCCTCGCTGATGGTCCCGGCGGAGAGCTGCGCCTCCAGCCAGCGGTGCCGACGCCGGGCCCGCTTCCAGGTGGCGGGGCGGGGACGGAGGAGTCGGGGGTAGATGCGCCAGCCGAGGAACGGCACCCCATGTCGCACCGGGAACAGCCCGCTGACCCGTGGGTTGAGGCTCAGGCCGAGCTGCTCGCGGAGGAACACAGCGACTGAGTCCCACAGCCGACGCAGCGCATCCCGCTCCCCGAAGATCAGCGTGTCGTCCATGTACCGGAGGACGCGGCGGTGCCCCTGGTCATCGGTGAGCCAGTGGTCCAGCCGCCCGAGGTAGAGGTTGGCGAGGTGCTGGGAAGTCAGCGCACCGATGGGCAGGCCCTGCAGCCCGCCCGCCTGGACGATCCGGGTCAGGCACCCGAGCAGACCGGGATCCCGCACCCGACGGCGGAGGGTGGCGAGCAGGTGGTCGTGGGGGATGGTGGCGAAATACCGAGCGATGTCGAGCTTGAGCGCCCACGGTGCGGCGCGGGTGTATCGCTGAGCCTGGAGGACCGCGGCATGCTGTCCCCGTCCGACCCGGCAGGCGTAGGATCCCCCGGTGGCGTAGCGCTCTAAGGCCGGCTCGATGGCAGCGATCAGGGCGTGGTGAACCACCCGGTCAGAGAACTGCGAGACGGTGATGAGCCGGGGCTTTGGATCGGTGAGCCGGAAGGTGCGCGCCGGGCCGGGCTGCCAGGCATCCGGGTCGGTGAGCGGACGGCGGAGGGCACGCTGGAGGTGGAGGCAGCGCCGCTCAGCGTCCATGCGAAACGCCGCGACCTCCGGTGCGCTTCGGTGGCCCCGGCTGGCCCGACGGGTCGCGGCGAGCAGGGCGGGGAGCGTGGTGGCGGCGTGCAGCGGAGTCACACCGGCTCTGTGGTGCGCAGCCAGCCGCCGACCATGCGCCCCACCTCGTCGATGCCCTCGATGGCGTGGGCGAAGGCGCGGTGGTCGAGGAAGGCCTGGGTGTGGCTGAGGCGGAGGAGCAGCCGGAGCTTCTCCAGGTCGAGGTTGACCTGGCGGAGGATGGTGGCCCTCTCGCGGGTGTAGCGGGCCTCGATGAGTCCCTCGAAGACGGAGAGGGCGAGCACGTCGATGCGCTGGGCGAGGGAGAAGCGGACCCGCCGGGGGAACTTTGCGGTGCGTCCCAGCAGCCAGCCCACCAGCACCTCCCACTTCCCGAAGATCACCGGGATCTCAGCCGGCATCGGGCGTGGCCTTGAGGAGGGTCAGCACATCCTGGCCGAATGACTTCGCCTTTGCGGCACCGATGCCCTTGATCTTCTGGAGCCCGGCGAGGTCGGCGGGCAGGCTGCGCGCAATCTCAGAGAGCTGGCGGTTGCTCAGGAGCAGGTAGATCGGCACCCCATCGGCCTCCGCCCTGCTGGCCCGCCAGGCGCGGAGTCGATCGTAGCGGGCGGTCTCATCGGGGCTCAGGCCGACGCGGGGATCGCGGGCCTTTGGCTTCACGGCTGACGTGGTTGGTGTGGTCAGGGCCGGGCGGTAGTGAACCACCAGCAGCAGGTGGGGCGCACCGTCGTGGTGGAAGAAGTGCTCGACCACGCTGACGACTTCGCCGCTGAGATCCGCCAGTGGATCGGGTGGGAAGCATCCGGTCTTTGGATCCAGCCGTGCAGTGACCAGCTTGAGCTTCATCGGGCTCCGGGAGTGTTGGCGAAGATTCGTCCGCGCTTACGCGCGGAGAGGGATCCGACTGCAAACGCTGGCGAATCCCCGATGGGCGCGGTCGTCGGCTCTTGTGCTGCTTGCTGTCGCTGGCAGCACGCCTTGACCTTGCATGTGGAACTTCCGACGATCTTTGGCAATGGGTAAGAGGGTAAAACTGCAAATTATAAGGATCTGACGAGCCGGAGGCCGAGGTTGCCGTCCGACCTGGACGGCGTGCCCCTGAGGCGATTGGCAGACCGGACGTTGGCCGGCCTGTTGAGCCAGGAGCCGCCCCGGTAGACCCGGTTGGAGCCGTTGCTGACACCGACCGGCTCAACGCTAGCGTTTGATGGGTAATCCCCGTGCCAATCCCAGCACCACTCCCAGACATTGCCAGACATGTCGTACAGGCCAAAGCCGTTCGAAGCCTTGCCGCCAACAGCGTGCGTCGTACTGTCAGCATTGCCCGAATACCAGGCTACGGTGTCCACATCATCTGAGCCCGCGTACATCGTTCCATCGTCTGCTCGTGCCGCAAACTCCCACTCCGCCTCTGTCGGAAGCCGATACCCCTCACAGTCCAGCCCCTTCGGCCACGACACGTCCTCACCGTCGATCACGTAGCAGCTCTCCAGCTTCTGCTTCGCGCTCACTGCGTTGGCATACCGGACCGAGTCCAGCCAGCTCACCTTCTCCACTGGACAGCTCCCGCCACACGCACTGAAGTAACTGGGGTTTGCAGACCACTCCGACCACTGGTCCTGAGTGACCTCCGTCGTCATCATCCAGAACCCATGGCTCAGCGTGACCTCATGCTGCGCCTCGTCGCTGCCTCGATCCGCCTCACTCTCCGGCGAGCCCATCGTGAACGAACCCGCCGGGATGTATGCCATCTCGGTCCCATTGAACGACCGCACCTCACCGGCAGTGGGGGCAACCTCAACCGGGTCCGAAGGGGGTGGCGAAGCGTGCGAGGCGGGAGTGGTCACGGCCGGCTCCTGGCTCGACCACCACACACCCGCCATGCCCAGAGCACCGACAGCCGCGACACCCCCGACCAGCACCGGCCACCGACGGCCTGAGGATGCTGTGTACTCCGACGTCTCCCTCGGTACAGTCGGCTGAGGTCGGGGCCTCACCGGCTCAGGTGCAGCCACCGGAGGCTGCGGACGCGGAGACGGGCGCGGCTGAACCGTCTCACCGATCAGATGCGCGGGCACTGGCGACGGACGCGGCGGAGCGGGTACAGCCACCAGTACCGGGGATCGCTCCCGCTTACCGCCGAGGTCAATCGTCTCCCCACCCGGCGGCAGGAGCCCCGGACCAGGCGAAGCCACAGCGGGAGTCGCCACCCCCGCCCGACGCCCCAGCCGCTGACACGCCGAGCGCAGCGCCCGCAGGTCGGGGTTTCGCGCCGTCGGATCCGGCTGGAGGTAGTCTGTGAGGATCTCCACCAGATCCGCAGCAATGCCCGCCGCCTCCAGCCCCGGCAGCATCCGGGCCACCGCCTCCCCCAGCCGCTCGACGTCCTCCTCCAGCAGCGCCTCCGCCTCCGAGAGCTGGATCAGCCGACCAATCGCATGCTTCGACAGCCGCTCCAGCGCCGCACGATCACCAGTGGTCGGGTTGCGGGTCTGAGCGAGACGGACCAGCTTGCGGCCATCTCGGGTCAGCAGCGCGCTCGCCTCCATCACCGAGGCCGGTGCGTTGCCGGTGAGTCCCCAGAACACCGTCGCGGCCATCGCGTAGGCGTCCCAGGACTGATCTGGCGCGACCTTCCGGGGCAGCGTCTGGTCGGGTGGCGCGAAGCCGGCGGTGTATCGGTCGGTGTTCCACGACGCGGTGCGCAGGTGCGCCCGCTTGACGCCGCCGAAGTCCGCGACCACCACCTCCAGTCCGGCCCCCTCCCCCCGCACCAGGAAGTTGTTCGGCTTGATGTCTCGATGCACCACACCCTGACGCACATCCACCGCGCTTCGGTGCAGACGACACACCGCATCGCACGCCAGAGACAGCGCCTGCAGACGCTCGGTGAGGCTGCGACCAGACAGCCACACCGCGAGGTTGCGCGGGAACCACGGCATCACGATGAACCGGTAGCCACC
>JBLHNG010000667.1:0-5022 GCA_047621685.1 Myxococcota bacterium | reverse complement strand
TGCACAGACCCCGACCTCGGCCCCCTCCTCCATGGGATGCTCCAAGAGGCCCGCGATGAGGTCGCCGATCAGCGGCTTGCGGGTCTCGGCGGGGCCTGGTCTGCGCTGGTGGATGCCTGGACCGCGATGCTGGAGGGGGGACGCGCTGCGCTGGTCGCTGGCCTCTCCCCCCCCATCGTCCTGGCCTCCGACGGCACCCCCGAGACACCCCCGCTGATGCTGGTCAGCGTCGAAGACACGATCAGGGCACGGCTGACCATCCCCGCCGGCAAGGAGGCTGCGCTCTACCTCACCGACGACACCGGGGCGATCACCCGCCTGCTGCCTCCCGGGCCATATACACCCGCCGATCATGCCCTCCCGATAAGCTCCGGTGAGCGCGCGACGCTCTGGGCGGTCTGGGGAGACGCGCTGCCCAGACACCCACAGCCGCTCGATGAGCTGCAGGCCGCCCTGACGGATGCCACCGTGACCGCCCAGGCCATCCGGCTCCAGGACGACGCGTAGCCTCCCCTGAGCGCGTGATGAAGGTCACCGGACCTCGCTCAGATTCCCGCTTCGAATGGGAAACATTCCGTCCCATCGCTGAGGACCGGTTCTCCTGAACATGCACCTGCTCTGGTGCTGATTCAGGAGCAACAATGTGTGATTGTGTCGTCACCCGTCATGCCAGAGAGCGCGCGATGCAGCGCTTTCAGGTCTCCCCCTTGCGCGCAGCGGCATTCGTTCGGCGCTGCTGGCGAGACTCGGTCAAGCTGCCCCGGCGCTACGCCCAGATATTGCTCAAGATCCGAGCTCCACGGCGGAAGCATGGGATCACCTACCGGGTCGCTGGCTGCGTGATGATGATCTGCCGGGGAAAGACGGTGATCACGGTCTGGGAGCTGAGCACCGGTGAGCTGGCGACAGTCCTGCTGTGGGCCTGCACGGGAATGTGGATTGCCGGAAATGGGAAACCTGACTCCGAGTGGAACGAAGTCGGTTTTTAGAGAGGGACAGGAACGGTGCTTCGTTCTTGAAATTGAGACTCAGGAGAAGATCATGCCGACGATGAATCCAAGTGTGCGAGTGGTGCTGGTGGCGCTGGACTGGACCCGGGACCAGGATCCCCGCCCTCCCCTCGGCCATGCCTCCCTGCTGGCCGCGCTGGTGGAGGCAAACATCACAGTTCGCTCGCTGTGCTTCCCGGTCAACGCGCCCAGCTTCTCCTGCGATGCGGTCGTGCAGAAGATCCTGGCGGCGGTCGCACCCGACGGCGATGTCGCGATTGGAGCGTATGTCTGGGGCGAGCAGGCGCTGCAGATCATCCTCCCCAGGCTGCGGGCGGCCGGTTTTGTCGGACGCATCATCCTCGGCGGTCCGCAGATCTCCTACGCCGGAGCCGGGGTCGAGGTGCTGTATCGAGAGGTGGATGTGTTCATCCGTGGCTACGGAGAGCAGGCGCTGGTTGAGGTCGCACGCAGCCCCGGGGTCGTGGTCGAGGGCGCGCACTATCGGGGTCAGCCCGACCGCTGCCAGCAGGCCAAGGTCACCCTGGAGGCACTGCCGTCGCCCTGGCTGGCTGGTCTGATCGCGCCGGAACCCGGTGGCCTCGTGCGCATGGAGACCCAGCGCGGCTGTCCGTTCCGCTGCTCGTTCTGCCAGCACCGCGAGGCTGGTGCCCGGCTGAGACGACGGAACCTCGCCGCAGACCGGGTCACCAAGGAGCTGGAGCACTTCGTGAGGATCGGCGTCACCCGCATCGCGGTGTTGGACCCGATCTTCAACGCCGGCCCGAAGGCCGCCGCCTACCTCCTCCACCTCCGCGCACTGGGCTTCCGCGGTCAGATCTCGCTGCAGTGCCGATTCGAGATGCTCGATGAGACGTTCCTGGATGCCTGTGAGGGGCTGGATGTGCAGCTTGAGTTTGGACTGCAGACCATCCACGCCGTGGAGGGCAAGGAGATCGAGCGGAAGAACCAGATCCACAAGGTCGAGGCTGCCATCGCAGCCCTGCACCGCCGAGGGATCCACTTCGAGGTCTCGCTGATCTTCGGCCTGCCGATGCAGACCCTGCGCTCGTTCGAGCAGAGCGTGGACTTCTGCCTGTCGCACGGCGTGCCGGTGATCAAGGCGTTCCCGCTGATGCTGCTGCGAGGGACGAAGCTGGAGCAGGACCGGGCGCGGTGGGGCCTTCAGGAGAGCGGGGGCAAGATGTCGCATGTGATCGCCAGCGACACCTTCTCCGCTGAGGACTGGCGGGAGATGGCTCGGCTCTCCGAGGCGCTGAAGGCGACGGAGGGAGCACACCCGCCAACCGTGGCAGCGCTGTGGTCCCACACCCGCACCCCAGACCTGTGCCGCTGGGCTCCCCGGGCGGTCGCATGAAGCCGCTTCTGATCGTGGTCGAGGGACTGGATGGCTGCGGGAAATCGACCCTCGCCCACGGACTTGCCAAGGCACTGGGGGCAGTCCAGATGACCACGCCCAGCGATGCGCTGCGGAGTCTGCGCGGAGAGATCCTCGATGGCCTCCGCCACGACCCGCTCGCGGTGGAGTTGTTCTACGCGGCGACCGTGCAGGCGGCCTCCGCAGAGATCGGCGAGCACCTGTCCGCCGGACGCAGCGTGGTGGTGGACCGCTACTGGCTCTCCACGGTGGTCTACGCCCGGCAGCGCCGTGACTTCGCCGAGCTGCTGGAGATCGAGCGGCGGCTCCTACCGGCGGATGTCACTGTCTGGCTGGATGTGCCGCTATCGGTGCGGCGGGCGCGGCTGGAGGCACGCGGGCAGAGCGCGGCGGATCGGGAGACGCTGTCGGAGGAGATGGATGCCGCGCTGCGGCGGGGGTATCTCGCGGCCTCTCGGAGGCCGGTAGTCGGGCGGTTTCATCGGCTGGATGCCGGCAGCATGACGCCTGGGGCGCTGGTTGCGGCGGTGCGGCTTGGGGTGATGGATGCGCTCGCTTCGTCAGCGGTGCGGCCAGCGTGAACATGCTGGCTGATGGTAGAGTTCAACTTCAATGTGAGGTTAAAATGTCTGATGGTGTGAGTCTCTGGCGCCAGCTCTCGGCGGCTGTCCGCAGCGATCCGCTCAAGCCACTCCCGCGGAAGTTGGCACTATCGGCTCAGGGGTGGCTCCAAAAGCGGACCTCAGGTGAAGGCTGGTCACATCCGGGTACCCCACTCTGGCGCAACGCCGGGTTGAAACGTCCTGAGGAATCCCGGGTCCTTGCCCTTCGGGCAGGAATGGCGATTCTTCCTCAGCAGAGGACCACACCATTCTCAGAGTGGGGAATGCCGGGCCTTCAGCTTCAGGTGGGGATCGGCCCGAAGTCATGGGAGGTCGCTCGGGAGGAGGCCGACGCCTGGAAGGTCCAGGGTGGGTCGAGAGCACTGAATGAGGGGATGCTGGCCCTCGTAAGCCAGCGAGACAGCATCGTTGATCCTCCAGCCCCCAATGCCGACAGCCGGGTCCTGGTAAGCATCGTGCTCCTTCTCCCCCCGCCAGCGCTCTCCGTGGGCGGGAAGCGCCTCCCGAGCACAGAGCGCGTCAAGGCGATGCTCAGGCTGGCTCAGACAGCGTCAGGCCATCAGGTCATCCGCGCCAATGGCGTCCTGGGGCATGGCATGACCTCCTACCTGTTGATTGATCCCGTGTGGATGGAGTTGCCCGGAGAGGGGCAGACCAGCGCATTTGTCGGCCAATTGGAGACGCTGATCAGCGAGCGGGTGTCATGGATCGCCGGTGAGCTGCTCCAGGAGTCCCGACGAGCCCTGTGGGAAGAACTCGAGACCGCACTGGGGTGGGATCTCGCACTGGTTCGCAAACGCCACAACCAGCCAACCATCCCGCAGAAGAATGATCCAGATCTCTGGCTGGTTGGTGCCTACTGGGAAACCGATCAGAGCCGCCGGTTCATCGACGAGGGGCGCTGGGAGAACGGATACCAGGACAAGTACCTCGACCAGGTTCGGGAGATGAAGGTCGGAGATGCCATCGCCATCAAGTCGACCTCCACCCAGAAGCTTGCTGAAGCCGGCGGGAAAACCGTCGGAAAGCACACCATCAAGGCCGTCGGTCGAATTGTCAGCAACCCCGGAGATGGGCGAAACATCCAGGTCGACTGGCAGGATCAGGAGGAGCGAGACTGGTTCTTCTACACCTACCGCCCAACCGTCTGGAAGATCCGAAGAGACGACGAGCTGGCCCTCCGGCTTCGTCGGTTTGTGCTGGAGGGGAGCGCGCAGGATCTCAGCTGGTTCGCGGACTACTGGAAGAAAAAAATCCAGAAACCGAACAGCGTAGGAGCGGACGACACGCCATCAACCACCGGGCCAGAGCCCTACGGGGTGGAATCCATGGTGGACGATGGGGTGTTCGTCCCCGCAGTGAAGCTGGAGCGCATGCTCCGCCGACTCCGTGCCCGAAAGAACCTGATCCTCCAGGGCGCGCCAGGCACCGGCAAGACCTTCCTCGCCAGCCGTCTGGCCTATGCGCTGATGGAGGAGAAGGCCCCGGAGCGAGTGGTGAAGGTCCAATTCCACCCCTCAACCTCCTATGAGGATCTGGTCCGCGGCTACCGTCCTGACAATGGGCAGTTCACCCTCCGAGATGGTCCAATCCTCCAGCTCATCCAGCGGGCAATCGACGATCCGGAGCCGGAGAACTGCTATGTGCTCCTGATTGATGAGATCAACCGGGCCAACCTGTCCCAGGCGCTCGGCGAGTTGTTCCTCCTCCTCGATGTTGAGCAGCGGGGACCGGAGCACGGGATCACGCCGCTGTATCGCAAGACCGATGCACCCGATGAACGCCTCTGGCTTCCGAAGAACTTCTATGTCATTGGCACGATGAACATCGCTGATCGCTCCCTGGCGCTGGTGGACTTTGCCCTCCGACGACGGTTTGCCTTCTTCCGGCTCCCACCCTGCTTCGGTCAACCCTTCGCGAGCTGGCTTGAGGCCGCTCATGCCCCACCAGAGCTGATCAGCACCATCCAGACCCGCATGGAGAAGCTCAACACCCTCATCCGGGAAGATCG
>JBLHNG010000666.1:0-5039 GCA_047621685.1 Myxococcota bacterium | reverse complement strand
GAGGAGGACTACTGGATCGCTGACGCAGCCTCTGACGACTCGCTGGATGGCTTCGTCACCTTCCTCGACAGCCTGCTGAGTGGGCCGGTCGGCGCAGACGCCTTCACGAAGCTGCAGGCCCACCCCTGGATGCAGGCCAACGACGGTGACGCCCTGGCCTACACCACAGCGCTGGACTGATCACCGCTGGCGGAAAACCACCTCCCTCGCTGTGGGGGAGGCATTGCCCATCGGGTGCGCTGCGGTGCTACCCTCAAGCGATGATCGTATTGATGCTCGGCTGTGCAGGAGGGACGGACTCGGAGACGACCTTTCACCCGGACCCTGACAGTCCCCGCGCCAGCGGCCCGGTCGTGGATGACCTCGGAGAGCCGCTGGCGCGCTCCAGCACGCTCTCCAGGTGCTCTTGAAGAACACTCCGAATGAGATCATGGCCCGACAAGCCGAGGGTGGTGGACACCATCCAGGGCTGCAAAGCACAACCTGTGCACAACCTGAATAACGATAATCCATTGAAATTACTCAAGGGGGAGCAGATGTGACAGTCGTCACTGACAGACGTCCGTCGGTGACACCGATCATGAGACCTTGATGTCACGCCGCCAGGAGCAGCCCCTGCCTGTCGCGGCAATCAACCCCTCCGGGTTCCACACCCCCGCCAGAAACGCCTCCCCCCTACCCACCATCCCCTGCTAGCACTCCACCCGCCGCCCAATCTCCCGCTGACTCAGCCCGTCCCTGATCTCCATGACCACCACGTCATGCAGCGCCGCCTTCACGTCCGCGAACCGCAGAGCCCCGCCCTGAGCCTGCTGAACCGCACGACTCCCTGCCGGTCCCGAGCTGCCCAAGGTCGTCGGCTACAAGAACAGCCGCGCCACACCCACCCGGGCTTGGCCCAGCATAGACGCGTTCTTCAGTGACGTCGATGGCAAGGGCGTCTTGACGAACTCATCAGGCTTCAGAAAGCGCCTAAAACGCACTGGACAGCACAAGCCCCTGTCCACCAGCACTGAGCATTGGCGACAGAACCACAGCATGGCGCTCGTTCTCCTGACGCTGGGAGAAGACGGCCGGCCAGGACGCCAGCCATGCGGAGGTGCCGAGGGTGACCAGCCCGGTGCTGAGGGTGGGGGCGACACCCCAGTAGCCCCCCATCGCCACTCCAGTTCCCACCAATGTGAGGCCACCGAGTGACAGGCGGGTCGCCCAGCGTCCAGGTTTTGTGTTGACCCCGAGCTGCTCTCCGTACATTCGGCGTCCGATTGCAGCTGTGGGCGCAGACAGCGCGAAGGTGACACCACCAACCCCCATGAGCGCCTCCCCAAGGGCACGCCCATTCGACCGATTCCCCTCCAGGTCTTCACCCCCACCACCATCGGAGACATTCGCAAACGACACCACACCACCAATCACCGCCAACACTGCACCCGCTGGAGCAGCCGCGACCCCAACCCTTCCGACCTTCGCCCACCCCTCACCAGGGGTGGCCGCAGCTGTTGTGATCATCATGATGGCAAGCAACGTCAGACTCCTCATCCAATGCGGACTCACAGGCACTCTACATACTCAGTCCGCAACCAACAACCACACCACCTCAACCGTCATCAAACAAGGAAGCGCCACAGACGACACTCATGCATTTCGATGTGTCCTCATGTGTACACCTGCCAATGACCCGGCCTCTGTAAACTCACCTACGCAAGGATGGATGAGCGAGAACCTGTTTCACCTCAAGGAACTTCGAGTATTCTCAGACACCTTCCCGGAAGTCTCATGCGCACTCACCATCTCTCCTTCCTCATCCTGATGCTGGGTTGCACCGAGTACAAGCTCAGCTCCGACAACGGCAGCAGCGAGGGCGACGATTCGGGCCTGTCAGACGAAGACGGCGGTCCAGACACCACCCCCGGTCAGTGCAACCTCGACGCTCCAGCCGCCATCTCAGTGGCGCTCAATGACGTCTGCGATGTGCCCTACCAGGCGGGAACCTTCTCCCCGGTGGTGGAGTGGGAGCTGACGGGCAACAACTCCTACGGCCCGCCCTCCGTCGGCCACCTCGACGACGACAACGGCGACGGCGTGATCGGCGACGGCGACATCCCCGACATCGTCTACTCCACCAACAACGGCAGCGGGCTGATCGCGGTGGACGGCCGCACCGGTCAGATCAAGTGGCGCAACAACCAGATCTCCGACGGCACCTCCGGCACCGCGATCGGCGATCTCGACGGCGACGGCATCCCTGAGATCGTCGCCGCCAACGGAGTGAGCCAGGTGGTGGGCCTCGACAACGAGGGCACCACCCTGTGGACGACCACGATCAACAACGCCGGCCTCAGCTACTTCCTCTACCCCTCCATCGCTGACATGGACGGCGACGGGCTGGCGGAGATCATCGCCGGTCGCAACATCCTCGACTTCACCGGCACGGTCATCGGGACCGGCGCCTACGGGATGGGGGCGTGCCAGAACCAGGGATACTCCAGCTACATCGAGGGCAGCATCGCGGTAGCAGCCGATCTCGACGGCGACGGCATGTTGGAGGTGGTGGTCGGCAACGCGGCCTACCGTATGGACGGCTCGGCGGTCTGGTACAACGGCGGCGCGGACGGCATCCCGGCCATCGCAGACATGGACCTCGACGGCGAGCCGGAGATCGTGGTCATCGGCGGAAACCAGGTCTGGACCCTGGAGACCGACGGCAGCCCCACCGGCTGGTCCGACTCCTTCCCCAACACCAACTACCTCGGCCCCCCAGCCATTGATGACCTCGACGGCGACGGCATTCCGGAGTTTGTCATCATCGGCAGCAGCGAGATGAGGGCGTACCGGTGGGACGGCTCCCGGCTGTGGACCCAGTCCGTCAACGATGCCTCCGGCGCGGCCGGCGCGGTGCTGTTTGACTTCGAGGGGGACGGCTACCCCGAGGTGGTCTACGCCGACGAGAGCACCGTGCGCATCTTCAACGGCCTGGACGGCTCCATCAAGCTGCAGTCCGACAACCACTCCTCCTACACCGGCTTCGAGACGCCGATCGTCGCGGATGTCGACGGCGACGGGCAGGCGGAGATCGCCATGCTGCACGGCAACGGCAACTTCGGCCTGTCCATCTACGGCGACGCGGATGAGTCCTGGTTGCCAGGACGCCAGGTCTGGAACCAGCACGGCTACACCATCACCAACGTCGAGGACAACGGCGCCATCCCGCTGGCCCAGGCCCCCAACTGGGAGCACTACAACAACTTCCGCAGCGGTGATGCCGGCCTGCCCCCCTCAGAGTGGGACGACCTCCAGCCGGAGCTTGTCGAGGTCTGTGTGGAGGAGTGCCCCGACGTCGTCGAGCTGAGCGTGCGGGTGTGGAACCGTGGCACCAACGATGTCCAGCCCGGGGTCATCGTGGTCGTGCGCACCGCCGTCACCGGAGCAGTGGTCGCCTCGGAGACGATCAGCAGCCCCATCACCTCCGGCTCGTCGAGCGACGGGGTCATCCTCCGGTACAACATCGCCGACCTCGGCGGCGAGGATCCGGTCATCGCCTTCGATGACCTGTCCGGTCCGATGCTGTTCATGTCGGAGTGCGACACCAGCAACAACGAGCAGGTGCTGACCCAGGGCTGCGACTGAGGTCCGGGTACCCCTCAGCGGAGCCAGCCTCCGCGGTGTCGAGATCGCGGGCTGCCGGATGCACCCACGCCCCGACTGGATCGGGACGAGAAGGCCGGGCCGGTCACCGAGATCGGTGAATACGCCTGATCAAAGCGGATGCTGTGGACGGCAAGGGCATCGAGGGCGGGTGTGCTGGCTGGGCTGTCTTCTGCGTAGGGGTGGGTGTGATCAAGCCGGAGGGTGTCGACAGTCAGCAGGATGATGTCCGGCCCATCCAGCTGGCGCGAGCATCCCAGCAGCAACCCCAACCACACCATCAGCGCCCCACCTTCTGCAATGGGTCTCGGTGCAATCCCCTGCCAGTTGACAGAGAAGACTCAAGGCTTTGATGAACGATCACGTCATTGCCCCCGCGAGACGTTCATCTCTACCTCGTCGGGCCGGTCGTTTCCATGCATACACGGTGTTGCGTGGGCGCATCAGTACCGGTAGCCGATGTGCATCGTGGGCATCGGCAGCCACCCCGGCTGCCGATAGGTCTCCCCGCCCAACACCACCTCCCGCTCCGCCATCGGTCGATAGATCACCCCCAGCCAGGGGTCCACATACAGGCCGGAGTCGTGCTGCAGGCGCCAGCCCACCCGGGCACCCAGAGCAAGCTCTCGCGCGATCGCGGTCTGGGTGCTCTCCTGGTGATGGATGACCTGCCAGATCCGGTGGGCCTGCAGGCCGATGTGCAGGCCGGTGTTGCCTTCGCTGAAGAACCGATCCCCCATCAGTCCGACGCCGTGGACCTGAGTGGTGAAGCCGGCATTGATCGGCAGCCACACCGGCAGCGACATGGAGTACACACCCAGGCTCAGCCGGTAGGCCCCGCTGTGCAGACCGACGTGCATCGAGCCGCCAAGCAGCAGGGGCTGGAAGAATGCATCTTCCAGGCCACCGAGACCTTTGTCACCACCCAGGGCGCAGCCGGCTACCCGTGGTCGATCGACCTGTGCGCGCTGTCAGGCCGACCCGAGGAGATGTGCCACGCCCACGCGATCCTTCGCCTGGCCAACAGCGCACCACGCTCTGCTGCCGATGCGCCGGGCTGGGCGAACGCTGCGGTATCGGCGGAGGCGATCTCGGCGGCATGGGCAGAGGACGACCCGGCCTTCGGGGCGCGCATGGTCGATCAGTTCTGGTCGCAGGCGATCATCGTCGTCTACCAGAACAACCCACCAGCCGGCGGCGCGCTGCTCGCCCTCACACCGCCCGAAGCCACCCCGCACATCCGGGCGACCGCTGCGCTCCAGCTGATCCAGGCTGAGGGGCCTGGTGGCGCCAACCTCTCCGCCCGGGTCGACCGGCTCGCCGCATACCTGGCCGGCACCACGCCGCTCAGCCGCTCCCGTCCGGTGAACGCCGCCTCCCGTGTCCCCAACGCC
>JBLHNG010000665.1:0-5046 GCA_047621685.1 Myxococcota bacterium | reverse complement strand
TGCAAGGTATCGCACTCACCGACCCCGATGATGGACGGTTTCTGTCCGATCCCAGAGAGGCATATGCCCTCGTGTTCCCGAGTCCTCCGTCGAGGCGGGGATGGGGTAGTCTGAAGGCATGTCTCCATATGTGATCTTCCAGCTCCCCAGCGGGGAGGTGGTCAAGGCCACACCCGGATCCATTCTGGGCAGGCTCTCCTCCGCATCCGTGCGCATCGACGATCCCCGGGTCTCCGAGGCGCATGCCCTCGTCAGCCTCCGGGGCAGCGAGCTGAAGCTGCTCACCCTCCGTGGATCGATCCGGGTCGAGGGCCGCCGCGATGCCGACGTCATCCTGGAGCCCGGCCTCCGCATCCAGCTCGCTCGTGGGGTCGAGCTGAAGGTGATCGCCGTCGAGCTTCCTTCCTCGATGACTGCGCTCCAGATCCTCTCCGAGGGCCGCCCGTTCGGCGAGATCGTCGAGCTGACCCGATCGGTCTACGCCATCCTCCCCCAGCCCGAGCCGCGGATCGTGCCCCGCTACGTCCAGGGTGCCCCGGCACACGTCTGGAACACCTCCGATGGCTGGTGCATCCGGCTGGATGGCCAGGAGCGGGAGCAGCTGGAGGCCGGCGCAAAATTCGCGGTCGCCGGGTTCACCGTCGCAGTGGTCTCCGTGCCGCTGCCCGAAGCCGGCATCACAGAGACCGTCATCTCCGACCGGGGCTACACCACCCTCCAGCTCATCGACCGAGACGGCACCATCCACATCCACGTCAAGGGCAGCCAGTCCCTGGTGCTCAACGGCAAGCCCGCTCAGATCATCAGCGAGCTGCTCAGCATGGAGGTCCTCGCCCCCTGGTATGTGGTCGCCGGTGAGATCTGGCCGCGCACAAGAGACCTCAAGGTGTTGCGGCGAAACTGGGACCAGTGTCTCAACCGCCTTCGCAAGAAGCTTCGCGAGGGCGGCATCCGCGATAACCTCGTTAACGCGGATGGAACCGGCAACATTGAGCTTTTCCTGCTGCCAGGGGACTCCGCTCGCCCAGGGTGATCAGACGGTCAGGATCCCACCGGGATGCAGGTGAACCGAGCCCCGAGCACCGTCGGCAAGAAACCCCTGCACAGCCATCGCCATGCGAGCAGAAACCATCGCAATAAACGGAAGATGCTCGCCGTCCTCGCAGGTCGCCTGACCGGCCTCGCCGTCGCCATCGATGGTGAAGACCTCGTCCCACATGATGCGGGCGTAGCTGCCATCGGCGGCCAGTGCCCCGTGCAGACACGGGATGCCCTCGGCACGGACGTGCTCCTGGATGAGCTGCCGGGTGGCCGCGTTGTCCACGCAGTCCACCACCAGATCCGCCCCCGACAGCAGCGAGGTGACGTTGTCGGGGGTCAGCCGGTGGGGAACCGACTGGATGCGCAGGCCGAACAGCCCCTGCATTGCCTGCTGCATCGCCGCGGCCTTGTTGCGGCCCACGCCCATCCGGCTGTGGAACTGCGACAGGGTGTTCTTGCGCTCCACCCGGTCGAAGTCGACCACGGTGAACCGACCCGGGAGGTTCCTCGACAGCAGGAGCAGGTGGCTGCCCAGGGCGCCGACTCCGACAATGATGATGTTTCGCTCGCTCATGACAGCCTCCTGCTGCGGTCCACTCAGGTTCCGAAAGGGGTCTTCGGACGAAGAAAGATGCGATTGTACGGGGTCGTGGCATTCGACGGGAACCGGTCGACGACGAAGTCGCGAAGGCTGACCCGCCCGCGACGGCGGATGCCGGGGACCGAGCCGTGCTCGATGGCCTCCACTGCCCAGCGCTTGAGCTGAATCTCGCTGGCGTTGTAGGGGACCGGCTCGTTGAGATCGCCGTTCTGTCCGCCCCAGGTGATGTTCATCCGCGCCTCATGGGACCGGATGTCGAGGTTGTCATACTGCATGGTGTGCTCCGTCATTGGAGGTTGGGTTGGAGAGGTCGAGCAGGGCGGGGAGCCACGAGGGCGGCTCAGTCAGCGAATGCCCGCGGTAGTGGTAGGGGGTGGGTCCGGAGAACCGGAAGAGGCGGATCTGATCGGCGGTGGCAATCCACCAGTCGAGTCGGCGTCCGAGGCCGGCTTCGCAGGCGGAGAAGGTGGTGAGGTCCTCCCAGGATGGGATGGGACGTCCACCGCCGGGGTGGGTGTGGGCGAGGCCCGCGAGGCGCTCCCGGTTCTCCCAGAGCACGCTCCACAGAGAGCGGGAGTCGGGCAGCGAGACCGCGCTGCGGCCTGCCGGAATGTGCCAGTGGATGGGGGCACCGGTGATGTCGATGACTGCGGCTGCTTCGAGCATGGTGGGTGCCTCCTGGTGAGGATCAGCGGACGTGGCGGTAGACATGGAGGACGCCCTGGTCCATCGCAGAGCTGATGACGACAGGAAGAGACTCCAGGGTGAACCGGGTGTCTCCCTTCTCACCCGTCGAATCGTCCGTCAGGCAGATCCCGGAGTCGACGATCTGGAGCGTCTGGGCGTTGACCACACACTCAAACCGACGACGACGAAACCGAAACTGAACAATGAGCTGGCCGGCATTGTAGTCAGGCCGGAAGTCGAGCAGCTCGGAGTCGGTGGCCGCCAAAGCGGCCTCTAAGACCGCCTCGATGTCACCCGACACCGCCGGAGCCGACCGCTGACGCGACCGACGGGACGACTGCCGACGCTGCTGCGACAGGCGATGACGCTCTAAAAGCTCCGCTCGCTCCTGAGCACGTTCTCCCGCAACAACAGCGGCTTCCCGACGACGCTGCTCCCGAACCGCCGCCTCTGCCGCACGACGCGCATCTTCCTCTGCCCGACGGGCGAGGTCGGCCTGAATCCGACGGCGCTCTGCCGCGAGGTTGCGCTGGTGGACGAGCCACAGAAACGCCAGCTGCAGTGCCGGGGTGACCCCCGGGATGTGATCGATGTTCTCACGACGGTCCTGCCACGCCTCGATCACCTCCAGCTCCGGCCCCTCGGGGAACTCCTGCTGGAGGTAGACCAGACGCCCACCGCAGCGCGCGGTGAGGACCCGGGCGAACCGGTCCAGCCCACCCTCCACCAGCCAGACCTGCTCGGTCTGCTGAAACGCACGCCAGACATCCGGACGGACCGCGCTCCCGTCAGGGACCAGGCGATCCCCGAGCAGGTAGCCCCGGACAGTGCGGCGACCGTCTGCAAAGTCCAGGTCGAGCATGCCCTCCCCCAGCCACCGCGCCTTGCGACCGTTGTCCACCGAGAACCGATGCCAGCCCAATTCCGTCGGGAGCGCGCCGGAGAGCTTCCACTTCCGGCTCGTCCCCACCAGGCTTCGTCCACCGGTCCACGGCAGGGTCAGCTCAGCTTCGGTGGTGGTCAGGAGATCGGCCCAGCTCATGGCAGCCTCGGTGGTGAATCGACGGTGTTCAGGCCCAGAGAGGACGAGCCAGAAGCTCGGTCTCCAGGATGGTGGTCAGGAGTGACTTGCGGGTGGTCTTGCGCTCCCCAAGGGGCGTGGCAGCGATGAGGTTTCGCAGGGTCCGGGAGATCGAGTAGGCGTCGCCAAACATGTCTTCTGAGATCCGGAAGCAGGGAATCTCCAGCTCCTGTGCCGTGCCCTCAACCGCTCGGTTCTGGTTGCCACCGTTTCCGGGGACATACAGGAAGCCGAACGCTGCCGGGCTCATCTGCGAGTGACGAATCGCCCGGGTGAAGGTGCCGTGCTGCTGCTGGTCGCCGACGAACAGGAACAGCGCATCCTCATCGGCAGCCGGGGGCTGGTAGGAGAAGACCTGCTCGATCACAGCGGCATGGTTGGTGCCGCCGCCAGCCCGAAAGCCCTTGAAGGCGTGCTGCACACCCCGCTTGGAGGGATGACGAATCTTCACCTCGCGGGCGGTGGAGTTGAAGACCGCCACGACGAGCTTGTCCAGCGGAAACCCCTGGAGGAAGCTCGTGAGATAGGTCTTAGCCTTCTCGATCGCGCTGCTCATCGAGGCCGAGATGTCGACCGCGACGTAGACCTTCAGCCCCCGAACATCCTCCACCAGCGCCTTCTGGAGTGCCTTGTCTGCTGCGTCCTGCAGCTTCTGGGCGGTCCCCTTGTGGGCGATCCGAGCGGCGATGTTTGCTGCCCGCTGGCTCTCTACCTTCTCGGTGGCCGCCAGCCAGCGATCCCCGACGACGGGGACCTCCAGCAGGCCCAGCTCATCGAGGGTCGGTGTGAGGATGATCAGGTCGGTGTCAGAGAGCGAGCCGGACTCCGCCGCCGCAGCGACGATGGCCCGGGTGAGGCCGATCTGCGCCGGCAGGAGGCCGACGATGCGCTTGTAGTCCGGACGGGTGTCCACGATGCGCTGGCAGATCTGGGCCTCAGACAGCCCAACCCACGACTCTGCATCACTGACCGCCGCACCGATCGCCATGGTCCGCCGACCGTCCGATGCCTGCTTCTGCTTCCAGCGCAGGACCTCGAAGAACTTCGTCGAGGTCGGCTTATAGCCAACCTTGCGAGCCAGCTTCATCACCGTGGTGCGGAAGCCGGCGCGGACGAGGCCGCGCAGCATCTTGGGGTTGCGCTCCCGCTGACGGAGCCAGCGGGTGACCGCCTTGTGGTAGCGGCCCAGGGGTGCCGTGCGTGCGGAGCGACCGAAGCCGAGGCGACGGTTGATGTCAGCGATCTTCGGCAGCGCGAGCACATCGCCGACCCGCAGCAGCAGGCGGGGGTTGAGGTCGCGACCGTCCCGACGCCGACGCAGGCACATCGCCTCGCCGACCTCGCGGAAGTCGTCATCGCTGAACAGCACCTCGCCGTCCTCGACCACCGGATCGCCGCAGCGATTCTGCACGAGCATCAGCGCGGTCAGCACGACCTTGAGGTCGCGGTGCTCCTGGGCAAACGCCCATGACGCCCACCGAGCCGCCAGCTCGTTGTCCATCCGCCAGGCCTCCGCCGCCTTGCCGTACAGCCAGGCTGCGACCTCGGGGAACAGACCCGGAGCACGGTACTCACCGATGATCCGACGCTGAACGTTGATGATCTTGCCGTCTTCACGGAGCGAGCCGAGGACAGT
>JBLHNG010000664.1:0-5049 GCA_047621685.1 Myxococcota bacterium | reverse complement strand
AGGGCGGCGGGGCTGCCGGGAGGCTCGTTCGTCGGGGTGGATGGCTCGGCGGTCCAGGTGGCGGTCGGGCGGGCGCTGATCGCCGCGCTGGGGCTGTCAAACGTCACCCTGCATGTCGCGGACCTTCGCGAGTTTACGCCGGAGCCGAGTCGCTTCGACTACGTCATTGCCCACGGGATCTACTCCTGGGTCGCTTCGGATGCCCGCGAGGCACTGCTGGCGCTGTGTCGGGACGCGCTGGCGGAGCAGGGGGTGGCGTACATCAGCTACAACGCCCTGCCGGGCTGGAACACCTGCCGGATTGTGCGCGACCTGATGCGCTACCACGCCAGCAAGTTCCCCGAGATCCCCGAGCAGATCCGCCAGGCCCGGGCGGTGGTGTCGTTTGTGGCGGAGTCGGCGATCTTGCCGCTGCATGCCAGGACCCTCCAGTCGTTCGTGCCCTACCTCGCCCGCATCGACGACGACTACCTGTTCCACGACTACCTGGAGACCAACAACGAGCCGATGCTGCTGCGGGACTTCGTGGACGAGGCGGGGGCGGCCGGGCTGGCGTACCTCGGGGATGCTGAGCTGCACCGCATGGCCGGGCTGCACCTGCCGGCGTCGGTTCGGGCGGAGATTGAGGGGTTCACCGACGACCCGGTCGATCAGGAGCAGTACCTCGACTTCATCACCGACCGCACCCTCCGCCGGACTCTGCTGTGTCATGCCGGGGTGGTCCCTCAGCGCAGCCTGGACCTGAGCCGGGCGCATTCGCTGTCGTTCTCCTCCGGGCTTGTTGAGGAAGAAGGAACCGATCCGGTCACCTTCCGGCACCGTCGCACCCAGGACTCGGTGGTCATCACCGACCCGGCCCGGGTGGCTGCGCTGCGCATCCTCCAGGCCCATGCACCCCAGCCGGTGTCGTTTGTTGCCCTCGCGATGGCGGTGGGCGGTGGCGGGCTGGAGGGGCTGCTGCTCCAGGGGGTGCTCCAGGGCGTGATCCAGCCCCATCCACCCCGACCGATACCGGTCACCGGGCGCATCGCGACGTGTCCGGAGGCGTGGTGGCTGGCCCGACACCTCGCCGCACAGGGGCGCGCGGTGGTCTCCCTGCTCCACCACACCGTGCCGCCGCTGAGTGCCCTGGAGCCCCTGGTGATCGCCCGACTCGATGGCACTCGGACCGTGGGGGATCTCGTCGCGGTGCTGCTGCCGATGGTCTCGGTGGAGGACGGGGATCCCAAAGCAGCGCTGCGAGAGGCGATCAGGGGGATCCTGGCCCGCTGCGCCCGGGAGGGGATCTTGATAGAGGAAGCACATGAAACCTGAATTCTGGCACGACCGCTGGCAGGAGGGACGGATCGGCTTTCACCAGAGCACTGTCCATCCTGATCTGATCAAGCACGCCGACGCCCTCGGCATCCCTGCAAAGCCCCGGGTGCTGGTTCCGCTGTGTGGCAAGACCCTCGACCTCGGCTGGCTGGTCGGCCAGGGCTGTGAGGTGGTCGGGGTGGAGCTGACGGAGAAGGCTGCGACGCAGTACCACGAGACCGCCGGGCTCACCCCGGAGATCACGCAGGACGGCGACCACGCGATCTGGCGGAGCCCTGGCCTGACCTACATCGTCGGCGACGTCTTCACCGCGAACATCGGAGTGGTGGATGCGGTCTGGGACCGGGCCGCCCTCGTCGCCCTGCCCGCAGAGATGCGCACCCGCTACACCGCTCGGATCCGCGAGCTGCTGCGACCTGGTGGGCGTCTGCTGCTGAGCTGCTTCACCTACGACGCCACCCGTCCCGGTCCGCCCCACTCGATCACCGACGACGAGATCGCGACCCACTACGGGCATGCCGGGAAGCTGACCCTCCTCTCCACCGCCGACATCCTCGACGAGTCTCCCCGCTGGCGGGAAGCCGGCGCGACGTTCATGGACGAGAAGACCTGGCTGCTGGAGCGCTGAGCATCGGCTCTCTATCCGGCACCAGTCATCGCGGTGGACAGTTATCCCGCTTGACTGGTGCTCTTTGTCTGAGACGGGGGTTTCACCCCCAAACCCCCCGCTTCGCGCAGGCATCCTCTCACACAGACTGTCCGCCAGAAGGGGGCGACATGACGGGTGCCCTCTATCCGCCTTGTCGGGCGCGTGATTCCTGGATCGTTGTGGCCATGAAGTCCACAAACACCCGGACCTTTGGATCGAGGAAGGTCCGGTCGGGGTAGGTCAAGGACAGCCGCTCGCGGTGGCCGAGGATGCCTGGAAGCACCACCACCAGCTCGCCGCTGGCCAGTCCGCTGGCGGCGACCTGATCGATGAGCAGTGCGATTCCGAGGTGCTCGCGGGCCAGCTCCATGCGCATGCCCATCTGGTTGGTCGAGAACGTTCCAGAGACCGGCACCCACCCGCCCCCCTGAAGCGGCCACCGCGTCTCCGGGGTGCTCCCGGACTGGTAGCCGATGAGGCAGTTGTGAGCGGTGAGGTCTTCGACACGCTGAGGGGTGCCGTTTTCGGCGAGGTAGCGGGGAGAGGCCACCGCCACCCGCAGATCATTGGCGATCGTGCGCACGACCAGGGCCGGATCCGTGACATCGCCAACGCGGAGGGCGACATCGAAGCCATCCCCGATGAGGTCGACGTGCACGCTGCTGGCGACGACATCGAGGCGCACCTCCGGCCACAGGTGCATGAACGTGCTGAACCACCGGGCAAACACGGCCCCGGAGCCGCCGACCGGGATGGAGACCCTCAGCAGCCCCCGCGGCACACCATCGAGGCGCCGAACCTCTGCCTCGACCTCACGCGCGATCTGCACCACTCGATGCGCCTTCTCGTACAGCAGCACGCCCTGCTCCGTCAGCTTCATGCGCCGTGTGGTGCGGTAGATGAGCCGAACGCCAAGGCGCTCTTCGAGTCGGGCAAGCCGTCGGCTCAGGGTCGGTCGTGGAAGCCCGAGCGTGCGGGCTGCGGCGGTCAGGCTGCCGCTGTCCACGATCATCACAAACTCTTCAAACCCTTCAGCAGTGCTCATTCGTAATAAATCCTGTCGTATGATGATATTTTATAACTATTGATGTCTTTTATGCACGTATTAGATCAGGAGCACTGCCAAGGAGAATCTCGTGCCAAAGAAGAACACCGCCTATGTCGCCGTCACCGTTTTGTTCTGCATTGCCATCATGCCCGGGGCGATCATGGACATCGTCCAGCCAGACATGGTCGTGGAGCTGATGGAGAAGATCAGCATGCCGATGTACCTGCTGACCCTGCTGGGGGTCTGGAAGCTGCTGGGCGTGCTGACGCTGGCTGTTCCGAAGCTGGATCGCTTCAAGGAGTGGGCCTATGCTGGCTTCTTCTTTGATCTCACCGGCGCGGCCTACTCTCATGCTGCTGGCGGCGATCCGGCGGGTGTGGTGCCGCCCCTGGTCATCCTGAGTCTGCTGCTGGCTTCCTACTTCCTCCGCCGGGCATCAGTGGCGGATTGAGCACCGCCCGGGGTCTTCTTGATCCGCATGATATCTCTCGATCGTAGATTTCCCGCTACTGACTGGCTGGATCTGCCCCTGGATCCCGCCACGAACCCGGGCACGGCCCTTGCTTTACCAGTGAGCACAGGAGGCCCATCATGCTGTCCCTCATGCTCGCCCTGACCGCGACCGCGAGTCCGATCCACATCACTCCAGTCACCCGCTCCCCGGTCATGCTCCGGGCGGACCTCGACGAGGACGGGGTGGTCGAGCAGGTGGTGGTCGGCTTCTCGCTGACCCGGGAGGTTCATGTGGCGGTCTATGAGCCCGGCGGCGGGGTGACCCGGCTCAACCTCGGGCGGGTGGTGGACTTCTCCGGGGTGCGCGATGAGCTGCTGGTCTCGCTGCCCGACCCGGCCCAGACCGGTGCGCCGCTGCTGCTGGTGGTCGTTCCCGCCGCGGAGCAGTGCGGCTCCTGGGATCGGGACACCTACATCAGCTACCAGGACGGACAGCTCCAGGTGGCGCTGTCGATGACCAACGGCAGCGACTCACCGTCCTACATTGAGGAGTCCGTCGCCTTCTTTACCGACTCTCGCACCGCCACCCTGACCACCGTCAGCGGTGACGACGCCGGAGAGACCACCACCATCACCCGGCGCGCCCTGGTCGGAGGGGTCTATGAGACCACCTCAACCACCGAGCGCACGCAGGTGTTTTAGTAGTCGCCCTTGACCAGGGTGTAGAGGTCCTCGATGAACTCGCCGCGACCCATCAGGTGGTCGTCGCCGAAGTTGAGGTGCCAGATGATCTCGCTGTCGGGGTTGACCTCGGTGATGTGTCCGGCGCTGCCGACGACGTGCAGGGTGTTGCCGTTGTCGAGTCGCCAGGCGTCGCCGTTGGTCCCGGCGTAGATGTCTGGGTCGTAGTTCCAGATCTCGGTGAGGGTCTCATCCTCATGGTCGACGATGTACTCGCGAACCATGGTGGTGTTGCCGCTGTTGTTGCGGGCCTCGGTGGAGACGAGCAGGCTGCCGGTCGATGTGTAGGAGATGCCGTGCTGCCACTCGAACTTGGAGTTCTGCGGGTCGAAGTCGTAGCCGTTGTTGACATCGCCAGCCCACCACATGCTCTCGCCGGTGTCGCGGTTGACCTCGACGAGGGAGTTGTTGGTGTAGAAGCTGTAGAGGAAGCTGTTGGTCTCCTCGACGTAGAACAGCCCGTTGGACTCGCAGTTGCCGGAGCCCGGCCAGTCGTCGTTGCAGGTCCACAGCACCTGCTCGTTTGTGGAGCCCATCGCCTGCTCGACGAGGGCCTCGCCGCCGCCGTGGTCCTGGCTGCCCCAGACCAGAGTCTCATCGGGGAGCTGGACGAAGGCGTGGTGGAGGCCGGGGGTGGGTATCTCATCGAGCTCCGCATCGAGGTACGCCCGATGGACCGTGGATGCGGCGCCGCCGTCCCAGTCTGCCCAGTAGGTGGCTTCGTCCCAGATGACGTGGTCACCGGTCACGGAGACCTGGGCGAACAGGGTCCAGTGGCTCTGCGGGGTCTTGTTGGCCCAGACCAGCCGGCCCTGACGGTCGTAGATGACGGTCCAGTAGG
>JBLHNG010000663.1:0-5056 GCA_047621685.1 Myxococcota bacterium | reverse complement strand
TGAGGGTGGGCAGTGCGCTGTGGGTGGCATCGATGCGCTCGGCGCGCTGGAGGACCTTCCGAGCCCGTGCCGGCCAGCCGCGCTCCAGGAACATGTCCGCGGTCAGCAGGAGGGGTGCGATGTCCTCGCTGCTGGCGTCGGTCAGCTCTCGGAGACGGACCCATGCCCGATCCATCAGCTTCAGCGAGAGGAACGCCCTGGCCTGAGCAAGTGCGGCCTCTCGGGGAAGCGGGCTCTGGTGGGACCAGGCCTCACCAAGACGGATGACATCGCTATAGCGCTCATCCTGCTCAAGCTGCTCGATGAGTCGGAGCAGCTCGCGCGTCTTGGGGGATGGGGGGGTGGGTGAAGAACTCCCGGATGACATTCGGATTCCAAAGCCAGTTAGAAGCAGACCATATCAAACAAAAACAGCCCGCGCCCGGTGGACACAGACTGTATGAGGACGACGACCTGTGCGCCGTCCTCTTTTCAGGTGCCGAATCAGCCGACGATGAGCTTGAATTCCTTGGTCATCATCGGGCAGAAGTCGAAGATGTCCGCGAGGACGCCGTAGGTGGCGTACTGGAAGATCGGAGCCTCGGGATCCTTGTTGACCGCCACGATGACCCGGGAAGTTCGCATACCAGCAAGGTGCTGGATGGCGCCGGAGATGCCGCAGGCGATGTAGAGGGCGGGGTTGACGACCTTGCCGGTCTGACCGACCTGGTGGGAGTGCGGCGCATAGCCAGCATCCACAGCTGCACGACTCGCACCCGGGGTGGCGCCAATGCTGGCAGCCAGGGGGCGAATGAGGGAGTCGTAGTTCTCAGCGGTCTTCACTGCACGACCACCAGAGACGATGCGCTCGGCTTCGGTGAGGTCGACAACCTTGGACTCAGAGATCTCCGAAGAGACAACCTGGGTCTTGCTGTCAGCACCGGAGAGCACAACGCTCAGGGCGACCACCTCTGCCGTGCCCTTTCCTGCACCGGCGGCCGGGAAGGAGTTGGGACGGGTGGTGTACAGGGCCGGAGTAGACCGGACATGAACATCGGTCAGGGCCTTGCCAGCGTACTGCGGACGACGGCCGACAATGCTGCCGCCCTCCACCCGCAGCTCAACACACTCCGTACCCATGCCGAGCCCAAGACGGGCCGCGAGGCGAGGGAGCGCGCCCTTGTTGTAGGCGCTGGCCGGAGCGAGGATCGCAGTCGGGTCCGCAGCCGAGACTGCAGCCTGGAGCGCACGAACGAACGGGCCAGTGTTGAAGGTTGCAAAGTCCGAACCGCCGGCCTGGTAGACCGTGGTGGCACCGTAGGAGCCGAGGACTGAAGCGTCGATGTCACCGGCGACGAATGCTGTGACCGAGCCGCCGATCTGGGACGCAAGCTCAGAGGCCTTGCCCAGCAGCTCAGCAGCGGTCTTCTTGAACGCGCCGCCGTCGTGGTCACAGACGACGAGGATTCCACTTGCCATCTTTGTTATCCTTTAAAAAGTTGGTTTTCGCGGTCGCCAGGTCAGATGACCTTGGCGTCCTCGCGGAGCAGGCGGACCAGCTCATGGGCAGCAGCTGCGCCGTCGCCGTCGATCATCTGGACGCCGACACGCTGGGGCGGGAGGCTCCAGCTGTTCTCGACGACCTGAGCAGCGCCAGCGCCGACCTGATCTGCGGTGAGACCGAGGTCGCCGAGACCCTTGACGGCGATCTTCTTGCGCTTGGCCATCATGATGCCGCGCAGGGAAGCGTAGCGGGGCTCGTTGAGCTCCTTGTCGGCGGAGAGAACCACCGGCAGGGAGGTGGCAACCACGTCGCGGCTTCCACCGCCAGCGTTGCGCCAGCCCTTGACGCTCGTGCCGTCGATCTCCAGCTTCGCCAGATCGAGGATCTGGGGCCAGTCGAGCAGCTCCGCGAGCATCGCGGGGACCTGGGAGCGGTCACCGTCGACGGCTTGCTTGCCAGTGAGGACGAGGTCGACGCCCTCGGCCTTCAGGGCAGCAGCCAGGGCCCGCGCGATCCCGAGGGAGTCGCTGCCAGCCAGGGCCGGATCGTCGATGCGAACGGCTCCGTCTGCACCACGAGCGAGACCCTCACGGATCTTCTGCTCGGAGTCCTTGCCACCGACAGTGAACAAGATGACCTTGGTGGCCTTCTTGGCATCCTTGAGGCGCAGGGCCTCTTCAAGGGCGAACTCATCGTAGGGGTTGATTTCCCACTTGACGCCAGCGGTGTCGACACCAGACTCAGGATCCTTGATCTTGATTCGGGTATCGGTCGCCGGGACCTGCTTGAGACAGACTCCGATCTTCACTCGATCCTCCTAGGGATTGCCATGCCGCAGAGAAACACATCCAGGATCTGGTCTGCGGCCTGCTGCAGGGTGAAACGCTTGCGCTTGGAGAGAACCCACTGGATTGAGAGCTCGTCGAGCGCGCCAAAAAACGCCCACTGGGCGAGAAACGGGTCAATCGTAGAGCGGAAGGATCCGCGTGTTTGACCGTCACGAATAATATCTTCAAAGATGGCCAGATACTCCCAGAGCTTCTCCGGACGATACTCACGGAGGAACTTGTGGGACTGGCGAAGCTCAACCTGAAGGACCTGGGCGAGTGCCGGGTACTTTTCGAGCTGGATGAAGTGCTGTCGGGCGCACACCTTGAGGCGCTCGACGGGATCCGTCACGCCATCCAGGGCACCGCGCAGCTCGACAATCAGCAGCTCCATCTTCTCCTCGAAGATGGACAGCAGGAGGTCTTCCTTGTTGCGAAAGTACAGGTAGATGGTTCCATCAGCGACACCAGCCAGCCGGGCGATGTCGGAGATCCGCGCAGAGTGGAAGCCCTTGGCCGCAAAGACCTCTATCGCCGCATCAACGATGCGGGCGCGCTTGTCTGAGCGGGGGCGTCTTTTGGTGGAGCCAGACATCAGGATGGAACACGTACTCTGAATGAATGAAGGTTCATTCATTTAGCGAGGGGGTTGGCCCCGGTCAAGGGCTCGGCTGAAGCTCAGCGGCAAGTTCTGGCACCCAGTCTGGCCCATCCCACTCCCGACCATCATAGAGCTGCCCAATAAGCATGATGGCTCGGTCATTGTCCCCTGTGTCGTGTGCCGCGCGTGCCCACCATGCGATCCAGTCTGCGGTCAGCCCATCTTGTGGACTCGACTCCGCCCACTCCAGCGCCTCCTGAGCACGTCCGGCCTGAACCAGGGCGATCAGGTGGAGCTGGCGGTCGTCTGGATAGGGGTGGCCAGTGGCGATGGCCTCTCCGAATGCATCGGCGGCCTCCGACATCTGCCCCTCCAGTGCGAGGGCATGTCCGAGCAGGTGCCAGGCATAGGAGGACTCGGGCATCGCGGTCGTGGCTGCGGCGAACAGAGGGACATCCGCCGACCAGCGGGCGCTGTGGTGGAGGTGCAGTCCCAGCGAGGCCACGACCACTCCCCCCCCGAGCCGCCAATCGACTGCCGGGAGCAGTGCTGCGACCCACACCGCCAGCCCCACGAGGCCGACGTAGGCGTACCGCTCTGCCGCGAGGTAGCCGTCGAGTGTTGGCGGCAGGGCGATGGCTGCCGCGGCGAGGGCGAGCCCGAAACCGACCAGGGCTGCCCGGCTCCTCCGCCCGAGGATGAGGCCCGCCACAGCCACCCCGGCACCGAGCACTGTCGGCATGATCGAGACGGCGAGCAGGTCACGGACTGCGGTCAGGGGGTGCGGAATGATCATTGTCGACAGCGGCCAGAGGATCGCTGCTGGGACCAGCTGGAGCCGATCCGCCCAGGACCAGTCCGCCCCGGCCCCAGAGAGGAGACGAAGTGCCCCCCAGATCATCACCGCACCGAGCCAGCCGGGCAGCAGTCGCCGGGGCGCGAGCCGGGCGAGGACGAGGGCGGGCAGGATGAGGAGCGCGGACTCCTTGGCGAGCAGCGCGCACAGGGTCACTGCGCCAGCCACGAGGGGACCGCCGGTCAGCGCCGCCAACAGACCGAGAGAGACCGCCATGGCGTCCGGCAGCGCGGAGGCCCAGCCGAGGACTTCGCTGGCCGCAGGATGAACGGCAAACAGCACTGCAGCCGGGAGGGCCGCGGGGAGCGGACGGAGGAGTCGCAGCAGGGCCACAGCCGAGATCACATGGAACACGGCGACACACAGGTGCACCGCCGGGATCCCGACCCGACCGACCAGGGCGAGCACGATCATCGCGAGGGGTCGGTAGTATCCCTCCCCTGGCCCCGCTCCGCCGACGGGCTGGCTGAAGAGCGCAAGAACCCCCGCGCCGTCGAGGGGCGCGAGGGTCTCAACGATCAGGATGTGGTCATCCCAGACTGGACCGCCAGGCAGATACGGAGCCGCCGCTGCACCCGCGAGCGCAGCGACGAGGAGCCGAGCAGTCCCGGGGCTCAGGAGTCCCGCGCCGCAAGCCAGCGCTCGACCTGGGCAGTGATGTTGTTGTCCGGCACGCTGTCCCAGTCCGCAAGGAACTTCGCGTTGCCGCTGTCAGTCAGCGGGTGGTTGACCAGCTTCTTGAGGACACCGTAGGGGATGGTGGCCACATCCGAGCCCGCCAGTGCGACCTGGGTGAGGTGCATGGGGTGGCGGATGCTGGCGGAGAGCACCTTGGTGTTCAGCGCCGGGAAGTTCGCGTAGATCTGAACGATCTGCTCGATGAGTGCGACACCGTCGGTGGAGATGTCGTCCAACCGGCCGATGAACGGCGAGATGTACGCCGCGCCGGCCTTCGCTGCGATGAGCGCCTGCATGGGCTGGAAGCAGAGGGTGACGTTGCAGTCAATGCCCTCTGAGGAGAGCACCTTTGTGGCCTTGAGCCCCTCGGTGGTCAGGGGAACCTTGACGACGATGTGCTCGCTGACCTTCGCCAGGAGCCGACCCTCTCGGATCATGCCCGGGGCGTCCTGAGAGACGGTCTCTGCGGAGACCGGTCCCTTGACGATCTCGCAGATGTCTGCAATCCGCTGGATAAAGTCGCCGCCCTCGCGGGCGATGAGGCTGGGGTTGGTGGTCACACCGTCGATGATTCCCCAGCTGAACGCTTCGCGGATATCGTCGATGTTGGC
>JBLHNG010000662.1:0-5074 GCA_047621685.1 Myxococcota bacterium | reverse complement strand
CGAGGCGGCGAGCGCCATCCCCTCGCGGGCCAGCGGGAGGGGGTGCTCGTCCCGTCCGGTGCCGCTGACCGGGTAGACCAGGGGGACCGCTTCGGTCGGGTAGGCCGCTGCGTTGCCACAGGAGCCGACTGCGGCGATGTCGTGGGTGAGATCGTTGCCCCAGGCCGCTGGCAGGAGGAGCTCGACGGGATCGATGCCGCCGCCGATGTGGTTTCCGACCGAGGCGAAGATGAGCCCTTCATCACAGCGCACCTCCTGGAGGAGGTCGTAGAGCGCGGTCACCACTGGATCCCAGGCGTTGTTGGTGCCGATGCCGCCGCCATATCGCCCATCAGGAGAGTAGTCCGTCCAGCCCATCGAGAGGTTGTAGACCATGTTGCCGCTGCGGTCGGCGAAAGCATCCTCCAGGCTTCGGATGAAATCCACAAACCCGCCGAAGTACCCACCCTTGTCCGCCGGACTCATGAGGACCGTGTTGGAGTTGTGGACCAGGGGCATCGCCCGGTACTGCGAGATGGTGCAGGCGCCGGTGTCGCACAGCAGCAGCTCCTCAGCGATGGTGCTCAGGATGTAGCCGTGTTTGGACCAGCTGGATGGCGGAGCGGCATCTCCGCCGTCGGGGTGGGTGTCGAGGATCGCGAGGGTCACGCCGCCGCCAACGGGCTGGGGACTCAGCGGGTAGCCCGCTTCAAACCGGAACTCATCGCGAAGTCCGTCCTGAATCTCGCTGGCAGAGAGTGGCATCATCAACGCCACGTCTGGCTCCGCCTCGTTGAAGGTCAGCCAGTCCTGTACATCACTCTTCCCGTCTCCCTGGAACGGATCGGCTGTGTACTCGTAGACGCAGTAGCCGGCGAGGCTGAGGGTGTCGTGCTGACTGAGGGGGGTTGCGCTCCAGCCGGTTGTCCTGCCCTGGTGGGTGCTGAGGAGTGAGCAGTTCGCGTCGTCAGAAGAGACGAACCGTCCGTCCATGGTGGCGTCATCGATGCTGAGCGGGACCATTGCGGTGGCGGACGGGAGCGTGGCGAGCAGAAGAAACATGGACATCAGTGGAGCCTCCAGGTGTGGTTGCGAACGGCAACAGCGTTGATGTCAACGTAGTTTCTGATTCAGAACCAAATTGCACAGACTGTACACAATATGCACAGGCACGAAGTCGCTACGGTGTCAGCAGTCTAAAAGTAGACCAGTCTGCACTCGGATCTGAAGCATAAAGAGTGGCAATGGCGCTCTGGAACGCAGTCCCGGGCTCACGGAGAAAGTCCGGGTGTTGATAGAAGGCCGTGGAGAACTCTGCTGCGAGGATGTCGGACACCGGTCGGGTGGTGGCAACGACAGCCTGGGAGCCGGCCAGAAGCATGGCCTGTGCCAGCCCGAGTCCTTCGACGGCGCTGTCAGGAGAGCGGGCGCTCTCGCAAGCCGAGAGGACCACCAGCGCGGGAGGCTGCTGCACGGTGAGCAGGTCGATGACGGACAGGCGAACATCTCCCGACAGCAGGAATGCACTGTCCAGCGGGGTCTCGCTGTACTCCGCGTGACCCGCGTAGTGCAGCAACGAGGCACCCTCCATCTCAGCCAACGCAGTCTGTCGGGTGACGTCTGTGCCAGAGAGGACCGTCAGGGGGAGGGGGTGGGACTTCAGGATCTCGGCGACCTGCGCGCCCTCTGCCCGTGCTCCCGGGAGGTTACGGGTGGGGTCAGTCAGCAGGAGGGCACGAGCCTCCCCACCACGTGACACCACCCCTACACCCGGCAGATCGAGGACGTAGGCGGTCGGCTTCCTGGCAGCCAGGGGCTGTCCGTCCAGCAGCAGGGCGTGAAGGTCTTCGTTCCTCAGCGCGCCATAGGGAAGCAGGGAGATGCGGTCGGCGGCTTCGATCTCTGCTCGGAACGGGGAGAAGAGCGACTCTCCATCTGGGATGGCAGAGGTGGTCTCGTGGATCAGAATTGTGGACTGAGACAGGGCGATGCTGAGGATGCCGGAGTCCATCGGCGCGTAGATCAGCATCAGCTCACCGGCCGCCGGAGGACGGGGGCGGAGCGGGGCAGTAGCCCGGGTTCCCAGCGAGCGATCCAGCTCCCAGCGTCGGACACTGCCCGCTTCCGGCTCGCTCACCTCCGTCTGAGCCCAGGCCAGCGCCTGCTCTTCCTCCAGGGCATCTCCGAGGGCGCGAAGCGTCTCTACCCCGGTCGCCCAGCGCTCTCGCTCGCTGCTGCTGCGCAGTCCGCCGGGGTAGAGGCTGTAGATGTACTGCCCACGCAGGATGCGGATGACCTCAGCAGCCTCATCGGGGTGACCGAGCTTGAGCAGGAGGCTGAGGTACTGGCGGATGTCGCGCTCCCGGTTGGCGAAGAAGGTGTCCCGACCCAGGTGTGAGGGGATCTGGAAGCTCTGCTGAATGAGGTGACGCATCGCGCTCCGGTAGGCAGCGATGGCTTGCTCGGGACGCCCCTGCGCACGGTGAATCCGGGCCTGTCCGGCATGGACCTGCCAGCGAAGGAGTGGCTCCAGTGTCTGAAATTCGATCAGCGCGTTGTACTGCGCGAGCGCCGCCCCAGGCTCTCCCCTCAGCTCGAAGAGTTGGCCGGTCAGCCACGCAGCCTGGTGCGTGGTCTTGCTGCTCTGCTCACTGGGATCAAGCTGATCGAGATCCGAGGCGGCCTGCTCCAGATCGCCGATGTGGATCGCGTGACTGGTGAGGTTGAGTCGGGCATCGTTGTTGATGTTGACGGTGTCTCTACAGCCAGGGTTTACCGGCAGCACCCCACGCAGTTGAGTGACTGGAACGGCGGCCTCATCGAGTGCGCCGATTAGCACGGCCTGATGTGCGATCCAGAAGTGCGAGGTGATGTGGCGCTCCAGGGAGCAGTTGTCCGCTGCCGGTGCGCAGGGCAGCCTGTCCGCTATGCACGCCTCCACAGCTGCCAGCCGGGTGGTGCTCACTGTCAGGGCCGCTTCGATCTGGTCAGAGGACAGGGTGGCGTCCCGGACGGCCTCCCAGGCGCTGACTTCCAGCCGGGCGATGCCCAACCTTTCAGCGGTTGCACGAAGCTGATCGGCGATCTGGATGGCGTCTCGGGTCAAGCCAGCGGTGTCTGCCAGCTCATACTGCACAAACTGGTGCATGTACTGCATCGTCAGATCATGCGGATCCGTGATGTTGTCTTCGACGCTGGCGCTCAGCGATGCGAGCTGCTCCAGGGGCTTGCTCTCGACGCTCGTGGCGAGGTCGATGTATCGCCTCTTCTGCTGTGAGTAGGGGGAGTCGGGGTCGGTGGGCTCGGTGCTGAGCTGCATCCCCCACCGAGCGCCGAGGCTGTCCGTCACGTCTACCCGGGAGGCTGTGCGGGCTCCCGGAATGGTCACTCGGGTGCCTCCGATAGCGGGTATTTGCGCTGGCGTGATCATGACCCCATCGAGGGTGATGGTCAGCGGCGAGGGGGCCGCGGTCCACAGGCGTAGCTCCTGGTGAAGCGGATTGCCGGTCGGCATGTCATTCAGAAAGCAGGTCGCATCCCGGAAGTCGACGCAGCCACCGTAAGAGACCTCCAGCGGCTCTGGAGGTGACTTCTGAGGCGGCTCTGAGCAGGCCAGAGTGAAGAGGAAGAGGGGCCAGCGTCTACTCATCCTCTCCGTATAGCGTGATGTCGCGGGCCTCGAACGTCCAGCCTGCCACGGCGGTGCCCTGTGCGATGGCATCAAGCTCGCTGGCTGTAAAGGACGCAGCACCACCAGGATAGAGCGCCCGACCCAGCAGTCCCCGGGGGCCGGTCGGGCCGGCACCGATCAGCAGGGTGTGCTCTCCGTCGGAGACTCCCGTGACCTCTCCGGTGAACCTGAAGCTGCCGTCGATGGACTCTGGCTCCCAGTCCTGCTGCTGCCACTGCCCGCCGTGATGGATCCAGGCGAGCGCCTGGGTCGGATGCTCGGGTGGAGTGGCGGTCTTCAGCACGATCTGGAGCACAGAGCCGTCGCTCAGCTTCAGGGGGGCATTACTGCTGGGACTGGAGCGGTCGATGTTCTCGGCCTGCATGGTGACGGCGTAGGCGAGGGCGGGAGGAATCGGCGGGAGGGAGGCAATCCGGACCCCAAAGAGCAGCCCGGCGGCCATCGGAAGCGCGGTCAGCCAGGATGGCATCCACCGTCTCTGCTTCGGACTCGGCTTCGGCTTCGGAAGTGGAATCACCGCCAACTCGGCGCGAATTCGCTCCGAGAAGCCTGGCCCCAGCGGCGCCCGGGCCAGCATCGCCTGGGCGTGAATTTCCTCGCCCAGCTCCGACGGATCAGCATCCAGCTCTGGAAGCTCCAGGTCATCTGAAGCAGCCCCGCTTACTTCAGCGAGGAGCCTGTCGAGCTCTTCAGGTGTCATCGCGCTTGTCTCCTTCGGCCAGGAGTGTCACCAGCTCCTCACGCAGCTTCTGGTTGAGGCGGCTCTTCTGTCGGGCGATTGCTGAGACAGACGAGTCGGTCTCCGCTGCCACCTCTGCGATGGAGCAGCCATCCACGTACAGCATCTCCAGGATCTTTCCGGTGACTGGCTTGAGCTGTCGGTGCACCCGGTTCAGCACCTTCTGAAGGAGATCCCGCTGCTCGAGCCGTCCCTCCAGTCCCAGCACACATCGAAGCTCGAAGAAGCGCTCGTCGTCCACCAGCTCCTCTCGGCGAGGAAGAAAGCACCGCTTCCGGAGGAGGTCGAGTGTTCGAAACTGTGCAACCTTCCCCACAAACGTGGGCAGTGAGCCCCGGCTGGCATCGAATGCCCGGAGGACATGGCAGTCCTGAACAAACAACATCAGGCAGACCTCCTGAGTGAGGTCCTCGACCTCGTTTCGGATGTTGCGGCGTGTCTGAGCAGAGCCATGAAAGATCGCGGTCCTGCTGACCCGGGCGTGGATGACCGGCAGCAGACCCATTGCCAGCAGCTCTCTTGCAGGTGCGTCCCCGGTCAGGGTCCGCTTCAGCAGCTCTTCCAGGGGAACGGGCATCACCATCCTAGGCGTCAGTCCCGTTGCTGAGCGCTGCGACAGTGTACCGCCCAGGCGTGAGGACCGTGCTGTAGCCAGCCTGACGGTC
>JBLHNG010000661.1:0-5075 GCA_047621685.1 Myxococcota bacterium | reverse complement strand
CTGGCGGGGTCACAGAGGCAGCCACCTGACCGGCTTCGTAGGACTCACCCCGTCCCCGCGCCTCTCCACGAATCGACAATCAGCCCGTCTGCGACCGGCACTTGTCGAACTTGATGGTCAGTACAGAGAGGAGGGAAGGCAGCCACCCGACCGGCTCCGTCAGACTCCGCTGGTCAGCTCGCCACCTTCGACCGGCTGCTGCCCCAACTCAGTGGTCTGCCCACAGCCAGCCGCCCGCTCGCCTCCCGCCAAACCTCATGGCGAGGACAACCTCCCCGCCGCCCTTCCCTCCACCAACAACGTTGCGATACGTTGCAACACGATGCACAACACCTCGCAACTCACCAACGTCCACGGTCTCCTCACCGGTGCGCCCCAGATGCAGCGGCTGTTCGTCCTCATGGAGCGGGCCGCGGTCACCGAGGCCCCGGTGCTCATCCGCGGCGAGACCGGCACCGGCAAGGAGCTGGTCGCCCAGGCGCTGCATCGGCTCTCTCCCCGGGCCACCGCGCCATTCCGAGCGGTCAACTGCGCCACCCTCACCCCCGAGCTGCTCGCCAGCGCCCTGTTTGGTCACGTCAAGGGGGCGTTCACCGGAGCGGTGCGGAGCCGGAAGGGGCTGCTGGAGCTGACCAGCGGTGGCACCCTGTTCCTCGACGAGATCGCCGAGCTTCCCCTCTCCCTCCAGGCCAGACTGCTGCGGGTGCTGGAGGCCCAGACCTTCGTGCCGGTCGGGGGCAGTGAGCCTGTCCGGGTCAACGTCCGGATCGTCTCCGCCACCCACCAGGCCCTGCGACGAGAGGTCGATGCCGGTCGGTTTCGTCGGGACCTGATGTACCGCATCCGGGTGGTGCCGCTGTTCCTCCCCCGGCTCATCGATCGCACCGGCGACATCGCCATCCTCACCCACCACTTCATCGCGCAGCTCAACACCACCGGTCCCCGACAGGTCACCGGGATCGCACCGGACTGCCTGGAGATGCTGATGAGCTGGTCGTGGCCGGGCAACGTCCGGGAGCTGAAGAACGTCCTCCAGAGCGCCTACATCCTCGGCGAAGGCCCGACCATCACCCCCGACGAGCTGACCCCGGAGCTGAGGGGAGAGCCGCCACCGAGTGAGTCGCAGCCGGAGAGCCCGCTGGCCCTCGAAGAGCGGCAGCGGCTGCTGTCTGCGATGCGAGAGTCCGGGGGAAACCGCACGAAGGCCGCCGCACTACTGGGCATCCACCGGACGACCCTCTGGCGAAAGCTCAAGGTCCATCGCCTCCTCTGAGCGGGCCTTCGCCCGGGCCTTCTCGCGCTCACGTCGGGCGCACTGGGCCTCGATGTACGCCGCCGCCACACAGCCAGTCTCCGCGCACCGCTCACAGCTCGGCTGACTCAGCTCGATCGCGGACTCAATGGCCTCGTTCATTGCGGCAAACCAACGCTTCCGCGACGGGAACAGCGCATCTTTCCCAAGGACCTCCACCGCGCCAGCCCGCCGAAGGGCCGCCATCACCCGAGGCTTCATGCCGACCAGCAGGAGGTGCTGCCCCCGCCGCTCCATCGCCACCGCCACGCTCTCCAGCACATCGATGATGGTCACGTCGATGCCCTGAGTGCGCTTGATGCGGACCACCAGCACGTCCACGCCCTCCGCCGCCTCGTCCAGCGCCGCCTGCAGCTCCCCCGCCGCGCCGAAGAACAGCACCCCCTCCACATGCAGGATCTTGATGCGTCCGCACCGGGAGAAGTCCTCGGGGAGAGTCTCATCGGGCAGCGGATCGGAGATTGCGCGCAGCCTTCCGTTGGGGCCGATGACCATCTCCAGGACGCTGATCATCCGGGCGCGCTGGAGGAACAGCACCACGCTGATGCCGACCCCGAGGTAGATCGCCTGGTTGAGCGGGATGAGCAGCGCGGCGATGAAGGTGACCCCGAACGCGATGCCATCTGCGGGGCGGGTCTGGATGGTCCGGCGGATCTTCGACACGTCGATGAGCTGGGCTGCAACGACCAGGAGCAGACCGGCAAGGGCGGCGATCGGGGTGTGGTCGACGATGGGGCCGAGCACCAGCATCACCACCAGCATCAGCACCCCGGAGAGGACCCCGGCCCACCGGGTCTTCGCCCCGAGCTGGGCGTTGAGGGCGGAGCGGGAGAGGCTGCCAGATATCGGGTAGCCGCCGAAGAACGCTGCGGCGATGTTGGCCATGCCCTGCCCGAAGAACTCTCTTGAAGCCGACAGACGCTGGCCGGTCTCTGAAGCAATGGAGCGAGCGATGGCGCTGGACTCCACCAGCGAGAGCACCGTGCAGGCCACTGCAGCCGGTATCAGCCCAACGATGAGGGAGGGATCAGGAATGGTAAGCGGGGGCAGGCCGACCGGGATCGGGGCGATGTCTGCGATCACGCGCAGGCCGACCAGCTCCAGAGACAGCGCCATGTTCACCCCAATCGCCAGCACCATCGCGATCACCGCGCCGGGGATCTTCGGGATCAGCTTGTGCATCGCCACCAGCAGCACCACCGTCGCGACGGCAAACCCCACCGTCAGCGGGTCTGCCCCTGCCGGCCCGACCGCGATCCAGCCCTCCAGCGTCTCCAGCAGGCCCCCCTTCGGCCCACTCGTCCCGGTGATGTTGTGCAGCTGCCCCACCCCGATGAGCACGCCAGCACCGGAGATGTAGCCGAGCACGACGGGGCTGGAGATGTAGTCGACCACGCTCCCAAGCCGCAGCAGCCCCGCACCGACCTGCATCAGCCCGACCAGCAAAGCCAGGGTGATCGCCGCAGACATCGGATCCGCACTCTGTCCGACCAGTGCACCACCGACCAGGAGGCTCAGGGCGTTGGTCGGCCCGGCGACGACGTGCTTTGAGCTTCGCAGCAGAGAGCCCACGATCGCCGGGATGCAGGTCGCATACAGCCCCATGGCCGGAGGCAGCCCCGCGATCATGGCGTAGGCTACGCCTTGAGGCACGGACAGGGTGACCACCCCGACCGCAGCGATCATCTCTGGAAACACTCGCTTCATCGTCCGCCCCAATGCAACCCTCATGCCCCTCTGGCACGGGCTGTGCAAAAACAACGGTCCTGGAGGACTGCCCCGATGAACTATGGCTTCGTCATCGACAACCGGAAGTGTATCGGCTGTCACGCCTGCTCCACGGCATGCAAGAGCGAGAACGACGTGCCCCTCGGGGTCAACCGCACCTGGGTGAAGTCGGTGGAGGTGGGGCTGTTCCCCGATGTCCGCCGCAACTTCCAGGTCACCCGCTGCAACCACTGCGCGAACCCGCCGTGTGTGCGCATCTGCCCGACCGGGGCGATGTACCAGCGAGACGACGGCATCGTCGAGTTCAACAGCGACACCTGCATCGGCTGCAAGGCGTGCATGCAGGCCTGTCCCTACGACGCCATCCACATCGACCCGGAGACAAAGACCGCGGCCAAGTGCCACTTCTGCAGCCACCGCATCGAGATCGGCCTGGAGCCGGCGTGTGTGGTGGTCTGCCCGGAGCATGCGATCATCTCGGGAGACATGGACGACCCGGCGAGCGAGATCAGCCGGATCATCGCCGGACACCAGACCACCGTGCGCAAGCCCGAGCAGGGCACCGCTCCCAAGGTCCTCTACATCAACGGCAACGACGTCTCCCTCCACCCCGGCGCCGCCCCGGTCCCAAAGACCATGGCCGCCGCCGATGTCATCACAAAGCAGCACGGCGGCACGACGCCGAAGCACCACAGCCAGGGCGTGCCCCAGGATCCGATCCAGGTCGGCGGCGGGCGGGTGGCCGGGCAGATGGCGCAGCTGCACTACAACGCCCAGCACGAGGTCCCCTGGCACTGGCCGGTGCCCGCCTACCTCGTCACCAAGGGCATCGGTGCGGGGGCGTTCGGCTTCCTGTCGCTGGGGTTGCTGACCGGAGCCATCACCCATGACCCGGTCACCACGCTGCTGGGCGGGGCGCTGGGCATCTTCGCCACCCTCGTCACCACCGCACTGCTCATCTACGATCTGGAGCACCCCGAGCGCTTCCTGCTCATCCTCACCCGTCCCCAGTGGCGCAGCTGGCTGACCCGGGGGGCCTTCCTGCTCATTGCCTTCTCGGCGGTCAGTGGGCTGTGGTGGGGGCTGGAGCTGGCGGACTGGATGGGACTCTTTGGGCTGCCGGATCTCGCTCGGACCGGGCTGGCGCTGCTGACCCTGCCGCTGGCGGTCGGGGCCGCGGTCTACACCGCCTTCCTGTTTGGACAGGCCGAGGGACGCGACCTCTGGCAGAGCCCGCTGCTGCCGATCCACCTGCTCATCCAGGCTCTGATGATGGGCGCGGCAGCCTTCCTGCTGCTGTCTCCCTTCGCCTCGTTTGGTGCCGACCTCATCACCTTCGCCCGCTGGACCTTCGGTGTGGCCCTGGTCACCGACGCCGCTGCGACCCTGATGGGCGAGCTTGGAATCGCCCACGCCAGCGAGCAGGCCGCCCGGGCCGCTCGTGAGATCTCCCACGGACGCTACAGCCGGCAGTTCTGGATCGGCGCGATGGGCCTCGGACACGTCGTGCCGCTGGCACTGCTGGCCGCGAACCTCCCCGTCCTCTCCGCGCTGGCCGCAGTCTGCGCTGGCATCGGGCTGTACCTCTATGAGCACGCCCTCGTCATGGCCCCCCAGGAGCTGCCGAACTCATGAGCATCAAGTCCTTCCTACAGTCGATGCTCGGCATCGCCCGGCCCGTCGTCAGCGGTACAGAGGCCACCAACGCCGCCGGTGTGGCGATGCCCACCTTTGCGGAGGCCGACGCGGTCCCGTCCTCGGAGCTGCTCACCGTCCGCCACCCCGACGGGCGCATGAGCCAGTACCCTCCGTCGAGTCGGTGGGACGACTGGGTGGAGTGGGACAGCCGGTCGTGGCCCACGAAGGTCGCCCGGCGCTACACCCTGGTCCCGACGATCTGCTTCAACTGCGAGAGCGGCTGCGGGCTGCTGGCCTACGTCGACAAGACCACCTTTGAGATCCGCCGGTTCGAGGGCAACCCGGCCCATCCCGGCTCCCGGGGCCGCAACTGCGCAAAGGGTCCGGCGACTCACAA
>JBLHNG010000660.1:0-5085 GCA_047621685.1 Myxococcota bacterium | reverse complement strand
GATGGTCTTCTGGACGGGCGGCTCCGCTCCAGACGACGACGACCCGGTGGCGATGGGGCTGGACCTGTTCGAGCCGAGCGGGGCGTCGGTGGTGCTGACCGATGCGCCCACCAGCTCCGGGCGTGCGCGGCTCAAGCTTCGAGGATCGTCGTCGTATGGTGCGGACAAGCCGAGCTACGACCTGGAGCTGTGGCAAGCCGTCGAGGATGACGACCGCCGGGAGGCCCTGCTGGGCATGCCCGAGGAGGGCGACTGGGTCCTGTATGCGCCGTACTACTACGACGAGGCGCTGATCCGGAACGCGCTGGGCTACCAGCTCTCCAACGCCATCGGCCAGTACGCACCGCGCTCGCAGTTCGTCGAGGTGTTCGTCGCGGATCGGGGCGATCCGGTCGAGCTGGCGGACTATGCCGGTGTCTATGGGCTGACCGAGGAGATCGAGCGCGGCTCGGATCGGGTCGACATCACCGAGCTGACCCCCGATGACAACCAGCTCCCGGAGCTGTCAGGAGGCTACGTCATCAAGCGCGATCGGGCTGGAGACGATGAGTCCGGGTTCTGGGCCGGAGACGGCGACGGGAGCTTCTCGTTCAGCTACCCCCTCGTCTGGGTCGACCCCGAGGAGTCCGAGCGAACAGACCCTCAGCAGGACTACATCGAGTCGCTGCTCAACGATCTCGGCTACGCCCTCGCAGCCTCCGACTTCACCAGCCCCACCACCAATCGGCACTACAGCGAGATCATCGACGTCGACTCGTTCATCGATCACCACATCCTCAACGTCCTGTTCAAGAACCCCGACGCCTTCCGGCTGTCTGGCTACATGCACAAGGATCGCGACGGGCTCCTCATCGCGGGGCCAATGTGGGACCTCGATCGGACCGCTGGGGGCAACGACATCCGAGCCATCGATCCGACCCCCTGGGATGCCACCGGCCTCACCTCAGACACAACCGCGGTGTTTACCTGGGGCTGGTACGGGGGCCTGTTCGAGGATCCGGACTTTCGGGATCGCTACTTCGCGCGCTGGAGTGCGCTGCTGGCCGACGAGCTGTCCCTGAGCACCATCCTCGGGGAGATCGACGGCATGGTCGAGGCCATCGGGGATGCCGGGGATCGCAACTCCGCTCAGTGGGGCTCAGCGGACTTTGGTGGGGAGATCGCCGCCCTCCAAGCATGGTTCACCACCCGCCACGGCTGGATCTCCGACTGCATTGCCACTGAGCCTGACCCCCGGGACTGCCAGTAACCTCAGATCCCTGCGCCTCAGACGCCCTTGACCCGCTTCGCTCCGTGGCTGATCAGCCAGGCCCTCACCCGGTCGGTCTGCCCGCCCTGGATGGTGATCACCCCGTCCTTGTCGGTGACCCCGCAGCCCAGCTGCTTGCGCAGCGCCTTTGCAACCGCAGCGGACTTCGCCGGCGGGACCCCTTGAAGGATGCCGACCGACTTGCCGCGCCGGCCTTTCTTCTCGATGTGCAGCTTGAGGTTGCCACACCCCGTCATGCTCAGCGGATCATCAGCGGGCGGACTCGGGGGCTCAGCCGTCGTCTCTGTTGGATCCGAGGCGGCAAACCCGATTCCGCCGAGCAGGGAGCCCAGTGAGGTCGTGGCCTTCGGCTCTTGTGCTGGTGTGGTCTTCTGCTTCTGCTTCTTCCGGCCCATACTTCCCTCACGATTTTCCTACAGCGATGCACCGGCTTAGTCATGTAAGACTGCTGCTGCACAGGGGAGACTGCGATGTTCTGGATGATGATGATTGGCTGTGGTGAGGAGACCGTGGAGGGCATCTCAACCACCGGAATCGACGACGACGACACGTCATACACCTACTACACCGACATCAAGCCCATCCTGGAGCAGAACTGCGTGCGCTGTCACCAGGACGGCGGTCTGGGGCTCGGGGACTTCACCGACCCAGAGCTGGTGGTCAACTTTGCCGACACGATGCTCGTCGCCATCGACGAAGGCCGCATGCCCCCGCCGGCCTCTGACCCGGACTGTCAGGACTACGAGGGCTCCGCGCAGCTCTCCCTCAGCCCGGAGAACCGCGACATCATCGCAGACTGGACCAACGGCGGCGCCCCCCTCGGCGACGAAGCCGATGCCGTGAGCGCCGAGCCGGTCGAGACCGATCTTGTCGATCCCGACATCACCCTCTTCCTTCCCGCCGCCTACACCCCGGTCTACGAAGACGCCGCCAACCCAGGCAACGAGTACCGCTGCTTCGTGCTCGATCCGGCGCTTGAGGAGACCATCTACCTCACCGCGATGGCCCCGATCATCGACCAGCCCAGCATCGTTCACCACGAGGTGCTGTTCACCATGCCTCGCAGCGCGATGAGCGAGGCGGACCTCGATCCGTCCGGCTACGACTGCATCGATGGCCTCGGCGGCGATGAGCTGGATGGCATGATCGCGGCCTGGGCGCCGGGCATGCTGCCGATCCACTTCCCGGAGGGTGCCGGCATGCGCCTGACCCCCGATGACGTGCTGGTCATGCAGATGCACTACTACACCGGTCCCGACAGCGTCGGCCTCTCCGACCAGTCTGGTTACGCATTCCACACTACCGATAGCGTCGACCAGCGTGTCTACATGGCTCCTCTCGGCATCTTCGACTTCTCCATTCCCGCTGAGAACGAGAGCTACACCGACGGAGACTCGTTCTCCAACGACTACGTCGACCTGAGCATCTACGGCATGTTCCCGCACATGCACGTCCTCGGCAGTGAGTTCTCAGCGTCGATTAAGCACACGGATGGTTCGGAGACCTGTCTCGTTGAGGGCGACTACGACTTCAACAACCAGATGACGTACCAGTACCTGGAGCCGATCAAGTTCGAGCAGGGTGCGGAGATTGAGTTTGAGTGTACATGGAACAACTCGGCGAGCAACAACGCGCTTGAGGGGGATTCGAAGCCGACGGGGTATGGGGAGCGCACGGATGAAGAGATGTGCTTCTTCTTCACACTGATTAGCTTTTAAAAGGTTTAACGGTCCTTATTTGGAAGGGCCGGCATGCCTGTGTCCAGATTGTGTCCAACTGCCTGTTTGTGTCCCGTCGTCTGAGCGGGGCGATCGAGGGCTTGAACCCAGCGGGCCTGGCTTTCAGGGGCGAGGTGGGCGTAGCGCTGGGTTTCTTGCGGGCGGTTGTGTCCGAGCAACTTCTGGATGGCGTACAGCGGCACCCCGGCACTGGCCAGCTGACTGGCGTAACTGTGACGCATGGTGTGCGGTCCGCAGTGTGGCAGCCCGGCTCCCTTCAGGCACCGCTCCCAGCGCCATGTCATGGCTCGGTGGGTCCACATGGCCCCAGCCGGAGTCGGACAGAGCAGATCACCGTTGAGGTGACGGGTGGCCTTCATCTCTGCGACGGTCTCCCGGGACAACGCCACCCGACGCTTGCGGTTTCCCTTGGGCAGGTTGACGCCGTCCCTCGTTGCGGTTCGCTGTACCCAGATGGAGCCACCTACCAGGTCCAGATCACCCTGTCGGGCCGCGAGCAACTCACCCGGACGGAGACCGGTCCGGAAGCCAAGGAAGAACAACCGCCACATCTCCGGAGCGAGCCGTCGGACGGCACCAAGGAAGACCTCGGTCTGCTCAATGTTGAACCAGAGAAACTCCTCAGAGACCTGTGGCTTTCCCCAGACCATGCCATCGCAGGGATTCTTCTTCAGATAGCCCCAACTCACCGCAGTCTTCATCAGCCCGGACAGGGCAGAGAGGATGGTGTTGATGGTGTTGGGGGACTTGTTGATCTTGTGGAGGTGCGCGATGAAGGTGTCGACGTCTCGACGGTGGATGCTGCTGATGAGCACATCGCCGAAGTGAGGGATGAGGTGCACGCGGATGACCGACTCGTACTTCCGCCAGGTGCTCGGCTTTCGGTGTGGTGCGACGATGACCTCAAGCCATCGCTCTGCGAGTCCAGAGAGGTACGCCGGCGGCAGCTCCGCTTCGATGCCCATCGCTGTACGATGACGTGCAGCCTCCAGCTCTGCTCTCAGCTCATTTTCCGCTCGCCTTGCAGTCCGGAGGGACTTGATGTGTGAACCGAGCGCTCTTCGACAGCGGTGGCGGACTCCCTGGGGATCGGAGTATCGGAAGTCGGCGTACCATTTCCCGCTGCGTTGATATGGGGGCATTGGTGCTCCTGGCGTGATCGTCAATCCAGCGTAGCAGCAGGTGACGAGTAGTCCGATAGGGCTGTCCGGGGAGCAGCGGAAGCTGTCCTGACTCGCAGCGACGACGAACCGTTCTCGGAGAGCACTTCAGGATCAGGGCCATCTCTGAAACGTGGAGGACGTCCAGGTCGGTCTGGGGGAGTGGCTCAAGGGCAGGGGGCTGTGCCTGCTCCAGAGCATCGGCGATTCGCTCATTGGCGAGTCGGTTCAACCTCAGCTCGTTGAGCATGTCACTCATGAGTTCAAGGACACCTGAGATCATCAGACCTCCTGATTCACAGACGTTCGTTTGTGGTTCGCTTCCGAGGTGTCCGGCTCGTGACGCTCGGAAGTGGGCTGTCGTGATTCATAGACCTGATTCGTGGCGCGTCGCTGCCAGAGCCTTGAGATGGTGGCCTGACCGACGCCGAACAGCCGTGCGACCTCGCGCTGGCTGCGCCCACCCTCCAGCAGCTCGATGACCATGTCCTGCTGCTCGGTGGTGAGCTTGAAGCGCGGACCCAGACGCCGACCCTTTCGCTTCGCAGCCTCCAGGCCGGCGAGGGTGCGCTCGCGGATCATGGCGCGCTCGAACTCAGCGAAGGCGCCAAGCATCTGCATGAGCATCCGGCCAGCCGGTGTGGTGGTGTTGATGGACTCGGTCACTGAGTGAAAGCCGGCGCCGGCATCCTCGACCCGCTCCAGGATCCACAGCAGGTCCTTGAGCGAGCGTGACAACCGGTCGAGTTTCCAGACCACCACGACATCCCCGACAGCCAGTCGACTCAGCAGGGCCTGCAGCTCTGGACGCTCTCGCTTCCCGCCGCTCGCGTGCTCGGTGACCACATGCTCACATCCCGCCGCCTCCAGGGCTGTGACCTGAAGCGCCGGGGCCTGGTCGGCGGTGCTCACCCTC
>JBLHNG010000659.1:0-5089 GCA_047621685.1 Myxococcota bacterium | reverse complement strand
TCAGCCTCGTGGCTGTCGATTCCGAAGGGTCCTCCCTCACCCATGGGCTGAGGTTCGCCATCGTCGGCGCCATTCTTTTTCTGGCCACTCCGCTCCAACGCCGGCCTTCGGCCCGCTTATGTCGCTTCGCTCAAGGGGGGCTGCACTTCCTGCGTGAGTGCCCGCTCCAGCGGCCGCTTTACAACGTCTCTCTCCAGTCGTCGCTCCCCCTGCGACCCCCAGCCGGACACCAATGGCGAATCCCCGCCCTGCGGCCACCCCACGCACTCTCAAAGGACCTTCCTGTGCATCCGCGGGCTCTCAAAGCGTCTACCGAACTCCAGATCTCACCCTGACCGCCACACAAAAAAGGCCCGACTCCCACAGGAGTCGAGCCTCTCGACAGCCCCCATCGGGGCCAGACAACCTACGCCTTCGGTCGCCGGAACTGTCCCAGACCGGCCAGCGCCTTGATCACCTCGTCGACCGCATCCTGGATGCGCATCTCGTCGAGGGGGATCTTGATGTCAGCGTTGAGCGGAGGCTCGAAGTCGGGGTTGGCGTCAGGGCGACGCTCGCGGCAGAGGGCCGGGTCAGTGTTGACGAACACCTGGAGCATGCGATCCTTGCCGATGCGCTGCCTGAGCCGGTCGCGGTCGGAGCGGTGGTAGCTCGGGTAGGCGCAGATCGTGAGCAGGCCGGCGTCGGTGGCGGCCTTGCAGGCGGAGATGATGCCGCGCAGGTCTTCGTAGCGGGGATCGACCACGGTGGCGGAGTGGCCATCGTCGAACAGGCGACGCTCCAGGGCATACGCCAGCGCCCAGCGACCAGAGCCGGGCAGGCCGGTGAGCCAGATGGTGGCGCCGGTCTGGCCCATGCGGTCGTGACGCTCGCGGGGAGAGACCTGGCTCTTGGGACGAAGCCCGGAGCCAGCACGGGTCTCGCGGAGCAGGGCGTCGAGGTCCTGGCCGCCACGCTTCAGATCGATCATCCCGGAGGCCACGGTGTTGTTCGTGGCGGAGTCGATGAGGATGAACGCGCCGGTGGTGCGGTTGTCGCGGTAGCTGTCGGCGTACAGGGCACGGGTGCAGGTGAAGGTGACCTTGCCGATGTCGTTGAGTCCGAGGGTCTCGGTCTGGATGTCGGTGAGGTCCTCCATGTCCTTCTTCCAGTGGACCTCGCCGACCTGGCAGCGCACCGTCTGGGTGGTGTGCTTGATGAGGTAGCTCTTCTCGCGGTCCAGCTCCTCTTCGCTCATCCACACAAGGCGGGCGTCGAAGGTGCGGCTCACCGTGGGCCGGTTGTCGGCGAGCACGATCATGTCGCCGCGGCTGATGTCGATCTCGTCAGCGAGGCAGAGGGTGACCGAGCGGGGCGTGGTGGCGGTGGCGAGGGAGGTCACCGACAGATCGCCCCGGGAGACGTTTCCGCTGGGCTCATCGATGGCGGTGACGGTGCTCTTCTTGCCCGACGGCAGCGCCATGATGGTGTCGCCGACCTTCACGGTGCCGCTGGCGATCTGTCCGGTGAACCCGCGGTAGTCGAGGTTCGGGCGCAGGGTGCTCTGGACGGGAAAGCGGAAGTCCGTGAGGTTGAGGTCGTCGGAGATCTCGACGGTCTCCAGGTACTTCAGCACGCTGGGGCCGGTGTACCAGGTGGTCTTCTCGCTGCTCTCCACGATGTTGACGCCCTTCAGCGCGCTGATCGGGAAGAAGGTGATGTCGTCGAAGCCCAGCTCACCCTCGAAGGCGCGGAAGTCGGCCTCGATCTGGGTATAGACCTCCTCGGCGTAGTCGACGAGGTCCATCTTGTTCACGCACACCATCAGGTGGGGGATGCCCAGCAGGGAGGCGATGTAGGCGTGGCGGCGGCTCTGGGGCAGCACCCCGAGGCGGGCATCGATGAGGATGATGCCGACGTTGGCGGTGGAGGCACCGGTGACCATGTTGCGCGTGTACTGCACATGGCCGGGGGTGTCGGCGATGATGAACTTGCGCTGATCGGTGGAGAAGTACCGGTAGGCGACATCGATGGTGATGCCCTGCTCGCGCTCGGCGGCGAGGCCATCGGTGAGCAGGGAGAAGTCGATCTCCTCGCCCTCGAGGGACGATGCCTTCTTCACGGCGGCGAGCTGATCCTCGTAGATCATGCCGGTGTCGTGCAGCAGTCGACCGATGAGGGTGGACTTGCCATCGTCGACCGAGCCGACCGCGACGAAGCGCAGCAGCTCTTTGTGCTCGTACTTGTCGAGGTAGCCGAGGATGTCGTTCTTGATGAGGGCGGTGTCAGAGAGGCTGTGGTTGGTCATCTTAGAAGTACCCGTCGCGCTTCTTGCGCTCCATGGACCCGTCCTGATCGAAGTCGATGAGGCGGCCCTGGCGCTCGCTGAAAGTGGTATTGAGCATCTCGCGGATGACCGAGGGCACATCGGCGGCCTCGGACTCCACGGCACCCGAGAGCGGGTAGCAGCCCAGAGTTCTGAATCGCACGCTGCGCATCTCCGGGGTCTCCCCCTCCTTGAAGCGCATGCGCTCGTCGTCGACCATGATCCAGGTGCCTTCACGGTTGACGACCGGGCGGGGCTTGGACAGGTACAGCGGCACGATCGGGATGTTCTCCCGGTGCACGTACAGCCAGATGTCCAGCTCAGTCCAGTTCGACAGCGGGAACACCCGAACGCTCTCACCCTTGCGGATGCGCGTGTTGTAGCTGTTCCACAGCTCCGGGCGCTGGTTCTTCGGGTCCCACTGGTGGAACTCGTCACGGAAGCTGAAGATGCGCTCCTTGGCGCGGGAGCGCTCCTCGTCGCGACGGGCACCGCCAAAGGCGCAGTCGAACCCGTACTTGTTCAGCGCCTGCTTGAGGCCCTGGGTCTTCATGACACCCGTGTAGTGGTTCGAGCCGAAGTCGAACGGGTTCATGTTTTCGTCGACGCCGTCCTGGTTGGTGTGGACCAACATCTCGACGCCGGTGCGCTTGGCGAACTCGCTGCGGAACTCGATCATCTCCCGGAACTTCCAGGTCGTGTCGACATGGAGGAACGGGAACGGGGGCTTTCCGGGAGCAAAGGCTTTGAGGGCAAGGTGGGCCATGACGCCCGAGTCCTTACCGATGGAGTACAGCATCACCGGGTTGTCGAAGGCGGCAGCGGCCTCGCGGATGATGTGAATCGACTCCGTCTCAAGCTGCTGGAGATGGGTGAGTTCGTCGGGCATGCTGACCTGTGGCAAGGGTGAGCGGGGTTGCTCTATATAGAGATGGGCAACCCGGTGCCAGAGTGAGGCACACGCCCTCACCACCTAACCACCACACTGCCAGCGTTCCAGGCCGCATCAGAGCCACGTCCGCACAAACCCGTACAGCGGGCGGAGCGCGGGGATGTAGACCGCCTCTGCGGTGTAGAGCGCGTAGAGGATGCGGGCGGAGGCGACGGTGAGGCTCACCGCAGTGGCGGCACCGATCAGCGACCAGTCCACTGCCCGCATCCGCAGCGGACGGCGCCAGGTGCGCTCCGCGAGGGGATCGAAGCCCCGGGCATCGAGGGACTCCGCGAGGTTCTGAGCGCGGCGCCAGGAGCGGGCGACGATGGGGCGCAGCAGGCCGACCTCCAGGGCCAGCCAGGCCACCGGTCCCCGCTTCCAGGTGGGCCGACCCCGAGCGGCGCGGGCCTGTCGGACGGTCAGGGCTTCTCGACCGATCTCTGGCAGGAACCGCAGCGCAGTGGCGGCCATCAGGGCGAGTCCGAACGGGATGCGGAGGCGGACGAGGGCGGCGAACATGCGGTCGGGCGGGGTCGAGACCGCCAGCGCGATGCCGCCCAGCGAGAGGCCGACGAACCGCATCGACTGGGCGAGGCCGTAGGTGACCCCCTCCCGGTACAGGTGCAGCGGTCCGAGGTGGCCCAGCGAGACCCGGGGCTGGTCGGCGTAGAACAGCCCCTGCGACAGCACCGTGCTCCAGATGATCGCCGCCACCGCGAGCAGCCCCCGACGCAGCCACTTGCGATCCATGCCGACCCACAGCAGCGGCACCGCGCAGGTCAGCGCGAACAGGAGCAGGCTCTCGGGGCGCTCCAGGCTGATCGCCAGGATGCCGGCGGCGGAGATGAGGCCGAGGCGGGTGCGGGGATCGAGTCCGGCGGCGATGGGCGCTGTGGTCGGAGCCGGGGGAGGGGGCTCGGGAGTGGGTGCGGCGACGGCGGGCAGGGGGAGGGAGACGTCTGAGGAGACGGCGACAGCGGCGAGGGCGGCAGCAGTGGTCGGGGGGATGCCGCGGGAGGTGCAGAGCGCGGCGAGGGGCGGGAGGATCACCGGGACGTCGGCGGGCAGGTCGGCGAGGGCCTCGGCGGGGGAGGCGTCGGCGATCTTCCTGCCGTCGTGCAGCACGATCACCCGGGTGGCGTGTCTCAGCGCGAGGTCGACGTCGTGGGTGGCGAACAGCAGCACCCCGTCGGACAGCCCCGCGCGCAGGGCGATCATCATGCGCTCGATCTGGTCGTGGTCCTGGCCGGAGGTGGGCTCGTCGAGGAGCAGGATGCCGGGCCGACACGACAGCGCCGCGGCCACTGCGCATCGAAGCCGCTGACCCCTCGACAGCGACTGCGGCGCCCGGTCCAGCAGGTCGGTGATGCTCAGGGCGTCGGCGGCTTGAGCGACCCGGGTCTCAAGGTCGGTACCGGACAGCCCAGCCTCCCGGGGACCGTAGGCCAGCTCGGCGGCGACGGTGGGGCAGAACAGGGCGAGGTCGGGGTCCTGGGGGACGGTGACAGTGCCGGGCAGGTCTGGCCCGCCCTCGATCCGCCCGCTGAGCAGCCCCAGCAGGGTGGACTTGCCCGCACCGTTGCCCCCCAGCAGCGCCACCCGCTCCCCGGCGCACAGGGTGAGATCCACCCCGGCGAGGGCGTCGATCTCGGTGCCCTCGTAGCGGTGGCGGAGTCCGACTGCGGAGAGCACCCGCGCGCCCGGTGCCTCAACGGGCGGAGGCGTGGGATGGAAACGAACGGTCTCAGCGGTGTGCGGGGCGATGCGGTCGGCGAGGTCGAGCATCCCCGGAACGGTCAGGCCGAGCCGGCGGACCTCGGCGAGCAGGGGGCTGCCGGGGAGGAGCTCGG
>JBLHNG010000658.1:0-5094 GCA_047621685.1 Myxococcota bacterium | reverse complement strand
CCTGTGAGCCGAAAAAAGTGCGGTCATTTGACCGCTGAGGCTTGACCAAACAGTCGTGGAGACCGCTCCGCTCCGTCTCCGCTGCGCTACGCCTCTCACTCCCTGTCGGCGTCCATTCTTGTGCGACTGCCCACGTCCCCAGCCTCGGGTCGCTTGCTGCTTCCGGGGCCGCCAGAGAATCTGGCGTGGGCTGAGGGCGCCCCCCGGCCCCTCCGACACGGCCCACTCCGGTGTCCCCTTGCGCGCGCCCGGGCGAACTGAGACTCCAGATCAGGCGATCCAAACAATACAATCAACAAAATTAGGGGAAAAGGCAGCCACCTGACCGGCTTCGTCGGACTCACCCCGTCCCCGTGCCTCACCCCGAATCAGCAATCAGCCCGTCTGACGACCGGCACTTGCTGAACTCACTGGCGGGGACACTGAGCCAGCCACCTGACCGGCTTCGTCGGACTCACCCCGTCCCCGTGCCGGGTCACGAATCGACAATCAGCCCGTCTCCGACCGGCACTTGTCGAACTTCATGGCCAGTGAAAGAGAAGGCAGCCACCTGACCGGCTCCGGATGCCTCCGCCCGTCCCCGCCCCTCTCCCCGAATCGACAATCAGCCCGTCTTACGACCGGCACTTGTCGAACTTCAGGCAGGTCCGTGAGCCCGCCACCTGACCGGCTCCGTCGAGCTCCGCCCGTCTCCACCTCACCCCGAACCGTCAGCTCGCCCGTCTACGACCGGCTGCTGCCCTACTCAGTGGTCAGCGCAGCCACCCTCCGCCGGTCTCCACGACCCCGCCCACCCCTCAGCTCACCGGAACCAGCCGAAGCACAAAACAAGCGCCAGACAGCCCCGCATCAGCGGTCGTAGAGAGGTCCAGAGAGCCGTCCATCGACTCCGCCAGCTTGCGGCTGATCGCCAGCCCCAGTCCGGTCCCGCGCGTCTTCGAAGTCACGAACGGCTCAAAGAGGCCCCCAGCGACCTCATCGGGGATCCCCCCTCCGTCGTCGATCACCATCAGCCGCGGTCCCGGCCCGACCCGAAGCTGGATGTGGCCGCCCACCCCGACGGCATCCCGGGCGTTCTGGAGGAGGTTGATGAGGATCTGGCGGACGTACTGTGCGTCGATCCGGGCGTGGGCTTCGCCGAGGATCACCACCTCCGGCTCGACGCCGGACTGCTCGGCAGCCTCTCGCGCGATCCCCGCAAGCGGCAGCTCCCGGATGCGGGCCTCGGCGGGACGGGCGTAGCCGAGCAGGTCGGTGACCAGCCGGTCGAGGCGAAAGACCTGCTCGTTGACCTTGCCGATGATCCGTCGGCGACGGTCGTCGACGGGCAGAGAATTGCCGATGACCTGGAGAGTCGCGGAGATGGCGGAGAGGGGGTTGCGGACCTCATGGGCGACGTTCGCCGCGAGGCTGCCAAGCCTGGCGAGGCTCTCCGCCTGCTGAGCGCGGGCCTGAGCGGTGACGACATCGGTCAGCTCTTCGAGGTGGATGAGGATCCGGGCCGAGCGGTGCTCCAGGGGGACCAGGGTGAGTCGGAAGTGTCTCGCCTCCCGCCCCTCACCGAGGACCACGTCGGGGACCATCAGCTCTTCCTGTCCGACCAGGACCGCAGCGACCCGGGTGGTGAAGTCCGCGGCCTCCAGCAGCTCCGTGGAGAGGTACACAGTGTAGTGATCGCCGATGTGGTGGCTGGCAGTGAGCAGGTCGGGCTCAGGGCGGGTCGCGGAGGTCACCCGCCCCTCTGCATCGAGGCACAGCACCATCACCGGCATGTTCTGCACGATGAGATCCTGGAGCGACCGGAGCTTCTCCTGCTCACGGACCTCCATGTAGGTTCCCGACATCACCGCCAGCTCCAGGTCGGTGATCCGCCCCAGCGACAGGCAGGTCTGGTGCGACTCAGCCGGACCCAGGCTCGCCATCGCGATCTCGCACAGGTCCGAGCGCAGCAGGTTCATCGCGGTGAACACATACTGCTGGGGGAGCCCGACCCGGACATGGACCCGACCGATGCGCTGGCGGCGTTGGTAGTAGACCTCATCATAGGGGCCCATGAGGAGCTGCTGAATCCACGCCTGCATCGTCTTCTTCAGCCGCTCGACCTGCTCGAGGTCGTCGAAGACATTGCGGGCGCCGTCGAACCGGTCGATGACCTCGTAGAAGTGGTCGACGATGCGCCCGAGGTGAGGCTCAACCTCCGGCTGGAGGGCGCGCAGCCGGACGGTGTCGTCCGCACACAGCCCCACATAGGCCTTCATCTCTGTCCAGACGTCCACACCAGCTCCCGATGAGCGGCAGACTATATCGCGCGCTCCAGCGGATGATGGGCCAGAGACAACACAACGTGTCCTCCCTGCTGCGTCACGGTCCCGCGCGTGTGCAGGAGGCTGCAGAGCTGATCCGCCTGATGTGTCGAGCAGAGTCGGAGCCGGCCATCCGCTGAGACCGCCAGGGTTGGCACCGTGCTCAGGCCAATCACCAACCCTGCGACCGGTCCCAGCGGCACCAATCCGGCCCCCAGAACGATCCACGAGCAGTCACGCAGTACAGCCTCTGTGCAGATGGTCGGTGCCGGGTCCCCCTCCCGCACCCGGATGTGGTGGGTCAGGCCAGCCTTCTTGATCGAGTCCGACAGTCGGTGCAGGGTCTCCAGCATCCACAGCGGAGGCGGGCAGGGTGCGACATGAAACACCACAATGCTGGTCGACAGCGCTCCGGCCAGCGCGATGGCGTAGGGAAGTGCGATCAGATTGGGTGCCGAGACGTCCACGGGAAGGAGGATCGACATGGCCTACTCCACGACGTGGCAGGATGGCAGCTGGTCCGCGGTTGTTGGGGTTCGAGCAGCCAGTGCAGAGAGCCCCATGACAAGCACACCGACCGCCATCAGCGGACGGACCCGAGGGAACCGGAACAGGATCCGCCGCATTCCGACGGAGGCAACCGCGAGGGTGGGCACGGTGGTCAGCCCAAACGCCAGCATGACTCCGGCCCCCTGAAGGGCACTGCCAGAGACAAGGGCGAGCCCGATGGCGGCGTAGACCAGTCCGCAGGGCAGCAGCCCGGTGAGCAGCCCGAACCCGAGCCGAGGCAGTCGACCAGGGCGGGCGAGCAGCCGGCTGGCGAGGGCGACCAGACGGGCCGGCAGCAGCGATGGCAGGTGGATGAGTCCAGCGAGGTGACCGCAGAACACCACCAGCAGGCCAGCGATCACAGCCCGTCCGATGACTCCGGGACCGGCGATCCGTCCACCAGCCGCACCCGCGAGGGCACCGAGGATCATGTAGGTGGTCAGTCGCCCGGCATGCCAGGCCGCACCCTCTCCTCGACGGGCAGAGGCTGCGATGGCGAACCCGCCGCACATTGCAGTGCAGTGCGGGGCTCCAGCCAGGCCAGAGAGGACAGCGCCAGTCAGCAAAGAAAGCATGACCTTCCAACAAGCAAGCCCCGTGCCAGGGAGCCGCCCCCGAGTCTCCGAGTTCAAGGCCCCTGCAGGTGTGGGATTCGCCACACCTCAAAGGGGGAAAGCCCACGGGATTCGTTGAAAACCGGCCAAGAGCGGTGGGAACGCTTCTTGCTCTCGCTGGCGTCGAGAGGAGGTTCCCTTGCCAGAAGATATTCAACGCACGCAGTACGACGACGAGATCGTCAAGAAGTTCATCATTGCCTCGATCGGATGGGGGGCTGTCGGCATGCTGGTCGGCGCGATCATCGCGCTCCAGCTCGCCTGGTGGCCGGCCAACCTAGGCCTTCCCTGGACGACCTTTGGCCGACTGAGGCCCCTACACACAAACGCGGTGATCTTCGCCTTCACCGGCAACTTCATCTTCGCCGGCATCTACTACTCCATGCAGCGTCTGCTCAAGACCCGCATGTTCAACGATGCCATGTCGAAGATCCATTTCTGGGGTTGGCAGGCGATCATCGTCTCCGCCGCAGTCACCCTGCCGATGGGAATGACCCAGGGAAAAGAGTACGCCGAGCTGATCTGGCCCATCGACATCGCCATCGCGGTGATCTGGGTCACCTTCGCGATCAACTTCTTTGGCACCATCTACCGGCGCAACGTCAAGCACCTCTACGTCGCCATCTGGTTCTACATGTCGATGGTCATCACCATCGCGGTGCTGCACATCGTCAACAACCTCGTGGTGCCCGCCACCCTCACCCGCTCCTACCCGGTGTTCTCGGGCATGACGGATGCGCTGGTGCAGTGGTGGTACGGCCACAACGCGGTCGGCTTCCTGCTGACGACGCCGATCCTCGGGCTGATGTACTACTTCCTGCCCAAGGCCGCCCAGCGACCGGTCTACAGCTACCGGCTCTCCATCATCCACTTCTGGGCGCTGGTCTTCCTGTACATCTGGGCCGGTCCCCACCACCTGCTGTACTCCGGACTGCCCGACTGGGCGCAGACGCTGGGCATGGCCTTCTCGATTGCCCTGCTCGCACCGTCCTGGGGCGGCATGCTCAACGGCCTCCTCACCCTCCGGGGCGCCTGGGGCCGGCTGCGGACCGACCCGGTGCTCAAATTCTGGGTGGTCGCGATCAGCTTCTACGGCATGTCGACCTTCGAGGGGCCGATGATGGCGATCCGATCGGTCAATGCGCTGTCTCACTACACCGACTGGACCATCGGTCACGTACACAGCGGCGCGCTGGGCTGGGTCGGCATGGCGGCGTTCGCCACCTTCTACTGGCTGGTCCCGCGGGTGTGGAAGAAGCCACTACACAGCGTGTCGTGGGCCACAACCCACTTCTGGCTCGCGACCGTCGGCATCGTCCTGTACGTCGTGGCGATGTGGGTCGCGGGCGTCACTCAGGGCCTGATGTGGCGGGCGGTTGATGAGACCGGACAGCTCCAGTACCCCAACTTCATGGACACCGTCCTCAACCTCATCCCGTTCTACTGGATTCGCCTTGTCGGCGGCCTGATGTACCTGACCGGGCTGCTGATGATGGCCACCAACTTCATCTTGACCGCGCGCAGCACTCAGACGCTGCAGACCCGCGATCAGCTCAGCGCCAAGTAGCGGAGACGAAATGTCTGACAACACCACCACGCCTGACAACACCAAGGAACACTTCCACAGA
>JBLHNG010000657.1:0-5107 GCA_047621685.1 Myxococcota bacterium | reverse complement strand
GATCGGATGTGGCTCAGGTTCCAGCGCTACGGAGCGGCCCTGTACGAACCATCTGGCGGTGGCTGGCCAGGCTCACCCTGCGCCATCGGCCCATGCCTCGGCGAAGTCGCGACGATGAGTGGTGAGGTGTCGTGAGAGCTGTGCCATGTCTGCTCGCTGAGCCAACGCGGCGAGGGTCTTGACCAGCTCTCGCCCCGTATCGACCTCCTTCTTTCGCTGGCGCTCTTGCCACAGCTTGACCTTCACCTCCCAGATTGGGCTGAGACAGTCCGCCAGGAGATCCTGAAGCTCCGCCTGTCGGTTGTGGAGGCCGCAGTACTTCCCCTCCCGGGCAACTCGCTGACAATGCCGAGGGGGCATGAGACCGGCGCGGTTTCCAGAACGATCTCGGCCGTAGAGGACGATGGCTTTGCACTGTGGGAGGGTCATCTCTTCAGTGTAGCCGCAGAGCAGGACGAGCATCCAGGGCATGTCAGATTCAACGCCGCAGCACCATTACGTGTGTAGGCGGCCTGTTGTCGGGAGACATTCACCGGTGAGCAACATTCCTCACCATGCCGCGCACCTTTGCCAATCCCTCTGCTCTCGGGAGGACGCATATATGCCATCAGAACCTCACCCTCTCCGCCAGTCGGTAGAGCAGCCTCGGAGGCTTGCCATTCGGGCCGACCTCAAGACGGTGCTCCCGCAGAGCCTGACCGGTGAGCGTCACACCCGACAGCTCTCCAAGCATCTCAGCTCACTTCAGTGCTCACAGTCGGCAGGAGGTGACCACTTCGACCTGCAGGTCCACGCTCTCGACCGTGTAGCCCGCGCCCTCCCAGGCCTGCTTCTCGACATGCGCCGGAGAAGCCGCTGAGGAGCCCATCCGCCACACCTCATGCTCTCGTGCCGATGCAGGCAGCCGTATAGGATCTCATCCAGTGCGGCGAAAGGAACCCGGATCCGTGTGTTTCCGTTCTTCTCCAGCCATACGGTCAGCGTGCCGTACTTTGCCATGCCTCCGCTCTGCCAGATGTGTCCGATGAGCACACCAATTCACCCCAAGCCTCAAGGCCTCGTCGGCACATCAGCCGGTCGCACGAACGTCCGAGTGAGGCGAAGCCGATCCGCACCTCGCCGCACCGGACCTGCCTCACAGGTCACCGACGATGAGACTCCTCCTGCCCGTACTGCATCGACCACACGTGCATCGAAGGCGCCGTCCGGGTAGGCGAACGCCACCGGGGAGCAGAGCTCACCGATGGTGGACACCGAGGCGTTGACCTCCCTTCGGAGCATCTGATCATCCACTTGAGTCAGCCGGGAATGATGGACGCTGTGCGCCCCCACCCGCATCCCATGCGCCGCCATCACCGCCCACTCCTCCCGACGAAGGTACAGCCTCGCGGCCAGATCAACCGGCAACTCGCATCCAGTCGACTCCGAGAGCGCCTCCAGCATCTGTCGTTGCTCCGTGTGCGTCGCATTCAGCAGCGCCGTCTTGGGCACCCCACCAACCCACACCGCCTTCGCCTCAGCGGTATCAACCCGCCCCCGAAACACCCCGCCATCCGGCAGCGGCACAGCCGCCTCCCCTCGACAGGCATGGTCGAGCAGCCAGTACCAGACATCGACCACAGCCACGTCATCCCCCGCTCCATGGAGGCCGGTCGCCACATAGAAGGTCGCGGTCGCTCCCCGTGCTGTGAGCAGCGGCGCGACCACGTCGAGGTGCTCGCGGTAGCCATCATCAAAGGTCAGCACGCTGCCCGTCGGCGGCTCCTCTCCACGGCCCAGCGCAGCTTCGACAGCCTCCAGGGGGAGGATCGGACCGACAGCCTCCAGCACACGACCCAGCTCCTCCACCGTCAGCGCCGTCCCTCTCAGCCGGTAGCAGCCCGGCAACCCGAAGGCGGCAGGATGCTCCGGCAGGATGCGGTGGAGCATCAGGATGTTCGTCTCTGGCCTACCCGACATCATCGGAGGCCCCTCTTCGAAGCAGGAAGCCAAACTCAACAGCGGTGAACGGCTCACGGCCCTGAAGGTAGCGGAGCACACCGCGCCAGGGCTCCTCCCAGGAGAGGACGGTCTCGAACCCCGACACCATCGAGCACAGCGAGGCTCGATCGAGCGCATGAGGGTGACCAGGGTTGCGTGCCTTCTCAGGCGGTCGGATCTCACAGGTGAGCCAGAGCCAGCCGCCGGGTCGCAAGACACGCTCAACCTCAGCGATGACGGCCCATGGGTCATTGGTGTGATCAATGCAGTTCGTACAGATCACCAGGTCGACAGTGCCGCTCTTCAGTGGAAGCAGCTCACCGCTCCCGGTCCGGTACTCCACTCGCTCGTGTGGGAGATCGAACCGGGCGGCGTAGTGCGCAGCGAGCGGATCGATGCAGACCCGCTTTCCGGGAAGCCAGCGGAGAGCAGTCGTCAGGCCTCCGCCAATGTCGACAGACACTGAGCCCGAGTGAAGCCCGGTCCGGTCGAGAACAGTGTCCATCCTGCGTGTCTCAATCCAGTAGTCACGGAGGCGCTCTTCCACCCCAGGCTCCACAAGCAGCGGCATCAGGTTTTGGGTCTGCCAGGAGAGCGTCCAGCGGAGGCGATCGGAGAGGGGCGTCTCAGAATCCATGACTGACCTCCCGGCTGCCGAGCAGCGAGACCGCGAGGCGAACAGCCTCCTCCGCGCTCTCCGCTCGATGAAGCCGATCCTCTCGTCGGTGGTCGAGGCGTTCACCGGCGAGTCGGGCGCTCCAGCCCTCGCCGAGATCCAGCGTGACAATTGGCTTGTTGTGCTGCCAGGCCAGCGCGATCTCGCTGAGAGTTCCCGAGCCGCCCCCTACCGCGACCACCACATCGGCCATCGCCACGAGTATGGTGTTCCGGGCGTAGTTCATGCCGGTGGGGATCACCAGATCGACGTATGCATTCGCCGCGGCTGCATCCAGACCGGGTAGGACACCGATCACGCTGCCATCCGTCCAGCCTTCCGCCTGTCGTGCGCCCCGTGAGGTCGCGGTCATCACACCCCCGAGTCCACCGGTCGCCACCCGCAGGCCCGCGTTCATGAGCCCTAGCCCAATGGCTTCTGCCTCGACGAGGATCATCGCCGAGGGGGAAGAGGCACCCACCACCACCGCAACCGGGCGTCTTTGCTCAGCTGTCATCGCTTCCTCCATTCCGTTGGATCCGATACCAGGCCACCGTCTGCCGGATGCCCTCGTCGAAGGACACCACCGGCGCAAAGCCCAGCAGCCGGTGGGCCTCGCTGATGTCCGCCTGGCTGTGCGGCATGTCCCCAGCACGAGTGGGCTGAAAGTGTGGAGAGCCACCGAATCCCGTCTCCCGGGCGATGGCGTTCCACAGATCGAGCACACTCACCCGCCCGCCACACGCCACATTCAGCACGCTCCCCGAAGCCTCATCCGGTGCCTCAAGCGCGCACCGTGCAGCATGGACGATGTTGCCAACAAAGGTGAAGTCGCGAGAGAAGGAGCCGTCCCCGAAGATGATCGGGCGCTCGCCGGTCAGCGCAGCCCGAACGAACCGGGGAACCACGGCGGCATAGGCCCCCTCAGGCGTCTGACGTGGACCGAACACATTGAAGAACCGCAGCCCCACCGTCGGCAGCCCCCAGGACATCGACCACGCCCGGGCGAGGTGCTCGAACGACGCCTTGCTTGCGGCGTAGGGTGACAGCGGACGGCGGAGCTGGGTCTCGACCTTCGGCATGCTTGGATCATCGCCGTAGACGCTGCTCGATGAGGCGTAGACAAACCATCGCACTGCCACAGCGCGCGCCGCCTCCAGCAGGTTGAACCCACCGACGACGTTCACCTCCAGCGCAGAGCGTGGATCGGCCAGTGAGCGCGGCACTGAGTTGCGTCCAGCGAGATGGATCACACCAGCCACGCCGTGCATGGCAGCCTCGCAGACAGCCGGGTCGCGCACATCCCCCTCGATGAAGCGCCACCCAGAGGTCGGGGCTGGGAGGTTATGGCGGAATCCGGTGGAGAGATCATCGAGGCCCACGACTGCATGGCCGTCCGACAGCAGGGCGCGGGTGATGTGGGAGCCGATGAAGCCGGCGGCGCCGGTGACCAGGACACGCATCAGACCTCCACCGCGTCGGACAGGGAGCCGGTCGCATCGAACACTGGAAGCCCCGAAGCCGACAACGCGGCCATGACGGCATCGGGCTGGCGGACGAGCAGCACCACCGCGGTGGCCCTCTCCAGCCCTACACACAGCTCGATCCCTTCGAGGTCACCGGGGGTCGGAACCAGGGCATCAAACGCCATCACCTGACGCCCCATTCCGGAGAGGGCGCGCGCAGCGATGAGCGACGATGACTCACGGATATCGGCCACACCGGGCTTGTAGGTCAGCCCGATGACGAGCAGGACGTCGCCAGGTGCTGTGCGGGCTGCGATCACCGCAGCGACATCCCGGGGACGCTGGGCGTTGGAGCAGAGCGCGCCCTCGAGGAGCGAGAGCGACACACCGAGCTCACTGGCACGCTGAACGAGGAAGCCCGGATCCACCCCGATGCAGTGCCCGCCAGCCCCGATGCCCGGGTAGAACGCCTGGTAGCCGAACGGCTTGGTCGCTGCGGCCTCGATCACCTCGACAACATCGATCCCCTCGGCCCGACACAGCTCGGCAAGCTGATCGATGAAGGCAATGTTGAGGAGCCGATAGGCATTCTCCAGCAGCTTGGCGTACTCCGCGACCGCGAGCGACACCGGGTGGACCATCACGCCGAGTCGCCACAGCAGCAGCGCGGCGCGATCCCGTGCGGCATCATCGACACCAGCGACGAGCCGGGGGATGTCCCTGAGCCGCATGCCCGCCTGACTGCGCTGGGGGTCGATGCGCTCCGGCGCATAGGCCAGCGCGACCTGTCCGCCGTGCCCGAGCAGGGAGCGCAGCTCGGAGACAAAGCCCGGTCGCACCGTCGACTCCAGGATCACCAGGGTATCACTGCGGCCATGAACCGCAAACGCAGCGGCACAGGACCGGACCGCCTCATGACAAGCTCTTCCCTCCTCGACTGGAGTGGGGACGCAGAAGAACACCACGTCCGCCCGCGAGAGCATGGATGCCTCAGCGGTCAGGGTCA
>JBLHNG010000656.1:0-5108 GCA_047621685.1 Myxococcota bacterium | reverse complement strand
CCCGTCTGCGACCGGCACTTGTCGAACTTCATGGTCAGTGAAAGAGAAGGCAGCCACCTGACCGGCTTCGTAGGACTCACCCCGTCCCCGCGCCGGGTCACGAATCGGCAGTTTACCCGCCTAAAGGATGACTATTGCCATCACTCGCCGGAAAAGAGAGTCACCCACCCGACCGTCCCCGCCTCCCCCCAGCTAGTTGCCACAACTCACCGGCGGATCAGCAATCCACCCCGCCACCCACACACCTCCTCGGCAGGATGCCCGGCTCAACATCTGGCGCCAAAACTCGAGAAAACCCACGACTCAGACGTCATAATCACCAAAACACCACCCATCTCTCATCGCACTCAAGAACCGATGAAGCTCCACATCTCCCACACCCCAGGCTTCACAACGTGTCTGCTCAGCTGGCACGTCATGCTTCCCCTCCGAGGTCGCGGCCAGCTCTCAGCCTCCTGGTTCGCCGACACTGGCCGCCACAGCTTCCACATCAAACGTCACACCTTCGCGATGTCAACAGCCGAGCGGGAAAGCATGATCGAGACTCTGCGGTCACTGCCGAGCCACCTCGGGGCCAGGGTGGACGATGTACCGACGGTATTCATCTGGGTTGAAGGAGAGCAAGAGCACAGAGTCACCCGCACGCTGTTCCCAGCGGTGACCACTGACAACATGAGCGTCTTTGACACCATCATCGACACGATCTGGCCGGAGGTCCAGGCAGCCTTGCTCGGGGCGGGCCTGGATGTGGACGACTGGCGATAGGCTCCAGGCCTCTGCTCTACCTGAACCTCTGGCAGTTGCCGGCCGAAGGCGAACTGCCAATTCGGGACACGGCACGGAGGTGGATAAAGTAGGCCGGTCGCCACCCTGTCCGTCCGTGTCCCTCCTGATCGGACAGCCTCCAGTCGCAGTCCGCCCGGTGCGTGCATGGGGCTCCCGCAGAGGTTCGTGTCGCAGGATCACATCTGGCAGGCTGACAGTGCTCCTGGCTGAAGGGAACCCGGATCATGGCACCCCCGGCTGACAGCATCCGACCGCGACAGCAGACGAAGTGAGACGGCTCAACGAGGCCCAACCTCAGAGCCGGGACATCGCATGGAGAGCCGCGACCCACGGAGGGCCCCAGGCGGAACACAGTGGAGTGGATCCCCACCCAAAGACGAAACCAGCGCTGCCGCCCCCAAACTTCACCCCATAACCACCAGCCAAAGCTAAATTTCAGCCCAAACCCACCCAACACCCCAAAACCCGCCTCCAGCACCCCATTTCCACAAACCCCAAAAACACCGCAACTCTTCAACATCACAACATTGTCATCACACCTACCGTAAACCATTGCCACGTCAACACAACTAATAGTAACAAATCACCCGTAACAATTACCGCAACAACACATCGCAAAAATCCCGCATCCGTCCAACCCAATGCCTCCCCCGCCCCCGCCTGACCGCCTTCCGCACAGCCACCAATCCCCACCGCCAAACGCCGCCCCGCCGTCGCCCCGGCTCACCGCCTCCCCCCAGCTCCGCGACCTCATCCACCCCACAGCCCCACACCCCAAGCTCCGCATCCGACACCCCCGCCAGCTGCTCCACCACCACCCTCCGCTTCACCGAATCCGCCAGCACACTCCGCCACCGCTCCTCCCGCCGCTCCAGCCTCCCAATCCGCCCCGCCTCCACATCCCCGAGCCCAGCGGCCACCGGAACCGCCCCATACGCCAGCGCCTCCATCCCAATCTCCAACTCCAGAAACGCCCCAATCTCCCCCAGCACCGCCTCCGGCTCTCCAACCAGCCGCTCATACGTCACATGCAGCACCGGCCCATCGTCCTCCAGCACAAACCGCGCAATCGCCGGCACATACCGACTCAAGATCGGATTGAACCGCACAGCCTCCTCAAAGTCCCCGGCAAAGAACGACTCGGCGTAGCTGACAAACACCGCCGCCGGATGCCGCGTCAGCACGATCACCTTCGCCTCCGGATACAGCCGCCTCAGCTCCGGCAGCACCAGCGCGTTCGCCGGCGTCTTGTCGATCAGATACCGCGCGTCGGCATCCAGCCCCGCCAGCAGCCCGCCATACAGCGCATCCGCATACGCCCGACACGCCGCCACGTAGTCCCTTGTTCCGCCCGGCAGTGCCGCCACAATCCCCGCCATCGCCGCCTGAGCCTGGAGCGAATCAAACGGCGCCTTCTCTACCGTCCGCCACAGACCGAGGTGGGCCAGCGGAGGCAAGAGGTGCAGCTCGGGGTGTCCCTGGATCCCCGGCACTGCGTTGAGGATGCGCATGAGCAGGGTGGAGCCGGAGCGCGGCGCGCTGATGATGAAGATCAGCCGATGCTCCATGCTCAGGGTCTCACCAGGGCTCACAGCGGCCAGGCCCCCTGGGGCCAGTCCCCGACCGCGTGGACCTCCGGCTCGATCACCATCCCGGTCTCCGCGAGCACCGTGTCTCGGGCCAGCTTGATGAGCCCATAGACATCCGCTGCGGTCGCATCGCCGATGTTGACGATGAAGTTGGCGTGCTTCTCGCTGAGCTGTGCCCCGCCGATGGTGTGCCCCTTCAGGCCGACCACCTCGATCAGCCGCCCGGCGTAGTCCCCGGGAGGGTTCTTGAAGACCGAGCCACACGACGGACGGTCCAGGGGCTGGGTGGCCTTGCGCCGGCCCAGGTACTCCCGGATCTCCGCCTTCTCCGTCGCTACAGCCTCTCCCTCAACGACCGACAGCCACGCCCGGGTGACCACCGCACCGTGGGGAAGTCCCGGAGCGCGTCGATAGACAAATCCGATGTCTTCCGGCGAATAACGGACTATCTCACCACCATCCAGGACCGCCTCGACCGACCGGGTGATGGCCCCGATCTCCCCGAGCCGCCAGCCAGCGTTCATTCGAATCGCTCCACCGACCGTGCCGGGGATCCCAGCGAGACAGCCGAGTCCACCGAGCCCCTGGCGAGAGAGCCGGGCCAGCAGCGCAGCGTTGAGCAGCCCACCACCGACCTCGACCACCCCATCGACGACCGTGCTCGCCAGGAATTCGCCCTTCAGCCGGATCACCACCCCGCGAATCCCGGCATCGGCGATGAGCAGGTTGCTGCCGTTGCCGAGCACCGTCACCGGCACCGACAGCGCCATGACCCCGGCGAGCTGTGCCACTGTCTTCACCACCACAAACACATCCGCCGGACCACCGATCCGCCAGAACCCATGTCGGGCCAGCGGCTCGTCGATCAGCGGTGTGAGGCCGAGGGCTTCAAGCGATGCCGCGACGCTCACGCGCCGAGGATCTTCTTGAGCAGTCCGCGGTCGCCCTGGATCGCGGTCCGGTTGGTGTAGAGGTCGAGGCCACGAACGCCGCCCAGCTCCTCACCACCGCCCGCCCGACCCGGTCCGCCATGGACCTGACTGGGCAGGACCATGCCGGGAGGCAGGGTCTGGTCGGAGACCTTGTTGGAGCACACCACCACCCGACCGTTCCAGCACGCCGCAGACATCAGGAACTCGCTCATCCAGTCCTTGTCGCTGCCATAGACCGAGCTGACCAGGCAGCCCTGTCCCATCGCGACCAGCTCCGCGGCCTCAGTGGCCTCGCCGTTGTAGGCGATCACGGTGGCGCAGGGGCCGAAGACCTCGTGGAGGTGGACCGCAGCGGCATCCCGGCCGTCTGCAACAAACAGGAGAGTCGGCGCGATGAAGTAGCCCGTGCCCTCTGGCACACCGATGCCGTTGACCGGCTCTGGACCGCCACACTTGATCTCCGCGACCTCAGAGAGCAGCCTGATGCCCGCCCGGCAGTCCCGAAGCTGGGCAGCGGTGGCGACCGGTCCCATGTTCACACCGCTGGCCATCGGGTCGCCGATGGTGATGCGGGAAAGCTCATCCACCAGCGCCTCGACCACATCCTCCGCGATGGCCTCCGGCACCAGGATCCGTCGGATCGCGGTGCACTTCTGGCCGGTCTTCTGGGTCATGTCCTTGACGATGTTTCGGATGAAGGTGTACCAGACGTCGTCGCCCACCCCGATGTCCGGGGCGAGGATGGCGGCGTTGAGGGAGTCGGCCTCGACGTTGATGCGGGCCGATCGCTCCAGGATGCCCACCCCGGCACGCAGCTTCGCAGCAGTGTTCGCAGAGCCAGTGAACGCGACGGCGTCCTGGGGGCCGAGGTGATCGAGCAGGTCACCCGCTGGTCCGGCGATGAAGCCAAGCACACCGGCAGGCAGCACCCCCTCCTCGACGAGGATCTGCACCATGCGCCAGGTCAGCGGCGCGGTGGCGGTGGCGGGCTTGGTGATGACCGGCATGCCAGCAAGGATGGCGGTGGCGATCTTCTCGAAGGTGCCCCACGCCGGGAAGTTGAAGGCGTTGATGTGGACCGCGACGCCGGGCCGGGGGAGGCGGACGTGCTGGCCGACGTAGCGGGCACCCGACGAGAGCTTCTCAGCTTCTCCATCGAGGGTGAAGCGCACATCGCCCATGGTCTTGCCAACGTAGGCGTAGTGGGAGAGGGTGCCGGTGGCGCCGTCGATGTCGAACTTGGAGTCGCCCCGGGTGGCCCCGTTGCAGCGGCTGGACAGCTCCAGCAGCTCCTCGCGCTTGGCATACAGCGCCCGGCTCATCGCCTTGAGCAGTGCGCCACGCTCGGCGAAAGTCATCGCCCGAAGGGTGGGACCGCCGACGGTGCGGGCGTGGTGGAGTGCTGCGGCGAAGTCGATGCCAGCAGTGGTGGTCTGGGCGATGACTTCCTCGGTCGTCGGGTTGACGAGGTCGCGGGTCGGACCCTCGCCGGGCATCCACTGATCAAGAAGGTAGGACTGCAGGCGCATGGGTTCTCCTGTTTGGCCAACATCTAATTCCTTTGCCCGCCATCGAGAACATCTAATCTCACTGTGAGGTGGTGTGGTTGCGGTGGGCGGGCTGGCATCTTGGAACCACTCGGCGCTCTGAGGTCATCAGGACGGGTCGCTGAGTGAGCTGACGTGCGGTGTTTTGCGGGTGTCATGCTGGGGCCGCTGGGCGGGAAGTACAGGGGGCGGGGACTGGAGTAAGCCGACGTAAGGCGGTGACACGCAAGGAGTGCAGCCCCCTCGAATGCAGC
>JBLHNG010000655.1:0-5126 GCA_047621685.1 Myxococcota bacterium | reverse complement strand
CGTCGAGCCCTGGCTCAACGCCAACCCCCACATCTACGGCATCTGGCTGACCCACTGCCGAGAGCGCAGCGCGGTGGATGATCACCCGTTCTTCATCGACTATGCGCCGGATGATCGATGGAAGAAGTACGATCGCTGAGGCTACACCCTGGTGGTGACGTCGTCTGCGGCCTGCCACGCCGCGACTCCCGATGACATCCAGGAGGAGGGCGCCGCGCATGACGAGGCCTATGCCGAGTGGCTGGCCCGGGCGCTGGAAGAAGCGCTGCCGAAGGTGTATCGGTACGAGGTCAGCTCGCAGGAGTGGTGAGCCTGAGGTCTCGAAGCTGCTTCAGAGCCGCAGCGCACCCTGAAACGGCATGATCACCGGCTGAGCCCCCGCCGCCTCGACCTCCGCGATGAACCCCGGCAGATCCACCCCTGGCAGCAGCAGCGGGTGGGCCTCCAGCGGGGTGAAGAACCAGTCCCAGTGGCAGGCCACCACGTACCGGGGCTTGAGGATTCGCACCGCGTCGGCGATGTAGTTGGGCCGATACTTCCGCCCGATCGCGCACAGGCAGACCACGTCAGCCCGCAACCCCTCCAGCTCCTCGACGAGGATCTCCGCAGAGTCGACGTGGAAGATCGACAGCCCGCCGATCTCGACGTGCCAGTTGAGCACGAGGCCATGGGGCAGGTCCCACACCCGCGGCGGCCAGGGCGGCGGCTTGCGGATCACCCCGGGCAGGGTGACGCGTCCGAAGTACACCCGACCATGCCGAGAGGGCGCCCCGTAGACACTGGCAGAACCGCAGGCGATGCGCTCCCGACCCTCTGTGCTGCGGATCTGCGCCTCAGGGAGCCCAGCGGCGCGGGCGACATTGCAGGCTGAGGGCGAGCCGATGAACCGCGCACCGGTCTGCTGACAGAGGACGGGGGCATCGAGGATGTGGTCGTGGTGGGCGTGTCCGACGATCACATCGTCCGCCCGGGGGATGAGGCGGGCGAGCTTGTCGGCGTCGGGAACCAGCCGACGCAGCCCGGTGTGCAGCAGGCTCGGGCGGGTGAGGAACGGATCGATGACGATGGTGCGCTGCTCGGAGGTCAGCGTGAAGCCAGCGGTGCCCAGATACCGAAGGGTGACGGTCGCCTCTGCGGCGTCCGCGGGCTGGCGGTACAGGGAAGGATCAATGCGCCTGAGCACCGTCAACCTCTCAATCTGTGACGTTATAACGAAGGGGATCGATACCACAGGAGGCCCCCATCACCCCGCTCCATGGCAACACTGAGGGCCTCAAGACGTCCGAAACCCGCGACATCCAGGCCCTCTACCGTCGACAGGTTCCCCAAGACCAGTTCATCACCCCCCAGCTGGGCCGACGCATGACCGAGCTGTCCCGGCTGACCAGTCGGCAGCTCGGCGCGATGGTCGATCGGCGCGGTCGCATCACCCACATCATCGTCGGAGACGCCCACCGGCTGTTCATCCCCGACCTGAAGCGGCACCGGGCGGGAGAGGGGCGGTTTCGGGGGCTTCGGCTGCTGCACACCCACCTCCGCGGTGAGGGGCTGTCCAGAGACGACCTCACCGACCTCACCCTGCTCAAGCTCGACGCGGTGGTGGTGGTCCAGGCGCAGCTCGACGGTCTGCCCGGTCGCGTCGAGGTGGGATGCCTCGATCCGGCCGCTGTCGATGGCGCACCGCAGCCCTGGACCATCGAGAAGGTCCCCTCACTCTACGGCTGGCAGACCGACTTCCGGCTGTTCATCCAGGACCTGGAGGCGCAGTTCTCCCGCCGAGATGCTGCGCGCAAGATCCCGGGGGCAGAGGGCGTCATCGTCATCGGGGTGACCACCGGGGATGCCACCGAGGCCAAGGCCTCCCTCGCCGAGCTGCACCGCCTCGCAGAGACTGCCGGTCTCCAGGTCCTCGATCAGATCCTCCAGGTCCGCCGTCGGTTCGATCCGAAGTATGTGATCGGAAAGGGCAAGCTGGAGACTGTCCTGGTTCGGGCGATGCAGCTTGGCTGTGAGGTGCTGGCGTTTGACCAGGAGCTTGCGCCCAGCCAGCTGCGCAACATCGCCACCGCGACGGACCTCAAGGTCGTCGACCGCACCCAGCTCATCCTCGACATCTTCGCCCAGCGGGCCGCCTCCCGAGAGGGTCGCCTCCAGGTCGAGCTGGCCCAGCTCCGCTACCGGGCACCTCGCCTCAAGATCATGCCCACCGCGATGAGCCGGCTGTCGGGTGGCATCGGCGGACGGGGGCCGGGCGAGACAAAGCTGGAGATCAACCGACGACGATCCGACGAGCGGCTCACCCGGCTCCAGAAGCAGCTCAAGAAGCTCTCCCAGCAGCGCGGGCTGCGGCGCAGTCGTCGCCAGCGGGTCGGACTGCCCCAGGTCGCCATCGTCGGCTACACCAACGCCGGCAAGTCCACCCTGCTCAACACGATGACTCACTCCAAGGTCGACGCTGAAGACAAGCTGTTCGCCACCCTCGATCCCACCAGCCGCCGGCTGCGGTTTCCCGAGGCCCGCGAGGTCATCCTCACCGACACCGTCGGCTTCATCCGAAACCTGCCCAAGGACCTCATGCACGCCTTCCGGGCAACCCTGGAGGAAGCCATCGAGGCCGACCTGCTGCTGCATGTGGTGGACGCCTCCAGCGTAGAGATCGACACCCACCTCCGAGAGGTCAACCAGACCCTGGAGACCCTCGACTCCAACACCATCCCCACCCTGCTCGTCCTCAACAAGATCGACGCCGTGGACCCGAGTCACTGGCGGGAGCTCAAGGAGCGCTACAGCGGAATCTTGTGCAGTGCGCAGACCGGGGAGGGGCTGGAGACCTTGATGCACACCATCGAGCATCGGCTGTTCCAGAAGGCGCAGGCAGACAGGAGCGAGCCGTGATCGCCCTCCTGCTCGGCTGCACTGGCGGACTGGACTCCGGCGCACAGGATGGCCCGTTCTTCGACGGCGAGCCGACCATCACCGCGCTGACCTGGGGCTGCGTGGTCGAGGACTCCGAGTGGCTCTTCAACATCACCACCGATCACTGGACCGGCGGGGGTCGGATCTACATGACCGACGACCTCACCGTCATCGAGGAGCACCGGGTGCGCTCGGTGGGTGCAGAGGCCGATGGCAGCGCGGATGCCCTGGAGCTGAGCCTCGACGTCGTGTCGGACTGGCGGGATGCCTCCGCGAGCAGCTCGACCCGGTGGCGATGCGACGACCTCGACCGCCTCACCTTTCTCGCCACGGTCTTCACCCCGGATGGCGACAGCCGCTCGGACTGCCGGGTGTGGGGGGCGGATCCGCTGCTGTGGGACGACACCAAAGATTCGGACACCGAAGATTCGGACACCAAAGAGGTCGAGGGGTGTCAGACCGTGCTGGAAGAAGACTCCGACACCGGGACTCCCCAATGAATGCAGGCTCTGGACTCTCCGCCCAGGCTGACCCGGTCCGAGCCGGCATCGAGGCCGCCCGACAGGCCACCGCCGCGCTGTCGGGCTGCGACCTCGCCCTGGTGTTCGCCTCGGGTGCCCCTGCCGCTCAGCCAGCCCTCCTGACCACCGCCGTCCAGGAGATCACCGGTGCTGGGGTGGTGATGGGCTGCTCGGGTGCCGGGGTGCTGACCGAGGCGGGCGAGCTGGAGGGCGACGGGGTCGCGGTCCTCGCGATTGAGGGCATCACCGTGCGCACTGCCCAGCGTGCCGGGCTGGCCACCCCACAGACCATCAGCCTCGCACTGGCCGACCTCGACCTCTCCGATCGCGGCACAGTGATCGCCCTGTTTGATGCGATGACCTTCCCCGCGACGTCCGCAGCCGCCGCCTTCCAGCGTCAGATCCCCTTGTCGGTTCCGATCCTCGGAGGTGGCGCGCTGGGGCTGACGGGTGAGCCCTGGGTGATCGCTGGACCACCGGACTCCCCTGCCCTCACCGACGCCCTCGCCGCCGCCTGGCTGCCCGATGTGCAGTGCCGCTGGGGGCTGTGCCATGCCTGCCTCCCGCTGACCGAGCCGCTGCCGATCACCGAAGCCGAGGGTGGGGTGATCCTCACCCTCGGCGGGCGGCGGGCCATCGACGTGGTCCGCGAGGCGGTCCGGGCACCGATGATGGCGGACCTGGAGCACATGGCGACCCGGATCTTCCTCGGCATCGCCACCCCCGGTCAGGCGCCCCTCATCCGTCCGCTGCTCGGCCTCGATCCCCACGGCGGGGCCATCGCGGTGGGTGGACTGCCGGCACAGATCGGTCAGGAGCTGACGGTGATGGTCCGAGACGCCGACCACGCCCGCACTGCACTCTCAACGATGCTCGCCGAGCAGGCTGCCGGTGAGCCACCCGCGTTTGGGCTGTTCATCAAGGGCGCGGGTCGGGGTCAGGAGCTGTACGGCGAGCTGGCTGGCATCGAGACCGCCCTGGTCGCCGCTGCCCTGCCCGGGGTGCCCTTCGCCGGCTTCCTCTCTGGCTGTGAGCTGGCCCCGGCGGATCCCGGCGGCGCGCTGCATCTCTACGGCGGGCTGCTCGGGCTGTTCGCCTGAGGCTCAGCGGCGACTGAGGACCTGCTCGGCGAGGGTCAGCGCGGCGATCATGCTGGCGGCCTCGGCCCGACCGGTTCCCATGAGGTGCTCAGCGGTGCCGTGGTCGACGCTGGTGCGCAGGATGGGCAGTCCGAGGGTCCAGTTCACGGAGCGTCCGAAGTCGACCGCCTTGAGCGGGGCGAGCCCCTGGTCGTGGTACATCGCCACCACAAGGTCGATCTCACCCCGCTGTGCTGTGAGGAACGCAGTCTCCGCGGACACCGGGCCGATCACGGACAGCCCCTCCGCCCGCAGCCCGTCGCAAGCCGGTCCGATGGTCTCCAGCTCCTCATGTCCCAGCAGCCCGCGCTCTCCGGCGTGGGGGTTGAGTCCGCAGACCGCGATCCGGGGCACCTCCAGGCCGAGGTCATTGCGAAGGGCGGCATCGGCGATGCGCACGACCCGCTGAATGACCGGCACGCTCAGCGCGGCGCCGACCTGCATCAGCGGCAGGTGGTGGGTGACCAGGGCCACCCGGAGCGCTCCGCCCGCAAACGCCATCACCGGCTCACCGACCCCACAGAGGTGTCCGAGGAAGTCGGTGTGCCCC
>JBLHNG010000654.1:0-5127 GCA_047621685.1 Myxococcota bacterium | reverse complement strand
GGCGGCGAGGAGAGCAGTCAGGTCGACGTCGCAGAGGATGTCGCCGTTAAACACCACCACCCGATCCGAGAGCCGGGGCAGGGCCGCGCGCAGTCCGCCGCCGGTCCCGAGGATGTCCGGCAGCTCCACCTGAAGCTCAGCGTCGTGGGTCTCGGTCCAGGCGGCGATCTGCTGCCAGAGGTGGTGGGCGTTGACCAGGAGGTGGGTGATGCCGTGGGAGAGCAGGTGGGCCCGGGCGTGGTCGAGCAGCGGGATGCCGCACACCGGCAGCAGGGGCTTGGGGCGGTGGAGGGTGAGGGGGCGGAGGCGAGAGCCAAAGCCGGCGGCGAGGAGGAAGGCGGAGGTCATGTCTGCAAAGGTAGCAGCCTCTCAGAGCCCGTCGAGCACTGCGTCGGCCAGCGCCATGCCGGACCGCCACGCCGACTCCACCCGCCCTCCGACCAGCCAGTCTCCCGCCGCGCCCAGGCCGAGCGCTGGATCCCACAGGAAGGGTGGCCCTGAATCGGGCGTCATTGCGAGGGCATAGCGCCAGCGGTGCAGCGAGGCCCACACCGGTGTTGAGTTGCCGGTGATCTCCCAGAATGCCGTCAGCATCGCCTGCTGGACGCTGGCCGGTTCGTCATTGAGGTGTCTGTGGGACCATGCGGCATCGGCGTGGAGCACCCAGCAGTCATTGCTCAGGCGTCCGGGCTTGCTGCTGTTCTGAGCGATCCAGCGGAGGGGGGAGGCGTGGACCTCCGCGGCGTCGAAGTCGACCGGCAGTGGTGTGTCAAAGGCGAGCATCAGGCAGAAGCAGGGCAGCATCGTGGCGGACTCGGCGCGCTGGGCGAGGATGGGGCTGTGCGGGGCGAGCAGGGGCGCGGTCTGGGGGGCAGGGGCGGTGGAGAGCACCGCGGTGAACGGGCCGTGGGTGGCGCCCTCGGTGGTGGTGAGGGTCCAGCTGGCGGCTTCGCGGTTGAGTGCGGCGATGCGAGTGGACGTCCTCAGGTCGAGGCCACTGGAGAGGTGTCGGGTCAGGGTGCTCATCCGGGGGGCGCCGACATGGCGCAGCCGACCGGGCGGCTCGGGGGTGAGTCCGTCGGGGCGGACCGTGGCGAACCGGCCCTCCCAGCGTGCGACCACGCCGAGGTCTCGCCACCGGGCGACCTGTGCCTTGAAGGCGGGGGTGTGGGCGGTGAAGAACTGGGCGCCGTGGTCGAAGGCATGTCCCGTCGGGCTTCGGCGGGTCGACATGCGTCCGCCCGGACCGCGGGCCTTGTCGAACACCACGACATCCAGGCCGTGTTCGGTCAGCGCGCGGCTCAGGCACAGTCCGCTGATTCCAGCACCGATGACTGCGATTCGGGGTCGTGGGAGGGGGGTGTCCATGCTGTTGTTTCTATCGCCGTTCTCCGGTTTGACTGTCATGACTGCGTGCAGTGGGGGTTACGTTTCCGGTCATGTCTACTGTCCCAGCGATGTTCTTCGACTGCGTTGATCGCGCCCCGAAGCGGGTGCTCGCCCACATCCCACAGCCTGACGGAGAGGGATGGCGCTGGGATCCGGTGACCCTGGCGGAGATTGAGTCGGAGGTCTCTGGGCTGGCCCGTCGGCTGGCGGCGCTGGGGGTGGAGCCGGGCAGCCCGGTGGCGATCGTGGCGGAGACCTCCCACCTCTGGGCGGCCTGCGATCTGGCGATCCTCTGCCTGGGCGGCATCACCGTCGGCCTGTACCCGACCCTGACCGGCGAGCAGCTGGCCTGGCAGCTCGCGCACAGCGGCGCGGAGATCCTCATCGTGCAGGGGCAGGGAGTGCTCGATGCGCTGGGAGATCGGCTGGAGAACCTCGACGATCTGCGGCACACCTTCAGCCTCACCGACGGGGCCGATGTCCCGCAGCTGTTCCCTGCCAGGCCCGACATCGCCTTCCTGCGTGCCCAGGCCGCTGCGGTGACCCCCGAGCAGATCGCGACCTACGTCTACACCTCCGGCACCACCGGCAGCCCAAAGGCGGTGGTGCTCACCCACCACAACTTCGTCGCCAACGTGGCGTCTTCACAGGAGGCCCTGCCGGCGGAGAAGGGGGACCGGATGGTGATCTACCTGCCCCTGGCTCACTCGCTCCAGCGGTTTGCCCAGTACCGGGGGCTGGTCGAGGAGGGAGAGGGCTGGTACGCCCCGGGGCTCGATGCGCTGCCACAGACCATTGCCGCCGCCCGTCCCACGGTCCTGCCGGTGGTGCCGCGGGTGCTGGAGAAGATCGTGGCGAAGGCATCGCGAGCCGCCGCAGCCCGGGGGCCGATCTCGTCGGGCATGCTGCGGTGGGCGATTGCAGTGGGGAGAACCGTCTGCGACCACCGCGATCAGGGCACGCCGCTGCCCCGTCGCCTCGCGCTCCAGCATGCCCTCGCCGAGCGCCTCGTGTACCCAAAGATCCGCGCCCGGCTCGGTGGCGAGCTGCGGCTCATCGTCAGCGGTGGGGCCGCGCTGTCGGTGGATGTGGCGATGTGGTTCGAGGCGATCGGGATCGCGGTGCGCGAGGGCTGGGGGCTGACCGAGACCTGCGCGCCAGCCACCCTCAGCCGCCTCGACGCGCACCGTCCCGGCTCCATCGGCCCCGCAATGCCTGGGGTGGAGGTCGCAGTATCGAAGGCGGGCGAGCTGCTGGTGCGGGGACCGGGGGTGTTCTCCGGCTACCTCAACGATCCGACTTCCACCGCTGCGGCGTTCACCGCCGATGGCTTCTTCCGCACCGGTGATCTCGGCACCATCGACGCCGATGGATTCGCCACGATCACCGGTCGCATCAAGGAGATCATCGTCACCGCCGGTGGCAAGAACATCGCACCGGTGCCCATCGAGCAGCGTCTGACCGGCGGGCTGTTCGAGGCCGCAGTGGTCATCGGCGACAACCGCCCGTACCTCACCGCCCTGATGGTCCCCGACGAAGACGCCCTCACCGCCCTCGCCGCAGCAGAGGGCTGGAGCGGCGGGTTCTTAGAGTGGAGTCAGCAGTCGCAGGTGCAGTCCCGGGCGGAGGCCGTCGTCGCGCAGGCCAACGCTGCCCTGGCCCGGTTTCAGACGATCAAGCAGTTCGTGGTGCTCTCCGCACCGCTGACCGTGGAAGGTGGCGAGCTGACTGCGACGCTCAAGAAGCGCAGGGCTGCGATCACCAAGAAGTACGCCCGTCAGATCGAGGCAATGTACGGCTGAGCTTTCCAGCCGGGGCGCCGGTGCTTATTGTGCGTGGCAGGAGAGCTGACCCATGCGAGATCTGTATTCGGTCCTGGGTGTCCAGCGCGGCGCTGATCAGGAGACCGTTCGAAAGGCGTACAAGAAGCTGGCCCGTAAGTACCACCCAGACCTCAACAAGGCGGCGGCGGCGGGGGATAAATTCAAAGAGATCAACGCCGCCTATGACGTCATCGGCGACGAGGGAAAGCGCAAGCTCTACGACCAGTTCGGAGATGCCGCCACCCGACCGGGCTTCGATGCTGAGCAGGCCCGACGCTGGCAGCAGGCCGGCGGCGGCATGGGCGGCATGGGTGGATTCGGCCGACGCACACGGTCCCCGAGCGACTTCGGCTTTGGTGGCGGTGGTGCTCAGCCCGGCGGAGTGAAGATGGAGGATCTTCTCGGCTCAATGTTCGGTGGCCGGCAGCGCGCACCGCGTCGTGGCGCAGACATCGAGGAGACCGTTCGTCTGACGCTGCCTGAGGCCCTCGCGGGCTCCTCGCTGAGCATCCATGCCCCCAGCCACGGCGTCCTCAAGGTCCGCATCCCGTCGGGCATCCACGACGGCGGCACCGTTCGTCTTCGCGGAAAGGGGCGGCCGAGTCCCCTGGGCGGACGCGCCGGGGACCTCCTGCTCAAGATCGAGATCGAGCCCCATGCGGTGCTCAAGCGCGAGGGCGACAACCTCGTGATGGACGTGCCACTGACCGTGCATGAGGCCCTGGTTGGCGGTCCGGTGGAGGTTCCCACCCTCGACGGCAACGTCCGGGTGAAGGTACCCGCCGGGGTCAAGGGCGGCGAGCGTCTCCGGCTGCGGGGCCGCGGGATGCCGCTCAAAGACGACGCCCGTGGCGACCTCTACCTCGTGCTCCGCCCGACTGTTCCCAAGACCGACGATCCCGAGGCCATCAAGCTCGCGGAGCAGCTCGCGGCGTTTCATGAGACCGATGTTCGGCACGGACTGAAGTTCTGAAGCGGCCTTCGGAAAGCAGCTGCCACAGAACTGTCACCCATGGCGGGGCCTCGATGGCATACAAACGCGCAAAGAGGTGCCCCCATGATTCGAGCGCTGCTGACCCTCCCCCTCTTGATGGCCTGTGGAAGCATCGGCCTCGCGCCTGAGTACACTGAGGGCGTTCTTGTCTCTGAGGCGGAGTCGATGGCAGACGACCTCACTGGCCGGACTTATGCGGCCTGGCTGAGCGATGTGGTCGCCGTCGAGCCGATGGGCCTCGGGGTTGCCCTGGCAGATGTCGATGCCGCCGCGCTGCTGTTCCATGTCACCGAGGCCGACGCTTCGGGGATGTCCATGGTCCTCGCCCTGTCTGACGCAGAGGGCGGACAGAACGACTGTGAGCCGGTCGCCACCCTGCCGAGCGCTGGCTGGGGCGACGGGATGGCGTTCAACATCGACGAGGGCAGCTTCGATCTGCCGGTCGGCGGCAAGCCGATGACCCTCTCTGAGCTGGCGATGACGGGTGAGATCGTCAACGATGGTGCGGAGATGGCCGCCACCACCCTGTTCGCCGAGATCGACACCCGCGATCTCAACGGCGGCGTGTTTGGCGACGACGTCGACGTCTGCATCATCGTCGAGCAGCTCGGCAGCACCTGTCACGCCTGCCCCGACGGCGAAGAGGCCTGCACGGAGCTGATCCTGGAGCTGTCGCCGGTCGAGATCGACCTCGACTTCGACCCGACTGTCAGCGGCTGCTGAGCGGAGCCGGTCAGGTGGCTGCCTTCCTCTCTGTACTGACCATCAAGTTCGACAAGTGCCGGTCGCAGACGGGCTGATTGTCGATTCGTGGAGAGACACGGGGACGGGGTGAGTCCTACGAAGCCGGTCAGGTGGCTGCCTTCCCCCCAATTTTGTTGATTGTATTGTTTTGGATCGCCTGATCTGGAGTCTCAGTTC
>JBLHNG010000653.1:0-5135 GCA_047621685.1 Myxococcota bacterium | reverse complement strand
AGGACTGTCTCGGCGGCCCCGAGGAGCTGGCCGAGCTGCATCAGCAGGTACAGCTCAATGGCGGGGACGATGGTGAACAGCAGGAAGAGTCGGAACATGATCACTGTGTAATCGCGAATGGTCGGCTGGGGAGGGGATCAGTCTCCGGCGGCCTTGATCCGCTCCCAGAGGTCATCGAGGGTCTGCGCGTCTGCCTCTGCCAGATCGATGCCCTCAGACGCTGCCAGGGCTTCCATGCCTCGGAACCGTGCGGCGAACCGGTTGTTGGCTTCTCGGAGGACTTCCTCGGGGGGCGCGCCGATGTGTCGGCCGACGTGGGCGGTGCTCAGGAGCAGGTCACCGTACTCCTCGCGGACACCCACTCCGGTCTGTAGTGCCTCCTCCAGCTCCGCCAGCTCCTCGCGGACCTTGTCGAGCACCCCGGCGACGTCTGGCCAGTCAAAGCCCACCGCGCTGGCCTTCTCGCCAACCCGGAAGGCGCGCAGCAGGGCGGGCATGCTGGCGGGAACCCCGTCGAGTCGGGATCGGCGCTGTGTCTTCTTCTTCGAGAGCTTCGCCTTGAGCTGCTCCCAGCTCTCGATCGTGCCCCCCGGCCCCTCGCGCTCCTCAGGGGTGCCAAAGACGTGGGGGTGGCGGACGATCATCTTGTCATTGATCTGTATGGCGACTCCCTCCAGATCAAACCGGCCCTCATCGGCACCGATCTGGCAGAGCAGCAGGACGATGAACAGGACGTCCCCCAGCTCTTCAGACAGCCCCGTGCTGCCTTGATCGATGGCGTCGAGCAGCTCATAGACCTCCTCGAGGAGGTAGGGGCGCATCGACTCCAGGGTCTGCTCCCGATCCCAGGGGCAGCCGCCGGGGGCTCTGAGGGCGGCGACAGTGTCGATGAGCTGCTGAAGATTGGTCACGGCTGGCTCCGGTTCATCGAGGCGTCTGATACCATGCACGACCAAACGACGCGGGGATTCAGATGCGGATTGGTGTACCCACGGAGGTGCTGCCGGGCGAACGCCGGGTGGCAGCCACTCCGGGATCGGTCAAGCGACTCATCAAGCAGGGCTTCTCGGTGACGGTCCAGACCGGTGCCGGAGAGGGCGCGGGCATCTCGGATGCGGACTACACCGGAGCCGGTGCGGAGATCAGCGAGGACATCCAGGCGATCTGGTCTGCGGACATCGTGCTGAAGGTCAACCAGCCGATGGAATCGGTTGCGCTGGGGGCCTCGGAGATCACCCTGATGAGCGAGGCCACCACCCTGGTCTGCATCATGGACCGCGACGACGATCTCCTCGCCGAGATCGCTGCGACCGGGGCCAGCGCCCTGGCGCTCAACGGGGTGCCGCGCATCACCCGGGCGCAGAAGCTCGACGTGCTCAGCTCGATGGCGAACATCGCCGGGTATCGGGCAGTGGTCGAGGCCTCGGGGGCCTACTCGGGCTTCTTCGGACCGCAGATGACCGCCGCTGGCAAGACCCCGCCGGCTCGGGTGCTGGTCATCGGTGCCGGTGTGGCCGGGCTCGCTGCGATCGGTGCGGCCCGAGCACTTGGGGCGGAGGTGAGGGCGTTTGACACCCGCCCGGAGGTCAAGGAGCAGGTCCAGAGCATGGGCGCGGCTTTCCTGGAGCTGAACTTCGAGGAGGAGGGCGACGGCGGCGGTGGCTACGCGAAGGTGATGTCCGAGGCGTTCATCGCCGCGGAGATGGCCCTGTTCCGCCAGCAGTGCAAGGAGGTGGACATCATCATCACCACCGCACTCATCCCCGGACGCCGAGCACCGATCCTGGTCAAAGAGGACATGCTCCAGATCCTCAAGTCCGGCAGCGTGGTGGTCGACCTCGCCGCACAGAACGGCGGCAACTGCGAGGGCACCGTCCCCCATGAGATCACCGTCAAGCACGGGGTGACCATCATCGGCTACACCGACCTCCCCAGTCGCATGGCGCCGGTCTCCAGCAAGTTCTTCGCCAACAACCTCGTGCACCTGCTATCGGACATGGGCAAGGCCGAGGGCTTTCACATCGACGCTGAGGACGAGGTCGTCCGGGGTGCGCTGTTTGTGCACGCCGGGGAGGTCCTCCCGCCCCCGCCGCGAAAGGCCCCGCCGCCACCCCCGCCCGAGGTCGCCGTCGAGTCGGTACAAACCGCCGCGATGCCAGTCGCCGACAACCTCCCTGAGCGTCGGCTCCAGGGTGTGCTCGGACTGACCGCTGCGGTTGCGCTGTGCGGGATCGGCATGTTCGCTCCCCAGGACTTCATCCAGCACTTCACCGTGTTTGCCCTGGCCTGTGTGGTCGGCTGGCAGCTGATCTGGAACGTCAGCCCGGCACTTCACACCCCGCTGATGAGCGTGACCAACGCGATCAGCGGCATCATCCTGGTCGGCGGGCTGCTCCAGGCGGGCTCCGGCGAGATGAATGCCGCCGCCATTCTGGGCGCCATCGCAATCCTGGTCGCCACCATCAACATTGCCGGTGGCTTCCTCGTCACGCACCGCATGCTCCAGATGTTCAGGAAATAAGATGCCTCTCAGTTTCCTCACCATCATCTACCTGGTCGCGGCGGTGCTGTTCATCCTCAGCCTCGGCGGACTCGCCAACCAGGAGACCGCACGGCGCGGCAACCTGTACGGGATGGTCGGCATGGGGATCGCGGTGATCGCGACCCTCCTCCACCCCGACTTCGACAGCTTTGGGCTCCCAATGAGCTCCATGGCGGTCGGCGCAGTGCTCGGCGCAGTGCTCGCGGCCCGGGTGGCAATGACCGCCATGCCGCAGCTCGTCGCCCTGCTGCACAGCTTCGTCGGCCTCGCCGCGGTGCTCGTCGGCATCTCGTCGTACCTCGCCCCCGGCCATGAGATGGAAGCAGCGGCCTATGCCGTCCACCTCATCGAGATCTGGATCGGCGTCGCCATCGGCGCGATCACCTTCACCGGCTCCATCGTCTCCTGGCTCAAGCTCGGCGGAAAGATCTCCGGCAAGCCCCTGCTGATGCCGGGTCGGCACATGCTCAACGGGCTCGCCGCCCTGTTCATCCTCGCCCTGATGGTGCCGTTCATGATGATGGACGGCACCGGCGGGGTGATCTCGCTGCTCATCATGACGGTGCTCGCCGGGGTCCTCGGCGTCCACCTCGTCATGGCGATCGGTGGGGCGGACATGCCGGTGGTGGTCTCGCTGCTGAACTCCTACTCCGGCTGGGCAGCGGCAGCGGCGGGCTTCATGCTCGCCAATGACCTGCTCATTGTGACCGGCGCTCTGGTCGGTAGCAGCGGTGCCATCCTCAGCTACATCATGTGCAAGGCGATGAACCGCTCCATCCTCAATGTCATCTTCGGCGGCTTCGGCACCTCGGATGGCTCGGACGCACCCCCGCCGCCGACCGATGGTGAGGCCAGGGAAGCCATCGAGGCGGACTGCGATGACGTCGCCGAGCTGCTTCGAGATGCGCAGAGCATCGTCCTGGTGCCCGGCTACGGCATGGCGGTCGCCCGCGCACAGCACCCCGTCGAGCAGCTCACCCGGATGCTTCGCGAGCAGGGCAAGACAGTCCGCTACGCCATCCACCCGGTCGCTGGCCGGCTCCCCGGACACATGAACGTCCTGCTCGCTGAGGCTGGCGTGCCCTATGACATCGTCCTGGAGATGGACGAGATCAATGGGGACCTTCCGAAGACCGATCTGGTCCTGGTCATCGGCGCCAACGACATCGTCAACCCCGGCGCCCAGACCGACCCCCACAGCCCCATCGCGGGCATGCCGGTGCTGGAGGTGTGGAAGTCCGGCACGGTGGTGGTGCTCAAGCGCAGCCTCCGGGTCGGCTATGCCGGTGTGGGTAATCCCCTGTTCTACCTCGACAACACCCGCATGTTGTTTGGCGATGCCCGAGACAGCATCGAGGGGCTGATTGCTTCGATGAAGGGATAGGTTCTGTCTGATTCCCCATCGGCAGGTGGGCAGAAGGTGCGTTAGAATGGCCTCCTCACGGAGACCTCCATGCGCATCTCTTCTGCACTCATCGCCCTGACCCTGCTCGGCTGTCGCAACGACTACGAGATCATTGCCGGAGAGGTCGAGGCGATCAGCATTGAGGTCACCTCCCCAACCTATGGTGAGTTCCTCGGCAGCGAGGGGGCCTGGGTGACCGGCATGGTCAGCCCGGTGGACACCGCAGTGGTCATCGAGGACCAGCTCGCTGAGGTCGACGAGAGCGGTGCCTTCTCCCTGTTTGTTCCGGTGGACACCCCGTACCGAATCATCGAGGTGTTGGCCCACGAGGAGCGGATTCGAGTGCCGGTGTTCTCCGGACACGACCCCGAGGACACCTGGCCCGGTGGCATCTCCGCACGGATCACCCCCGCCGGACTCACCCGGCTCGGCGAAGAGGTCGGTGCCCTGATCGACGCCACTGGCTGGTCGGCGCTGCTGTCGTCGTCCCTCCCGACCATCTCTGAGACCTCCTACGGCCTCACCCCGGTCGGCATCACCCACTCCCCCTCCGCGGTGGTCCTCACCGGAGTGGACGGCGGGGTGGACACCGTCATCACCGTCAGCGACCTCGCCATCGAGTACGACGGCTGGGTCGAGGTGCTCGGCTATGTCATCGAGGTGCCGATCTCGATGGGGTTTGGCACCATCGGCATTGGTGCAGTAGCGGTCCCCGTCCTCGACGATGACCGGATGCTCATCCTGGAGCTGACCGATGCCACCGTCGCCCTGGACGACCCGGACATCACCATCAGCGTGCTCGAAGGCTGGGTGCTGGAGTGGGTGCTGGAGCTGGTGACCGACTGGATCGTCGAGCCCCTCTCCGAGCTCCTCATCGACCTCGTGCTGTCACAGTGGGGCGTCATTGAGCTTGGCGGACCCCTGGCGTTTGACACCGACCTGCTCGGCACCAGCATCGCGCTTGAGGTCGCGGAGATCGATGGAGACACCGACGGGCTCGCCGCTGGGGTCGCGGTTGGCATCGACGAGCCCATCGCCGAGGAGTTCACCGTCACCTCTCCGATCGTCTCTGAGGGCGACACCAGCCACCTGGAGATCGGACTGCACGAGGGCCTCATCGACACCATGCTCTCCACCGAGCTGCTCGGCATGCTGGAGCAGTCTCTGGAGCTGTCCGGCAGCTTCGGC
>JBLHNG010000652.1:0-5142 GCA_047621685.1 Myxococcota bacterium | reverse complement strand
CCGGCCGGTGCAGAAGTGGTTCCCTGGTGGCGGCATCACCCGTCCCAAGACCCCCTCAGACCTCGTCCGACGGAGCCTGCCCGCTGCCCCCCCGCCGATGAAGCCCTCCGCCCGGCTGCTCTGGCTCGGTGGCGAGCCCCTCGAAGACGAAGGGCAGCTCCTCCTGCCCACCACCGACGACATGATCCTCTGGCCCGGTCGCCCCCGAGAGCTGGCCTGGCTCGCTGAGCTGCTCGACGATGCCCGACCGGATCGCAAGCCGGTCCTGCTGTCTGATGCCCAGAAGCGCTACCCGGGGAAGTGGGCAAAGCTCGCCGACCGCTGGCAGGTCCTACGTGATGCGGGCCTCATCGGGGTGTGAGTCGCTCAGGAAGAACTGCGCGAGGACCTCCTCCTGATCCCGGGCATCCTCGTAGCCCATGCGCTCCAGGACCCCGGTGTACTCGTGGTCGAAGAACAGGTAGGAGAGGAAGTCAGACTCCCCACCCTCGGCATTGGCCTGATCAGCAACCAGCGACATCAGCCACCGCACCTGAGGGGTGGTCTTTGGCGGGTTGCTCACGAAGATCTCCGAGGCGATTCGTCCGAGGTCGGTCTTTGGGCGCAGGAAGAGGGTCGCGACCTCCCGCACCCCGAGCGCTGCGGCAATGCGCTGGGAGTACTCCTCGCCGTACTGCTCTCGCCCCCAGGCCAGGACGCGGTTGATCTGCTCGGTGTGGTGAAGGTCTCGGGAGACCGGGTCGAGCAGCAGGGCGTTGAGGGTCTTGCCGGCGAGGAACGGCAGGCTCGGGGTGATGTCCTCGGCCTGTCCGCCGCCGGTGAACTCCTCATCCGCGCCAGCACCGATGATGAGGATGCGGTCCGCGCCGCTCCGGATCACCGGACGCAGCGGGGTGTTCTGCCGCAGGCCACCGTCGACGTAGTAGTGCGGCCCGATCTTGTGGGGCGGGAAGAAGAACGGCAGCGAGGTGCTCGCCAGGAAGTGCTGCTCGTCGATGTCGCCCCGGCGGACCATCGTGCCCTTCGGCGGGTCGATGGTCAGGTCCTGCATCGCGGAGTCACAGAACAGGGTGTTGAGTCCATTGTCCAGACGGGTCGCAGAGATGATGAACGCCTGGCAGTCCCCGGAGTCAATCGACCGGCGCATCGCCGCCCGGGGAAACTCCCGCCGGACAAGCCGACGCAGCGGAGCCGGGTTCAGCAGTGCGCCCTCCTGAGCGGCCCGCAGCAGACTTCGGACGGTGCTGAACACCCCGCCGCCCTCAAAGAGGTAGACATCGCCGATGGTCACCTCCTGCCACATCCGGGAGATGCGCTGGATGTACTCCAGCTGCTGGGTGACCACGAACACGCCGTTGAGGGCACCCACGCTGGTCCCGCCGACGATGGAGGGCCAGGGCGAGAACCCCAGCCGCGTGGCGAGGCTGCTGTAGATGAACCGCAGCACGCCGGCTTCATAGGCGCCCCGGGCAGCGCCGCCAGCCAAGACCAGTCCGAGTCGATTGTCTTTGTTCACGGCAAACAATATGCCAGAGGTGCTGTGGCAGTCACCAGACCGCCTGAAGCAGCCGCACATCGGGCCGCTCACAGCGCAGGGCAGCGGGGAAGGTTGCCTGGGCATCCTCACCGGGGAGGATGTCGGGGAGCGTCACCGTGCTCGGCTCACCACAGCTCCCCTCGATCACTGCGCCCTGAACCGTCCGCACAGAGCGGTTGCGTGCGGTGACGCTCAGCCCATCTCGGCTTCGGGTCAGCGACAGGGACAGCCAGTGGGCAATGTCGAGGTGGCGGTCGCTGCCTTCGGGGTAAAAGGTCAGCTCGCGGGCCTGCTGGTCGACCTGCACTCGGAACATGCTGGAGACGTTCAGGCCGATGAGCCCGTTGAGCTTGCCGCAGTTGTCGCACACCGAGACGCTCACCCCCTCCACCGCGAAGCCGCCCAGCCACAGCCGGTCCAGCAGCAGCAGCGGCGAGGATCGGATCCCGTTGGCGGTCTGGAGTTGGATGGTCGGGGCGTCGTCTGGAATGTCGATCTCCAGCTCCTCCAGCAGCTTGGGGCTGATGGTGGTGAGGGTCGCGCCGGTGTCGAAGACCATCTCCGTCTCCAGCACCACCCGATCCGACTCCAGGCTCACCGCCAGCAGCATCGAGCGCGCGGTGCCTTCGTAGGGCAGCACCACGAGGTCGTCGGAGTCCACCTCAATGGGCGGCGGCGGCAACGGCTGGCGGCTGGTCGGCGGCTCCGCCACCTCAGGCAGTGCAGCACCACCCCCCATCGCCCCTCGATGCAGCGACGGCAGCACGTCCTCCAGGTCTGCCATGCCCGCCGCTGACAGCGCCGCGCCCCGGTCAATCCACAGCGGCGCGCCGAGGATCACCAGCACCGACCATGCGATGAGGCCGACCTCTGGCGGTGCCCGATCCGCCAGCAGCGCCGCAATTCCGGCCGCCGGGATCAGCAGCAGGACCGCAGTCCCGATCAGCGACCACACCGCAGCCCCACCCGCCAGGATCGCTCCGGCGATGCCGCCGAGGATGATCGCGAGGCTCAGGGACAGCAGACGCACTACCGGCGGACCTTCCCCGCGAGCCGAGACAGGGTGCGTCGGGCCTTGCCGCCCTCTGCCAGTCGCCCCATCTGCTCCTGCACCCACGCCAGCAGCTCGGCGTCATCTGCGCCGGGGGTGACGATTCGGATCTCCTCACCGGGAATCACCGCGACTGCTACGCCGTTCTCGGGGCAGACGTCCAGGCAGCTGCTGGAGAGCACCCGGCACTGCGCTGCTGCGCCACCGTTTGCCCGGGTGTCCTGCTTGAGCTGTCGTCGGACCTGCTCGCCACGCACCCGACCACACGACGACTTGTTGGCGCCATCGGGCCGCTGGTTGGTGCAGACCAGCACTACGCCGTGCTTCCAGGGGATGTCTTCCTTCTTCACGTTGCCCTCCCGGCTGATGCTCTTTGGCTATCATCGGATTGGGGGGCAGGCGTGGAGGACTTCCAGCAAGAATACAGGGCCGACGGCTTCGCGGCCCTGCCGCCGCTCCTGCCCGACGCGACCATCGACCGGCTCGTCGCCGCGCTCATCGACTGGTCCGCCCAGGCTCCGCCCGCGACCAACGAGTACGGCATCCTCCAGTTCAACCTGTGGCAGCAGCTCCCAGCGTTTCGAGAGGTCCTGCTTCAGAGCAGCCTCGGCGCCCTGGCCGCAGCGATCCTCGGGGTGGAGTCAGTGACCCTGTTTCAGGACAACCTCATCTGGAAGCCCCCCGGCACCACCGGACGGGTCCAGTGGCATCAGGACTACGCCTACTGGCCGCTCTCCGCCCCCGGTGGGCTGACGATGTGGCTCGCACTCGACGACATCACGGCCGATATGGGCTGCCTCCGCTATGTGCCCGGCAGTCATGAGATGGGCGAGAAGCAGCCGACTAACTTCATCTCCCCCGGCTCCCCCTCCTGGCGACAGGACCTCCCGCCGCTGGACTGGCCCGCACACGAGCACCGCGCAGTGGCCACCCCCCTCTCCCGGGGCCACCTCCTCGTCCACCACCCGCTGTCCTGGCACATGTCCCCCGGCAACAACACCCTCCGCCACCGTCGAGCATGGTCGCTGACCTTCATCACCGACGACGTGCGCTGGGCTCCCGGGCACGCCCCCCACCCGTTCAACCACTTCCGATCCCCCACCCCAGACACCCCGCTGGTCGGAGACCTGTTCCCCCGCTTCGCTGCTGGTCCGATAGACTTCCTCACAGGAGGTACCTGAGCCATGCATGTTCTCTTCCTGGAGGTACAGACCGAGAGCACCTGGTCGGTGGCCTCCATCGGACCAGCGTTCCTCGCCGCCTACCTCCGCAAGAACGGCCACACTGTCTCCATCTTCACCGTGGAGATGAAGCACACCATCGACGACGTGGTGGCCGCGGTCTGCCAGCACGCCCCGGGGCTCATCGGGCTGTCGCTGACCACCCGGCAGTGGCTGCGCGCCCGGGGGATCGTTGCCGGGCTTCGGGCTCAGCTCGACGTGCCGGTCATCGCTGGCGGCCTCCACCCTACCTTCGCCCCCGAGAAGGTGCTCGCATCTCCCGGCTTCGACCTCGTCTGCCTCGGAGAGGGCGAGGGCGCGCTGCTGGAGCTTGTCGAGCACATCGCCGTGGAAGGTCAGCTTCCCAAGCACGATCTCCTCAACATCCAGCGCGCCGGTCAGCCCCGTCCCATCTTGCGCCCGCCGCTCGACCCCCTCGACGACCTGCCGTTCATCGCCCGAGACATGCTCAACGAGCGCTACGGGGTGCGGCACATGATCACCCAGCGGGGCTGCCCGTTCCCCTGCACCTACTGTGCGGCGCGGATGTACAACGAGATGTACAACGACTACGGCCGCCGTCGCTCCAATGCGGGTGTCTCTGCCGAGCTGGATGCGCTGCGAGGCGGCTCGGCGGGAGACGATCTTGGGCTGACCTACATCATCTTCCTCGACGACACCTTCACCATCAACCACAAGTGGGTGCGTGAATTCTGCACGGTCCACAAGGACAATGGCGCCACCCCGTTCTCCCTGCACGCCCGGGTCGAGACGGTCAACCAGCGCATGCTGCACGAACTCGCCGAGGCCGGCTGCAAGCACATCACCTACGGCGTAGAGAGCGGCAGCGAGCGCATCCGTCGCGAGGTCATGCTGCGCAAGGTCGGTAACCAGCGGCTCATCGACGTCTTCCGGTGGACGAGAGAGGCAGGCATCATCACCACCGCCAACTACATGCTCGGTGTGCCCCACGAGACCCGCGAAGACCTCGAGATGACCCTGGCGCTGCACCACGAATTGCAGCCCCACGACTTTGGTTATTTCGTGTTCTACCCCTACCCCGGCACCCCGCTGTTTAAGACCTGTCTCGATCTGGGGATCCTGCCCGAAGGCTACGAGAACCTGCCCGCCAACCACCGGCAGTCCATCCTCAACCTCCCCGACCTCACCAATGAGGACATCGGTGAGTTTTATGATCGGTTCACCGCCATTCGAGAGGCCAGCTACCTTGAGCGCTATGGCGGCAGTCTCAGTGAAGCTGGCGAGCAGACGGTACGGGACACCTACCAGCACACCGCTGCCACTGGGTAGGTCACAAGGTTGATTCTTTGTGG